>DASPWY010000048.1:0-8307 GCA_035637575.1 Bathyarchaeia archaeon
AACGAGGGCTGCAGCTCTGAAATTGCCCTGCATGACGCGAGTTAGTAGTTTCACTCGGACATTATTGGGCAAGGGTTGGATGTATCGATCGATGATCTGGTCATTAGTGTAGGGATCTTGGATGCTGAGATCATTCTTGCATGTTTGGATGAGGATCTTAAGTTTCCTGAATGCAAGGTATGGATTCCTGTCAAGAAGAATTTCCGATTGTTCGTCAATCTTCAGCTGAAGCTTGGCGGAAAGTTGTCGGCACTTTACAACAGCCGAGGTCATACTTTCCATGCGTGGGGTAGGGTCGAAAAACGGCTCGGCTGACTGTGCGAGAGTGGAGATAATATCTGCGTCATCTCGAGTGTCTATCCGTCTTAGAGCAAAGAGAGAATCCTGAAGTTTGCGTGTTCTACTCTTCCAAATAGGTCGATATGGTTTGTTGCTGAGAGAGTAGCCCCCGTGACGTACCCTGTCTAATGTCTCTTCGAGTTTTGTGAGACCATCGTTGAACGTAGAGATTGCGACTTCAACTGTGAGCGGTTTTGTCAAGTGCGGCTATTTGCTCTTCTGATAAACCCAAACTTTCTTGTTTGCGATCGTTTGGAGGTCCCTCTTGAGGACTCCTTTCTTGACGGCTTGTTGTAAAGGGCCTGAGAGAGAAGTACTCGGTTTGATGATGCCCCTCTTCGCCAAGGCTTCCTTAACTTGGGTTATGGTCGTGTCTTTGTCAAAGAAGCCTTCGGTCACGAATTTGCTGATTTGGGTGGATAACGAGTGAGGTGGCGCCAAACGGATGCCAGATGAGGTCTTGGGAGTTGCAGCGACTGCAGGGGTCGAGCCAAGGGCTCTCTCTAAATCGTTGACGAAATCCATGTACTCTTTGGCAATGGATTTTGCCGAGTCCCCTGAGATTGTGACATCGAATTTTGAACCCTTGAAGGTGACCTGCTTGTTTGTCATGTCCCGATTCAATCCGTCTTCGGCTTGGTTTTGGTTTGGAGGTCTCGAAGGAGGTCCTGTGCCTTTTTTCTTCCTAGCTGGGTAAGAAAGTATGAGACCTCTCTTCTTCCGGGCACTCGCTTGGACATGACAAGTCCTTCGTTGTTTGTTCGGTGGAATTCGCCGTCAAGCCAAGAGAACTTGATTAGTTTGCCCATCTCTTCGGAAAGGTTTCTCAGTTGCTTGTTGGTTAGGCCATTGGGATAGTAATGTAGGAGAAGAAAGACGGTATCCCAATTCGAAAGGGCGTCCTTACTTTCCACGAACGCATCTTTGACTTGGTCGGGAATCGAAAGGTTCGCAAGCGAGATATGTTCGGGAGGGGTTGACGGGTGGATGGATAGGTGTAGTTTCGGACCAGTCTTTCGCGGTGGAGATGAGGCTGCGTGGGTTGGTTGCGACTTGAGGGCGTTTTCAATCTCTTCTTTTCGTTTCAGGTACCCCATTACGACTTCTAGACCTGATTCTCCTTCCACTGTTATGTCAAAGAAATCGCCTTTGAACGTCGCCCTGAACTTATTCAATTTGTCCTAAGTTGTTTTGTGAAATCCGGTATATATCTACTGGTTGCCCGTGCGATATTCCCGGCGCGGCGGCTTGACATGATTATAGACCCAGGTCGCACGACGGAACAATTCTCTCCTGTTAATACGGAACTTGGCCAAGCCAGTTCTCCGCGAAGCCAACGAACCGAACGCCGAGCCTACAGCCGATGCCCAGACCGGATCCTTCGTTGAGAGATAGGTACTCAGCCAGGACCCAGCGAAAACATCCCCGGCACCAGTTGAGTCTCGAATGCTAAGGTCTGAAAAAGGCGGGACGAAGTAAGTGCCGTCACGTTGCGAGCCTAGCCAGGATCCCTTTTCTCCCACCGTGACAATTCCATACTGCGCTCGCATTGCGAGAAACCGGTTCAAGATGACTCTCGGGTCACGGGATCGTGTCTGAGAGCGCGCTTCCTCGATTGAGGCTTGGACCATATCGCACTGACCAATTAATCGACTTAAGCTCCGCGGAACGGTCTGGACTGCTCCGTTAGCAGATCCGGTACGTATGAATCCTTGAAGATCTGCGGATAGAAACTCGCACCTTTTTCGAAGCGTGGTGACAAGAGAACTCTGTATTTCGTTGAACACCGGTCCCAAGTGGACCCCCTGAAAGCGGCCTGTACTCCGCGGTTCCACCACTTGGCTACCTGGCTCAATCAGTCGGAGCCTTCGAGATCCATTGTTTCGAGTTATTTGGAATCTTGTAGAAGGCCTCGGAGTCTCTCTTAGAAAATGGATATCGATATGCAGTGTCTTGAGACGTTTCAGGATTTTAGGAGGATAGTCTTCGCCAATAGTCCCAATGATCCCAACCTTTGATCCCAGGTATGCTGCCGCGCATGACGTGAACAGAGCGCTACCACCCGGGAATGTGCGGACCCTACCGTTCTGGATCAGTTCATCGATAGTCGGGTTACCGCATACTGCGATGTCCAAGGTGGCTGTGGCGCTCTGGGTCTGAGCCCGCAGCAAGAGGTTAATAGTAAAGGCCCCTCTTCTATTCTTGGAAACATAGAGAGTTGCCGAAGAAAAGACGATCTCGAGGCCGCAGCAAGGGCGGAAAAGGCCGAAGCGAACTAGTCCAATGCTCAAACTGTGGGATGTTGAGTCCTAGAGACAAGATGAAGCGAGTTACTTCTTGGGTGTCCCTTGTTGAGCCCACGTTGGCTAAGGAGCTGCGGGCAAGAGGGGCGTACATTGCGCGCCAGCGAGTCATGAAGAACCTGTGTGTCTCCTGTGCAGTCCACTTCGGAGTCTCCAAAGTCCGATCCGCGGACGAAAGACGCGGACCTCAACAGTTCAACCCGTCATCGAGATAAAGCCCTAGAGGCCCTATAGACTCTATCAAGCACCGTAATCGAAGACAATACTGCGATCAATAACACCCCCCAGAAAAGAAAGGCATGAGAAAGCGGCCAGAGCAAGGTCGCGAGAGCCAATATCAACAGCCTTTCGGGTCGTTCCGCGATCCCTATTCCCTTCAGCGTCACGCCCTCGGCCGCGACCCGTGCCCTGACGTAACTGACCATCAAGGCTGCCGACATCGCCCATAGGGCGAGCCAGAATGAGATCAGAGCGCCAGCCGCTAGTCCAGCATAGACCGCAATTTCACCCAATCTATCAAGCACACTATCAAGGACTCCTCCGAACTTCGAAACCCTAGCATATTTCCGCGCCATAGCTCCGTCAACCGCGTCCAAGAATCCCGCAACCACAAGAACGACAATCGTAGCTCCCCATTCCCAATTAGATAGGCCCCCCCAGTACATGATCGAGGCGACGAGCCACAGAAGGAAGCCAAGCGCAGTCAGTGAATTTGGTGAAAGTCCGGCTCTATGGAAGAGTCTGGATGAAGATTGGAAGATCCCTTCAACCAAGTATTGGATTCGTGACAGCATACTGCCTGTTTCGATGAAATCTGCCTCTTTAGAGGGTTGTCCTCTTTCTACGAAACTTTCTATTAGGGCTGAAAAGGTTCGTGTCTGGGTTACGTCTTGGGAAAGGTCGGTAAAGGAGTCAAATGCTCGGTCGTCGGCTGCACAGGAGACGCCATTAGATCCGTCTCGCCCGACGATATCTCGAGAGCCGGCCTTCAAGTCTCTACATCAGGCAGGGGCTACCTTTGCAAGAATCATTACAAGGAGATGAAGAAGAAGACGCGCAAGGATAAACAGGTTGAGAGATGGAGGTTCGGACCATAAGACTCCTTCTCATTCATGCTGACAAGTTCGAGTACGAGTCAAAGGAGAAGGCCGTCAAAGAACCTGAATCGATCCCGGACCATGCCAGGAAGGGCACATTGCAAGACGGGCTTGTCGTATTCACTACAGTGGAGAAGGGGGACGAACAATCTCCCGAGAATACCGCAACCAACGCCGCGGCTTCAATCGAGGAAGTTCTCGGCTGGCTCAAAACCAACCGCGTCATGATCTATCCATACGCTCACCTCTCAACCGACTTGGCAGGTCGAGAACCTGCCATTGAGACTCTGAAAATTCTCGAAGGCAAACTCGCCGAGAAGGGATACGAAGTAAGCAGGGCACCGTTCGGATGGTACAAGAGCTTCACAATATCGGCCAAGGGCCACCCGCTCTCTGAACTGTCGAGAACTGTCACGTCAGGGCAGCAGACTCGTCATGTTTCGGCACAGCTCAAGAGTGAGTACATGGTCATGGATGAGAAGGGGGAGCTTCACCCTCCCGAGGTCTTCCAGTACGGTCCCGGAATGAAAGAGTTCGAGTCTCTCGTGGAGAAAGAAGCGCTCAAGAAGGGTCTGACTGGGGGAGAGCCGCGCTTTCTCGAATATGCCCGACGGTTCGGAATAGAGTGGGAGTCATACGCGGATCTCGGCCAAATGCGCTTTGGGCCGGAATCTGACATGATAATCCAGCTACTCTCCGATTACGCGAACCAAGTCATCAGAAGAATCGGGATTCCAATCCTCAATGTTAGGGGGACCAATATGTTCGATGTCGATGTCAAGCCGATCAAGGAACATCTTCAGCTATTCGGCTCACGAGCCTACGAGCTTGACGTAGACGAACGCACCTTCGTACTGAGGTACGCGGCTTGCTTCCAGCAATTTTCTATGGTGAAAGACTGGACCCTCAGCTACCGGACCCTCCCCTTCGGCACCTTCGAAGTCGCAGACAGCTACCGGATGGAACAAAGTGGAGAGCTGCTGCTGTCCTTCCGTCTCCGAAAATTCCTGATGCCAGATCTCCACATCTATCTCAAGAACCTGAGCGAGGCAATCGATGTGGGGAGAAAAGTCCATGACAGAATCTACGAGGAGATTCGTAAGATTCACCGAGAATACGTCTCCATATACAACACTACACGCTCTTTCTTCCAGCACAACAAAGACCTCTTCATCGAAATGGCGCGAGTGGAGAAGAAGCCTCTCCTCCTCAACTTCGTCCCTGAAGGTCACTACTACTGGGTCCTGAACGTGGAGTACAACATCATCGACGATCTCGACAGACCAAGAGAGATCGGTACATTCCAGATTGACGTAGGAAACGCGCAACGATTCGACATCCACTACGCCAACGAAAAAGGGGAAAGAGAGTACCCCGTAATCATCCACACTGCCGTCATCGGTGGACTAGAGAGATACCTGTTCGCGCTTCTGGACTCCGCCGTACGGATGGAAAGACAGGGAAAGAAACCAATGCTCCCCGTCTGGGTATCCCCCGTCCATGCTAGAATAATCCCCCTCTCAAAGCAATTGGTGAAAGATGGGATGGTGATCCTAGAGAAGCTTGAGGAGGCAGGGATCAGAGCCGACTTGGACGATCGAGACGACACGCTTCAGAGCAGAATTAGAGATGCAGAACTGAGCTGGGTCCCATACATCGTTGTCTTTGGCGAGAGAGAACTCAAATCCGAAAAATTGTCAGTCCGAACTAGGGAGGACGGAAAGGAAATCAAGACATCTATGCCGGAACTTGTCTCAAGAATAAAGTCGGAGACCCAAGGATATCCATCCAGAGCGCTCACCTATCCTAAACTGCTGTCTCAACGACCAGGCTACAAGAAGAACTAGAAAGAATCTTTTCAAGGTATTGCATTTATATACAGACATTATGCGCACAAACGCAAAGGATGATCTGAAAGTGAACAAGGACCAGTCCTACGGCGGACTAATCTTCGTTATCTCAGTCCTAGTTTTCATCGGGTATATTGTAGCACTAACAAACTCCGCTTGGAGGCCATGGGTCCTAGGAGCGCCAGTGGTCTTGGCTGTTCTAGGAGTCTTAGGAATAACAGGGTGGATAGGATGGACTATGCTCACAACCCCACCACCGGCGCCACTCGAAGCTGAGATGGGATCGCAGCCAAGCGGGACAACGAGCACAAGTTCTGCAAGTGGCTCGTCCTCCTCGAAAACTGACGAGAAGCATTAGCAATTCTCCGTCTTAGTACGGTAACTGTCTCCAAATCCTTAGAGTTACATCACCCATAATGAGGCCTACGGGGCCCTAAGGCTCAACTTTAGGGGCAGATGAGATGAGCGAGGCCAGCATAGACAAAGTAATGACGGACATCAACAGCTTCCGTCAGAGACTCACAATGCTCAGAGAAGAACTGGGCAGGGCAAATCGGGCGATGGCCGACAAAATGTCGCAGCTCGGAGAGACTCTTACTCAGAGGGTCAGAGACTTGAGGGATCAAGTGACTAATGCTCCTCAGAATCTCCTAGCTCTCGAGAGTCGGTTCATGTCGGGAGACATGCCTGAACAGGAGTACAAGGCTACTCGGGAAGAGTATCGGAATCAGCTGACGAAGAATCTGCGCAACATTGACGAAATCAGAAGTTTGCTCTTGATAATGAGCCAGCTGGACGCCAGACCTACCACTCAGGGGCCTCAGGGTCCCAGCATGATGGGCAGGCCCTCTTCTCCGGATTAGCCTTCTAGGCGTAATCTACCTTTTTCCGTAGAAAAACGGGAAAGCTTATATCCATTTACCTAAAAAAGGTAGCTTCCTACGGGAAGACTCACATGGCTACACGAAAGGAAATTCAATCGCTAAGAGGGAAAGAGCCGACCAATGAGAACGAATCAGGATGGCACGACAGCCAACTCGAGAGGCACAGGCTTGTCATAGCCTGCGTACGCGGAAACGTCAGCGTTAGAGAAACCATTCGGACAATTCTTCGGGACGCCCTGCCTCACGACAGCCCACCCCCGTTGCTGGTTCTGGGACCAACCGCTCCAGAGGAAATCTGCAATGGGCAATCCAACCGAATAGGATGGGTCACTTTTGTTGGTGGAAGTTCAATGGCCCACCCATCCGCTCATGTCGAGATCATCTCTCCAGACAATCTTTTGGAAGTAAATCTCTTCATTGAGAAGTGCGCTCAGGAGAACGAGAGCAAGGTTATTATCGGCGATTTCTTGGACAATGTCATTCGGAGTATCAACTCTCCTGAGAGCTTCTATTCCTTCTTCTGCCAGTTAGCCTCAAGAGTCAAGCTGAAGAAGAGAACGGCGATACTTGTCATAAAAGAAGACATTCACGACCGATCAGTCGTCGAAACAGTCAAGAGGTTTGCAGACTTGGTCTTGGAATTCCGCGACCAGGACGACAATGGCGCCCTGAAAGTTGAAATGCGGACTCTCAATTTTGCCGACAACATATACACGGCTTGGAGGCCGTTCTCCGACCGGCTGCAACCGTTATCAGTGACCGGCTAACGCTTAAACCGCAATTCCTAGAAAGAGAATCACGGCTTCTACCCCTGAAGATACTTCGCTACGAAAGACTACTATCGACCAACACGACAGCATACCGACTAGCGGAACAATCGGCCCCCGAATGGACGGTAGTCGTAGCCGATGTTCAGACAAAAGGGAGGGGGCGAGGAGGAAACAAGTGGGAGTCCCCAAAAGGAGGGCTCTGGTTCTCGATACTCCTTAGACCGAACCTACCCAACCCGAGACTCCATTTACTGCAGTTTCTAGCTGCGACTGCGACAAGAAAAGCCGTCGAAAACGAGACAGCCCTTAGTGTCATGCTGAAATGGCCCAACGACCTCGTTCTTGGGAATGCGAAACTTGGCGGAATCCTCGTAGAATCCAAAACCCAGGGTGAGAAGGTCTCCTTCGCGATTCTAGGAATCGGCCTGAACGTCAATCAGGGCAAAGCTCAGCTTCCCCCTGGAGCAATATCCATGCGACTCGTCTCCGGAAAACAACATGAACTTCGAGCCCTCCTGAGGGCAATTCTCGATCAAATCAGGTCGTCATTCGATGAGCTGGACCACCCTTCCAAAATAATGCAAGAGTGGTGGAGCAATTGCATCCACAGACCTCTCAGGGTCCAAGTCACCCTCCCCGAGGACACCGTAACAGGTATCAGCAGAGCAGTTGCTGAAGATGGTAGTCTGATAATCGAGACTGATGATCACCGAATTCGCAAAGTGAATGAAGGATCGCTAAGGATTCTCGACGATTAGATCCTGCCCTGCTTTTATACAAGGAACCGACCTCGCACTCGTCGAACCAATGAGTATGACTCAGCGGCTCGATGAGCTGAAGAAGAAAGGAGAACAGGCAAAGCTCGGCGGCGGACCCGAGAAGATTGAGTCGCAACACTCTCGGGGAAAGATGACGGCCCGAGAACGAATCGACGCTCTTGTTGACCCCGGCACATTCGTCGAAATCGACCGCTTTGTGGTCCATCAGACCACAGACTTTGGAATGGCTGAAAAGAAGATTCTGGGAGATGGGGTAATCACTGGACATGCTAGGATAGATGGACG
>DASPWY010000049.1:0-5428 GCA_035637575.1 Bathyarchaeia archaeon
GACCTGCACGTACTGGTGATCATGAATCTTCGGAATGCTTCAAGTGAACATGTAGTCTCAATCTTGGGCAATGTTCGCCGCACCCGGACCCGGTTGGTCTCCACATTATTGAGAGCCAATGAAACTAATAACCTCATGCCCCAGAAAAACCAGTTCTAATAAATCAGCTTGAAAACATAGGTTAGAGTAGGCTAATACAGTCCTGTTTCCAATTAACCTCCCCGTCAGAGGGTCCAGCCGCGTCATCCAAATTCACGGGGTATAGCTAGGAATGGCCATTCTTGTCAGAGTCCCTCCTCAGATCCTAGAAGACCTCGTCGGGGCAGCTATCACGAAACAGGGCAACATCTACAAGGGGGAGCTTGCAAAGCTCATTGGAGCCTCCAAGGAATCTCTAGATGGAAAAACCTCCTTCTACCTCATCAGTCTCATGAAACTCTGCGGCTTTGCTGAGGCCGACATGGCAAAGATCCTAAAGAAATCACGAATAGTAAACCAACGCGGAGCGGTCACCCGGGACATATCAGCAGGAGAAGAATTGAAGGGAGTGATCGACAGCGCACTCGAAGGATTCCAGATGCTCATAGCGGAAAGCTTCAAGCCCATTGGTCAGGAAGAACAAATTGTTCCAGATCAAAGGCCAATCAGGCGAAGATCGGATGAGAATCCGAAGGACTGAGCTCCTGCTAACCTGATTTCTGATCGGCTAAGGTTGACCAACACGAAAAAGTCAGGATACGGGCTGACTAAGTAAGACTGGGCAGTTCTAGCGGCTGATAACGCGGGTAGGCTCGATCTTCAATATGACTCGCTGCTCACCAGGGCTGCGGTTAGGGTATTTGTCAAGGCCGCGATACTTCTTCGCCATCTTATCGATGTGTTCATCGGCTACGCGCCCTGTCAACTGATCGACTACCTTGCCACGAATCACAACCAGGTTGTAGGGATTATTCTGATCCGTAATGGCGAGAGCCACGTTCGGATTCTTCTTCACGTTGCGGTGCTTGACTCGGCCTATCGCCGTGTTGACGAGCACGAACTTACCGTCCGTGTCGACCCAGGTGGGAGTCACTTGAGGAGTCCCATCAGGATTTACAGTCGCCAGATACACGAAATTCTTACCTTCCAACATCTTTCTCGCACTCTCCGTCAGATTTGTCAAGTTCAGCAATCACTCAGCCTCCTGGCCATTTTCGGGGTTCTTATCGATTTCCCCGAATTGGTTTCGGCCCACGATCGGCCATGATGTCGACAAAGTGCTGAACACTTCTGACGGTCAATCGTGTAACTCCAAGACTGAACTGGATACCTTGGCGTTGAACGAGAAGTTACGCGACCCTTTAGTCCCGTTCCAGACGGCCGTGCTTCACAGTTCTGTTTACGGGGAGGCATATTGTGCGGTACACTCGGATAACACGTTACGCTTTGTTCCTAATGATCGCCATGGTACTGCCGATGTTCTCGGCAGGGGTTCTCCCCAAAGCCCACGCGCCAACAACAGGAACCCAATACTTTCTGACCCCAGTTCCAGTAGTGACGCAGGAAGGATACACCATTGTCCTTGTCCTAACCGTTATTGGTGCTCTCCCGAGCACGACATATCAGTTTAATTTCCAAACAAAGGACCCGTCAGGGAAGATCTGGACCTCAAGCTTAGTAACTGAAAATACTACTGCATCAGAAACATCGTTCAGCAAACTGATAACATATCCCAGTCCAAACTTCATCGGAACGAATTCGCTATGCTGCACTTACAATGCTCAGGCTAACCAGATCAAGCCGCTGTTGATGACGAATGTAGCATCCACACCCTTCGGCATGATAATAACGGATAGGAATCCGGCCCAGTATCAGAGGACCGAAACAGTTGGCATTCGTGCCAGCGGATACAACGCGTCAGAGAGTGTGGCTATCACGATAAGAACCTTCACGACATCAACCCTTGTCTTCTCCCAGACACTACCAGCAACGGCAGCAGGGATCGTGTCCACTAGCTGGAAGGTGCCAAAGAACGCAACCATAGACAACTACATCGTGACGGTTACTGGTACAACTACGAAGAAGAGCCCGCCCGACGCTCAGGGTTTCAGCGTTTCGGCGGCGATCATGACAATTTCAACACTGACCTCGTCCAAGACTACTTACCAAAGAACTGAAACAATGTCATTCTCATTCCAACCATCCTATCCAGACGGATCACTTGCAAACACAGGCATAGGACTGCTAACCTTAGCGCCACCGACCGGGACCAACATCACCTTAACAGCAAACTACGACAGCCTCTCACAGTCATTCATCGCGACTTACAAGACATTCCTAGACAACCAGACAGGAACATGGACAGCAACGATCGCTGCTCATGCCTACGGTGATGGATACGGGAACGCCGGTCCCAGCACCGTCCTGACAAATACACCTCAACTGATTCCAGCTGCTCTTACTATCAACATAAATGCGACCAGCTACGTTCCCATAGGGCAACAAGTCAAGTTCAACGCCACGATAACTTATCCGGACGGAACAAGTCTTACTTCAGGCAGTGGTGCATATCTGCTCTACAGCGGCTCTCCACCAGTCAATCGAACCATAACGGGATTTATCTTTGATACTACTATCCAGAAATGGGTAGGGAGCTACTCACCACAATCCTCTGACCCCGGAGGGCTTTACTCTCTCGTAATCAAAGCATCAGATTCTCCCAACCCTCCCAACACGGGTTTAGCCACGAAAGCTGTAACCTTACAAGACAAGCCGCCCGTGGCCACCTTCACCCCTTCGACCACATCAGGGCCTACGGGAACTCCGATAACCTTTGACGGAACGGGAAGTTATGATCCCGACGGTACAGTTGTCACCTGGTCGTGGACTTTCGGCGACACAACATCGGGCTCTGGATCCACCGTCGCGCATACCTACGCCATCGCCGGAGATTACACTGTAACTCTCACAGTTACGGACAACGGGGGATATTCGTCTTCATCCTCCTCGCAAATCGCAATAACAGACCGGCCCCCCGCGGTAACTTCATCGCCTTCTCCGACTACGCCGAGTCCAGGTCAGACCGTAACACTCACAATCAATGCCTCGGACCCAGATGGGACTATTACGGCCACAAGAGTAGACTGGGGTGACGGGACAATTGACAACCTCAGCGCGGTTACTACCGACAGCCACACTTACGCGCTGACCGGTTCGTCCACATCGAACACTTTTACAATAGCTGTGACGGTTACTGACAATAGCGGCAAGACGGCTTCAACTTCTTCTCAGGTGACAGTTACCGATCAGCCTCCGGCAGTCAGCTTCACTCCATCGACAACGACCGCCAGTACAGGTCAAACGGTAACGGTTACGATAAGTGCATCTGACCCGGACGGAACCATCACCACGACGAGTATCAACTGGGGTGACGGAAAGATCGACACTTTGAACTACGCAGCTACCTCTGATAGTCATGCTTACAACTCAACGGGATCAACAGCATCCAAGACCTACACGATTACCGTCATAGTCACAGACAACCGAGGCCAGACCTCAACCGCCAACTCAGCTGTTATGGTTCAGTCGAGCGGATCTTCGAGCGGAAATGTCTCTTTTCCCCTCTATTACTTCGGGATACTCGCAGCACTGATAGCTGCGATTCTGGCTGGGGGCTTTCTGGCCATCAGGAGACATAAGGTAACGCATGCGAAATTGAAGATCGACCTTGAAGCGGTGAAGTCTGAGGCAGGACGGATAGAGAATCAGGAATTCTTCCAGTCCGTAAAAGACCAGTTGAAGAAGGATAAAGATGACTAAGGTAATAGCTGTCCATTCTTTCAAGGGCGGAACCGGCAAGACAACCCTGACGGCCAACCTTGCAGCGACCCTCGCTCTTCACCACAGAGTCGGAGTGATGGACTTGGATCTCTCCGGACCGGGACTTCACGTTTTGTTTGGTCTCAAGAAGGGTGAGGTCAAGGCGACAATGACCGATATCTTCCTCGGCGATGCTACCCCAAGTGACGTCATAATAGATCTCACGCCCCGGTTCCCCAAGATGAAGGGAGGATTGTTCTTCTGCCCAGCCAGCAACAAGGTCGAGGACATGCTACGACTGTTGAAATCGGGACTTGAAGTTTCACTATTCCAAGATACTCTACAGAAGGTGGGCGAACAGTGCAACCTCGACTACATAATCGTAGATACTCACCCGGGAGTCGAGAACGATACAGTTCTGGCAATGGGATGCTGCGATGTCCTAGTCCTTGTCTCCAGGGTCGACCAACAGGACCTCTTCGGAACAGCAGTCATGGTGCTGCTGGCGGAGACGTTCGAAAAACCCACATTCCTCACCTTGAACATGGTGCCGCCGGGAGTAAGAATCAAGGATGCAGTGAAGGTGGGCAAGGAGCTTGCGACGCTCTTCAAGTCCAGGTTCCTACAAGCCTTCGAATTCCAGATGGACGTGATAAACAACCTCAGCAGATCCGTCTTCGTTGTTGACAACCCTGATTCAGCATTCGCCCACAAGATAAACGAGGCAGCTGAGATGCTGACGAATGAACTTGCGGAGGCAACACAGCCTGCAAACTAGTCCGAAAGGAAAGCCGAACGCCTGGGACCTGCGACGACTAGTGGGATCCGTAAACCAGCTGCGGTTCAACGACAGCAAGGGTGAACTCTCGTTCTTCGGACAGAAGATGATCATTCTACGCCGAGACGTCATCCGAATCATGAGAGACGGACTAGAACGTCTCGTCGCCGACCAAGCCGCTCCATTCCTCTCCTATCTGGCCAGTGGGATCGGGATTCACGAGGGCAGTATCTTCCGCGACAGCATCACCTCTACAGGGGAGGAACAGAGAGCCGCGCTAGAGAATCTAGTACACTCTGCCTTTGAAGATACCAATCTCGGACTGGGAAAGGTGAAGATTCGCATGATAGACTTCGACAAGGCAAACGCCAACGTCGTCATTAGCAACTGCTTCGAAGCAATGGAAAACGGGTCCTCTGAGGAGCCTAACTGTATGTTCACCAGCGGGTTCCTTGCGGGGCTCTTTGCAGAGGTTCTCGACAAGACAGTCCAAGCCCGTGAGACTAGGTGCATCTCGCAAGGCCAGCCCGAATGCGAATTCGAAATAACCAGCATGGAACCGACTGCAGAAGAAACCGTCGATGTTAACGAGCAGAGCAAGGAACCGGTGAAGGAGAGAGCCAGTCAGCCTACCAAGCCTATGGTTGAGGAGGCGAAGCCGTCCAAGAGCGCTACGCCAGTGGAGGAACCCAAGACTCCGCCGAAGGCTATGAGCCCGGTCAAGGATCAGCCATCGCAATCTCAGTCTCCCGGGGCGAATCAGAGTGAGGTTGACGCGGGCGTAGAGCGTGCCTCGAGAATCGCAAAGAGAAAACAAGGCTTCTGGGAAAAGCACCTCAAGAAGAAAGACTA
>DASPWY010000050.1:0-5997 GCA_035637575.1 Bathyarchaeia archaeon
GTTGACAGGGTCTCCGACTTCTGGTCAGCAATCTGGGACTACACTGGAGTCGTCTGCTCCCGTCGGTTTGAAACGGTCGTCGATGACCTTGCCAAGTTTCCTGGAGCCAAGTGGTTTCTTGGAGCTCGGCTGAATTTTGCCGAGAACCTACTTAGACAGAGGGATGAGAAAGTTGCCTTGGTCTCAAGAACGGAAGAGGGTCGCTTGTCACAGACAGCCTATTCTGACCTTTTCCAAAGAGTGGGAAGCCTAGGAAATGCCCTCCGAAAGATCGGCGTCCTTCCAGGAGACCGAGTGGCAGGTTACATGCCTAATATTCAGGAAACGGTTGTCGCGATGCTTGCCGCCACCAGCATCGGTGCGGTCTGGGCTTGTTGTGGCACAGAGCTGGGTTCCGGAGCGGTCTTGGATCGTCTCGTTCAGATCGGACCGAAGGTGCTGTTTGCCGCCGATGGGTACATCTACAAAGGTAACAGGTTTAACATTCTTCCCAACGTGGAGATGGTTGTCGATGGAGTTTCTTCACTCAGGAAGGTCGTGCTCACATCACACATTGGACTTGAGCCGAAAGCTGGGAATCTCTCTAGCTCGGTTGCGTTTGACGACCTCATCAAGTCGGAACCAGGTGAAGCCCGGTTCGAGCAGTTGCCACCCGATCACCCCGTCTACATCATGTTCACATCAGGCACAACGGGGAAGCCAAAGTGCATGGTCCAGGGAGCGGCCGGGGTCTTAGTAAATCAGCTGAAGGAGACTATGTTACATGCGGATCTGAAGAAGACCGACTGCATCACTTACATCGCCTCGCCCAGCTGGATGATGTGGAACTGGTTGATGAGTTGCCTGGCGGCGGGAGCCAGGGTTGTCTTGCATGATGGAAATCCTCTCTCCCCCGATTGGGGAACCATGTGGAAGATTGTCCAAGAGGATAAGATATCCATCCTCGGTTGTAGCGCCAGCTACATCAACTATCTAAGAAGCATCGGTGCGAAGCCCGGAAGTACATACGACCTCTCATCCCTCCGAGAGATTTCTCAAACGGGTTCACCTCTCTCGGCAGATGGGTTCGAGTGGGTTTACCGGGAGGTCAAGGAAGATTTGCACTTAAATTCTATTTCAGGAGGCACCGACATAAACGGCTGCTTTGCCGGAGGAGTGCCGATCCTTCCAGTTTATCCGGGCGAGCTGCAGGCACCTGGACTTGGAATGAAGATCAATGTATACGATGAAGATGGTAGGCCAGTTGTCGACGTAATGGGCGAGCTGGTCTGTGAGGCCCCAGCTCCATCGATGCCCCTCCGCTTTTGGAACGATCCCGGAGACCAGAGATATCGAGAAGCCTACTTCGAATATTACAGGCTGAAAGGGAAGAACGTGTGGAGACATGGAGACTATGTGATAATGCACAGGAATACGGGGGGACTGACCTTCTATGGCAGATCTGACGCGGTGATCAAAGTCTCGGGAGTCCGGGTTGGCACCTCCGAGATCTACAACGTGGTCGAGAAGATGCCCGAGATCGCTGACAGTCTTGCGGTAGGCCAGAATTTGAGAGAAGACCAGAGAATTATCCTCTTCGTCAAAATGGCTGCTAGCCTGCGATTGTCAGAGGATCTGAAGGAGAAGATCAGAAAAGCATTGAGAGCAGAGGCTTCCCCAAAACATGTTCCCGCATTGATTCTTGAAGTTCCTGATATTCCTTACACTCTCAACATGAAGAAGGTGGAGACAGCTGTCGCGAATATCGTGAATAACAGGCCAGTGACGAACCGGGATGCTCTTGCAAACCCCGAATCCCTACATTTCTACACAGAAATCCTCA
This sequence comes from Bathyarchaeia archaeon, assembly GCA_035637575.1. Taxonomy (GTDB): domain Archaea; phylum Thermoproteota; class Bathyarchaeia; order 40CM-2-53-6; family 40CM-2-53-6; genus 40CM-2-53-6. The sequence continues at coordinate 1,823 of DASPWY010000050.1, forward strand.
CATTGATCCAAAGTCAATAAGAAGTCTCAGAGGGCCTTCATCCGGATTCATCGTCAGCCTACTAGGCATAGTTTGTCGCCAGCCTTTACGAGGTCCCCATGTTTGACGTAGAGTTCTTTCACGGTTCCTGTCTTAGGTGAGGCGATCTCGTTTTGCATCTTCATCGCTTCTAAAACCATTAGGGACTGCCCCTCTTCGACCTTTAAATCCACGGAGGTTCTTACTGAGGCGATCTTGCCTGCCATGGGCGAGTTCACAAGAGCCGGTCCATCGAAAATCGTTGACTCGCTAGTACGGCCAGACGTTGAATCCTCTTGAAGATTGACGGTGAGTGGCCTCCGGTTAACCTCCACGAAATAGACGCGTTGACCCTCCTGTCTTTGCACGGACACGCCGATTACACTGCTGCGGGCTCGTACGAACAGGGTTGCTGGTTGAGCTGAAGATTGCCCTAATACTTCGAGGCCTATCGTCTTTTCATCGACGAGTACACTCCAGAACGGATCCTCGTCTGTGATGTTTCCTATTCGATACTTCTTTCCTTCGACGATCAGGAGCGGCATCAGAGTCCTTCTACATACAGCGCCTGTTTACCCAGTTGCGGTTCTTCGAGTCTAAATCGCCAGGGGCTTCGTGGGCTTGTATTGGGATGGTTCAAGGATGGGGCAGCAACTATCGCTCGTCTGATTGCTAGGAAGACCGCTGCTATCTCGTCAGCTGTTGTTTCCGCTTTCAGCCTCCAGCCAGAGAGCATTTTGTCCAAGAATTGAGCGTGATAATCGCCTTCGAGAAATCGCCTATCTTCCAGGATGGTTTGATGAATTGGAATAGTGGTCTTTATTCCGGCAACAACCGTCTCACCGAGAGCAACCTTCATCCTCTCTATGACCTCTATTCTGTCGAGGCCTTGGGCTGCTACCTTGGCGACGAGTGAATCGTAGTATTCTGGTACGAACGCTCCGTCGTAGAGTGCGCTGTCAACTCTGACTCCTGGACCTCCTGGCGGAACAAATTTATCGACTCTGCCGGGAGACGGTATGAATCCGCGGGCAGGGTCTTCAGCGTTTATTCTGCAGTTCATTGCGGCACCGGTGAACTCGATTTCCTCCTGTGAGAGATCCAAGCGGCGCTCGCTTGCCATCATGAGCTGTTTTTCGACGATGTCTACTCCGGTTACCATCTCGCTTATGAGATGCTCAACTTGGATACGCTTGTTGGTTTCGAGATAGTAGAATTCTCCCCGCTCTGACATGACGAATTCAACCGTGCCCGCGTTCTCATAACGAGTGGCACGGATCACCTTGAGCGCTAGCGAGATGAGTCGTTTTCTTTTCTTAGAATCGAGAGCCGGGGACGGAGTCTCCTCGAGAATTTTCTGATATCTGCGTTGGAGAGAACATTCTCGTTCGCCTAGATGCACTACCTTGCCTCGTGGTCCCGCAAGAATTTGGACTTCGATGTGCCGTGGTTTCTGGAGAAATTTCTCCACATAGAGTTCCGGGTGTCCAAATCCCGTGTTCGCTTCCGCGCGAGCCGTCTCGAAACCTTTCTCGAGTTCCTTTGCGGTTCTAGCGATCCTTATTCCTCTGCCCCCTCCGCCAAAGGCGGCCTTCAGAAGAACGGGGAATCCAATCTTTCGAGCCTCGGTCACCGCTTCCTCGCCGGATTGAACTTCACTGTTAGCCCCAGGGACAACCGGGACTCCTGTGGCTTTGGCCAACCTCTTGGATTCGAACTTGTTCGCTACGTTGTCAAGGACTTTGCTACTTGGACCTATGAACACAAATCCAGCCTCTTCACAGGCTCCAGCGAAGTCGGCGTTCTCTGCGAGAAATCCGTATCCAGGATGGACGGCTTCGACGCTGGATTCTTTGGCTGTTCTTACGATCTTCTCTATGTTCAGATAGCTTTCAGAAGGCGGACCAGAACCTATCAGATAGGCTTCGTCTGAGCTCGTGACGTGTTTGGATTCTAAGTCTGGTTCAGAGTAAACAGCAACGGTCTTTACTCCGAGTCGCTTGCACGTCCGGATTATCCTGAGGGCGATCTCGCCGCGGTTCGCGATCAGGATTTTCCTGAACATTGACGAGCCGTCTATAGGGGAATGTTTCCGTGTTTCCGAGGCGGGCGTGCTTCTCTCTTGGTTTTGAGAGCTTCTAGATAGTTGATTAGAACCTCCCTAGTCCTGCTGGGTTCTATTACGTCGTCAATGTATCCTCGTTCTGCTGCGATGTAGGGGTTCGCGAATTTTTCTCTATACGAGGTTACGAGTTCTTGTGTTTTAGCCTCCGGGTTACGGGCTTTTTCTAGTTCTTCGCGGAAGATGATGTTGATCGCTCCTTCAGGTCCCATCACGGCGATCTCTGCTGAAGGCCAGGCTAGGTTGAGGTCTGCTCGGATATGCTTGCTGCCTAAAACATCATACGCTCCGCCGTACGCCTTTCGAATTATGATTGTGAGTTTCGGCACCGTGGCCTCGCAGTATGCGTACAGGAGTTTGGAACCATGTCGAATAATGCCTTCGTGTTCTTGGTCGATGCCTGGAAGAAATCCGGGAACATCGACGAGGGTTAGAATGGGTATGTTGAAGGCGTCGCAGAATCGGACGAACCGGGCACCTTTGACAGAGGAGTTGATGTCGATGACTCCGGCGTTGAATTTCGGCTGATTTGCTACGATTCCTATTGAGTGGCCGTTTATCCTGGCGAATGTTGTGATCATGTTTGCTGCCCAGAGGGGCTGAACTTCCAATAGCTCTCCTCCGTCGACTATCCTCGTGATAATGTCCCTCATGTCGTAGGGCTTGTTGTAGTCGTCCGGTAGGATTGAGTTAAGATCCTCCTTCTTCCCAGTTGGCGATCGAGCTGGAGCTTCTGGCGGGTCTTCCGTGTTATTTGAGGGAATGTAGCTCAGAAGTCTTCGCATCTGCTGAAGGCACTCTTTCTCGTCTCGGGCTAAGAAGTGGGCGACTCCGCTGGTCGAGTTGTGGACTTTGGCTCCTCCGAGCTCTTCGAAGCTGACAGTCTGGTTGAGGACTGCTTTGATCACATCTGGACCGGTGATGAACATGTAGCTGGTCTTGTCGACCATGAAAGTGAAGTCAGTCATCGCGGGAGAGTACACGGCTCCTCCGGCGCATGGACCCATTATCGCTGAGATCTGGGGAATCACGCCGGAGGCGAGAACGTTTCGAAAGAATATTTCCGCATAACCTCCGAGGCTAACAACTCCCTCCTGTATCCTGGCGCCTCCCGAGTCGTTCAGTCCGAGGACTGGGACCCCGGTCTTGAGCGCCATGTCCATTATCTTGGTGACTTTTCGCGCGAACATCTCGCCCAATGAGCCACCGAATGTTGTGAAGTCGTGGGAGAAGAGGTAGACTAGTCGTCCATCTATCCTAGCATGTCCAGTGATTACCCCATCTCCCAGAATCTTCTTTTCAGCCATTCCAAAGTCTGTGGTCTGATGGACCACAAAGCGGTCGATTTCGACGAATGTGCCGGGGTCAACAAGAGCGTCGATTCTCTCTCGCGCGGTCATCTTTCCTCGAGAATGTTGAGATTCTATCTTCTCGGGTCCGCCGCCGAGCTTAGCCTGTTCTCCTTTCTTCTTCAGCTCATCGAGCCGCTGAGTCATGCTCATTGGTTCGACGAGTGCGAAGCCGATTCCTTGTATAAAAGCAGGGCCGGATTCTAGTCGTTGAGAATCCTCAGGGATCCTTCGTTCACTCTTCGAATCTTGTGATCGTCTGTCTCGATCAAGAGACTACCGTCTTCGTCTATTGCCCTACTGATACCCGTTACGGTGTCTTTTGGGAAGGTGACTTGGACCCTGAGCGGTCGGTGAATACAGTTGCGCCACCATTCGTTCATTATTTTGGATGGGCGGTCCAGGTCGTCTAATGACGACTTGATTTGATCGAGAATTGCCTTCAGGAGGACGCGAAGATCATATTGTTTTCCGGATGCGAGTCTCATGGATGTTGCTCCAGGAGGAAGTTGGCCTTTGCCCTGATTGATGTTCAGGCCAATTCCCACGATCGCGAATGAGATTGCCTCGCCTAGGGTTTTGGATTCTATCAGGATTCCGCCTAGTTTCGCGTTCCCAAGAACTAGGTCGTTGGGCCATTTCAGCATGACACTAAGGGCCGTCTCGTTTTCGACGGCTTTTCTTGT
>DASPWY010000051.1:0-2254 GCA_035637575.1 Bathyarchaeia archaeon
GAACAAGCACCTGTCGCTATCAAATATTCTAACGTGGCAGCGGTGATTGCGGAGAGTTTTGCGCGCATTTTCTATCGTAACTGCTTCGCGATTGGGCTCCCTGCGCTAGAGGTTCCGGGAATCTCTAAGCAAGTGAAGCAATTTGATGAGATAGAGGTCAATCTGCAAGACTGGTCCGTTAGGACCCGGGATGGTAGCGAATACCCGGCGGTTAAGGTTCCAGAGTTCCTTAGAGGTCTCATGCGGGAAGGAGGACTCGTGGAGTACTATAAGCGTCATCACAACTTTCCTTGGGAGACACTCGAGACCAAGGCTGTAGCGGATTGACAACCGCTCCTCACGCTCTAGTCGCTATGGACGATGAGCTTACCTCTGTTGGCAGAGAATGGTAACGAACTGTTCTCGTTCAAGCCAGCCTGTAGCCGTGCTTGAATCCGAAGCTTGTCATTCGGCCAGAAGAAGTTCCCGCTGAATTCAGGATTACTCTTACTTATTGCCCTAGTTGGCACGTTGGCGACGACGATAATCTCATTCTCGCTTATAGTCTTGGGACGTGGCGGTCCTTCCCTTGCCGCATATGGCATCGGCTCAATGTCTCTCTTCGCATTTCTTCTTACTATTCAGGTCCTTCACGGGAAAAGTGAGAGCAAAGACGACTTTGTGAAAAAGGGAGCTGTCCGAACTGCAATCGCCACGTCGTTCACCGTGGCTTACCTCATGCTTCTGGCTCTGGGTCTCGACCCTGGTCTGGGGCTCAATCTCAACAACGGCATTCTCGCAAACTTCCATCTGGTCTACATTTTCACAATAGGAACCTACTTCATCACAGCAAGCCTGGAACGGATAGTCGACCTAGTAAAGGGAAAATCATCAATCTTCGGCTAACCACTCCCGCTTCTCTATCAGCTTCCGGTTTTTCCGTCCCTCATTCTCCAGGACGTGTGATTACACCTCAGTCAAGACAGCCTAGACCAATCCTTTAGTGGAAGCAGTGACAAACTCGCTGTAGAATCCAGCGAGGCTCGTCTATTGTTCCAGCGTATCATTACGAGTCTCGACGAGTTCCGAGGCATTCCTCGAGAAGCAAATCTCCTAATCTATGCGAGCTTCTTCAACTGGGCAGCCGCAGGTCTCCTCTGGATAACTCTCCAAATCTATCTTGTTCTAGAAGGTCTAAGCTTCGCCACTAGCGGAATAATTCTCACCATCATCGGCATAACAAGCGCCTCAAGCACTCTTCTCTTCGGGGGATTGGCGGATCGCTATGGAAGGAAACGGTTCGTAGTCCTGGGCGGAGTCATTGCAAGCTTCACTCTGGTCTTGTTCGCCTTTGTTGGGACAAATCTGCCGCTGCTAGTTGGAACGGCAGTTCTTTCTGGACTCTCCGAGGCAATGTATGCGTCGTCTTGGGGGGCCATGCTTGCAGACAAGGCGACGGACGCAAAACGCACGAGTGCCTTCAGCGTATCTTTCTTCATATCCACCATCAGCGCCGCCGTCGGCGGCTTCAGCGCGAGCATTCTGGGGTTGCTGAAAAACTGGTACGCGATTGACCTTGTGACGGGTCACAGGTATCTGTTCCTTGGGGTAGCCCTGCTCAGTCTGCTCGGGCCTGCGATCGCACTAACTGTCTCCGAGTCAAGATCCTCCCAAGCCGAGTATCGGGGCTTTCAGATTATTCCGAAGAGATCTCGCAAGACTGTTGCTCAGTACTCGTTTGCCGGAATTCTGATTGCTCTGGGAGCGGGAATGGTAATTCCTCTGATTCCAGGCTGGGCACTATTGAAGTTCGGAGTTGTCGATGATGTCAGTGCGCCGATCCTTGGAGGAGTTAACAGTCTGGTGATGGGGTTCGCAAACTTGGCCGCTCCAAGGCTAGCGCGAAGATTTGGGACAGTCAAGACTATTGTCTTGACCCAGGGATCGTCGACGGTTTTCCTTTTCTCGCTGCCCTTCTCTCCTAGCTTCGCCTCAGCTTCCTCGATCTACGTCGTGAGAAGTGCGCTGATGATGATGTCCAATCCTGTAGAACAGTCTCTTCTGATGGGTCTCGTTCCTCCAGAAGAGAGATCGCAGGCTTCTGCGGTGACAGCATCACTCTGGAGACTGCCCAATTCTCTCAGCACATCAGTCGGCGCCTACTTCATGGGACTTGGCGGTGCACTCTATCTCGCACTACCGTTCTTCCTCTGCACAGCTCTCTATCTCACGTCGATCGGCTACTTCTGGTCGGTCTTCAAGGACGTAAGGCTGC
>DASPWY010000052.1:0-5148 GCA_035637575.1 Bathyarchaeia archaeon
CAATATGCTCGTCCAGATGAGTTCCGGGTAAACCGCAGGGAGCACGATTTGTCGAAGATATCTTACGCCTCTCAGCCCGTAGGCGCGTGATGCTTCTTTGATATCGGCCGGGATGGCGTTTATCCCTGCTATCACTCCGAATGTAGGAGACCAAGCCATTGCGGTGAAGATCAATATGATGGCGGCGATCTGAAGACCGAAAGGATTCGCCTGTGTACCGCTTCCGAGGAATATTGCAAAGACGATTGGAAGGTACCCAAGCACCGGGACAGACTGGAAAATATCCAGCAAGGGCAGGAGGACGTGTGATGCTCGATGGCTCATCGCCGTCGCGATTCCATATGATAGGGCGAAACCGAGGGCTAATGCATAGGCGATTGTCATTCGGCCCAGAGTGAAAACCGCAAACAGAGGAAGTTTCGGTGTGAGCGTATTATTGGTGATAGAATTCAGGCCGCCGTTCACGATTACCTCGACAACGAGCAGAAAAATGGCGGTGACGATAACCACTCCTTCGACGGTTCTGATGATGCGGGGGTTCGAGCCTCGGGCCCAGAATCTAGGCTCGTGGATATTGGGAGAAGAGTGTCTTAGTGGACTCATGGGGCCTGATCCACCATCGTTTCGGAATCGGACGGTCGCTCCATCTTATAAAAGGGCAATTCAGGCCGACTCCTCATCACTTCGCTTCTTGAAGAAAGAATTCTAGGGAAGAAGGCTGACTGGAGTGTTCCTTTGGCCGACTCGGGTTATCAATCGAGGATAAGCAGGGCGAGAAATCTTGGGTATTTCGCGGGACTATTTATTGGAGAAGGTCATCGAGCAGCCGTGGTCCCCACGAAGTCTTCCCTTGAAGCCCAATTCGAGAGCTTCAGCAGCTTTCTTGTAGCTGCCTATGCATGTGGCGCAGAAGATCGATCTCGCCTGTTGCTTAGTTAGGCCGTATTGCTCGGCTTGAGCAACAACGGACTCTATGCATCCGCACCTATCTAGCTTAACTGTCCGGGACCCGTCTTCCGCTTCAATCTCATAGTCGCTATTGAAGGTCTCGCCCATGCTGTCAGCCAAGTTCTGGGAAAGAGCCTCGACCCTACTCCCTTGGTTCTTACTTTTGATATCCTGAACTTTCAGGTTTGCCTTCATGTCGGTCAGTATGTTCATCGCAGGTGCGATCGCGTCAAAGCCTGCCGCAGTCACGAATGTGCCTACTTGGAGTAGAAGGTAGTGAGCCAACGTCTTCCTAAGCATCTCGTATCGTTGCTCAAGGGTCCGGGTCTGCTTCGCATGAATCAGCTTGGACATACCCACGTCGATGCACCTTTCCCAAGTGACCGGTTCTTAAGTTATGCCGAACCATGCCGCAACGGGATGCCTAGTCGCCGGCACCGTGTCGTCTAAGGAGCTCTACAACTCTCTCGTTGTTGCGTTCAGTAGCCACTTCTAGTGGAGTTCTGCCTTGAAAATTCTTCGCCCGAATGTCCGGTCCCGCATTGTCAAGTAGCCATTCGATGATTTCGTAATTCCCCCTCATCACGGCATTATGTAGCGCCAGGGTAGCGCCAGATTTCGCGCCTCGTTCGAAGACCAGTTGAACCAGGCGGGGGTCTTCGCTCCATACTGCGTGGGGCAGCAGTGGTATTCCGTGAGCTCCGGTAGCGTTGGCGTTCTGAGGATCATCATTCAGTCTACGTTCCACCTCATCTCGCATGCCTAGCATAGCTGCTGTACAGATCTCTAAGGGAGCGCCTTGTTTGAGAAGAAATTCGGCGACATTAGCGCTACCAACTTGAGCTGCGGCCTGCACGGCTGTTTCCGAATCGTTCTCGTTCCATCTATGGCATGCATTAAGGAGTTTAGGATTCTCTGCAAGCATCTGTCTAACCTTCCCTAGGTTTCCGTGTCCAGCGATGACGAATTCCCGGATCTCTTCTGTGGAAAGCGGCTGTTCCTGGGTCTGCACAAATCGCTTTTAGCCACCGGCAAGTATAACCTTTGCTTGAGGTTAGCTTAGTTTCCCAGTCACTTGGCTCTTGACTTCTCGCTCGGGTTTCGCGGCTTACATTGCTCTAGCCGAGTGTTGGTTTCCCTGTCAGCTCGACCAGCCTCTTACCTTTCGTGAGCCGGGAGACCCAGAGGACTCCGGCGAGCTCTAGCTTCATCAGTTCCCGATTGAGTTCTCTGAAGCTGACCTCCCCGAAATTTGACTTCACCTCTTTTTGCAGGTCAACGTCGCTCATCGAGCCCTTCTTTTCCAAGATCTCCACGATGGCCAAGGACATAGGCCTAGGGCTCCATATCTTGCTCAACGCCAGGTCACAAGGAGAGATTATGATGGGAGAGGTCTATGCTACTGCGACGGGGGCTCTCTGCTTCTTGAATCTCTTCGTGAATCCCTGATACCACTTCTCCATGTCATTTGTCATCGAAGGCTTGATTCGATCCAAGGCATCACGAAAGTCCTCCATCGTCACACTCTTCGTCTCGATATCTCGCCTCAAAGAGATGAGCCCCGCCTCTCTACAAACACCTTCTAGATCAGCCCCCGAGTAGCCTGCGGCTTGACTGGTAATCTGGTCCACATCAACATCTTTGGCTAAGGGCATGTTTCGAGTGTGGATCTTCAAAATCTGGAGACGGGTGGCGTGATCCGGTGCTGGCACGAAGATGAGCCTATCGAACCTGCCCGGTCGTAAAATGGCTGGGTCAATCATGTCCGGCCGGTTGCTCGCGCCTATGACGACCACGTTGACTAGGGCTTCGATGCCGTCCATCTCAGTCAGCAACTGACTTATCACGTGCTCTGAGGCGCCGCCGTCATCGGAGCTCATTCCTCTGCTAGGAGCAATCGAGTCGAGCTCGTCGAAGAAAATAATGGATGGGGCAGCGCTGCGACCTTTCCTAAAGACCTCGCGGATGCCCTTCTCTGATTCTCCAACCCACTTGCTGAAGAGCTCGGGACCCTTGATCGAGATGAAGTTAGCCTCGCTCTCAGTAGCAACTGCTCTAGCCAGCATTGTCTTCCCGCAGCCCGGGGGTCCAAAGAGTAGAATTCCCTTTGGTGGTCTTATTCCAATTCTCTTGAAGACTTCAGGCTTCTTGATTGGCCATTCGACTGCCTCCTGAAGTTCCTGCTTGACGTCGGTCAGCCCCCCTACATCCGCCCATTGGACGGAGGGTACCTCGACGTAGACCTCCCGCATCGCGGTGGGAGTAATTTCTCGGTAAGCGTTCATGAAATCGTCCAGGTTCACTTCCATCTTCTCGAGCATCGCGCTCGGGATTCTTTCGTCCTCCAGGTTGACCTGAGGAAGGTAGCGTCTCAGTGATTTCATCGCGGCCTCTCTGCAGAGTGCTGAGATGTCAGCGCCAGTGTAGCCGTGACTAATCTCCGACAACCGGTCTAGGTTCACATCTGAGGTTAGTGGCATAGCTCTCGTGTGGATCTGAAGGATCTCGTGTCTGCCTATTTTGTCAGGGACTCCGATCTCTATCTCCCTATCGAAACGTCCCGGGCGTCGGAGCGCCGGATCAATCGCGTTGGGCCGGTTGGTAGCACCTATCACGATGATGTTTCCCCTGGCACCCATACCGTCCATCAGGGAGAGGAGCTGCGCCACAACCCTATGTTCCACCTCACCAGTCACTTCTTCTCTCTTGGGAGCGATGGCATCCAATTCGTCGATGAATATTATGCTCGGAGCAGTCTCCTGCGCTTTCTGGAAGATCTCGCGGAGTCTAGCCTCGGATTCGCCGTAGAACTTTGACATTATTTCTGGTCCGGAGATGACGTAGAAGTTTGCGTCTGACTCGTTGGCGACAGCCTTGGCTACCAGTGTTTTGCCGCAGCCTGGGGGGCCGTAGAGGAAGATTCCTTTGGGCGGCTCGATGCCTAGCCGCTGGAAGAGCTCTGGGTGTCGGAGTGGAAGTTCCACCATTTCCCGTATTCTCTGAATCTCCCCACGGAGCCCACCAACGTCCTCATAGGTGACGATGGGTAAGCCCTTCTTCTCCGGTGAGGGCTCGCTCATCACTTGGAGAACGGTGGACTCTGTGACCTTGACGGCACCGTGGGGACGTGTCCTGGTTGCGATAAGAGGTACGGAGCTGCCGAATATGCTCAGAAGGGTCATGTCTCCTTCCATGAAGGGCATGTCCATGAATCGACGTTTGACGAAGCTCACGAACTCGTCGTCTACGCTCAAGCGGACGTCGGTGGGTGCAAAGACAATTGTCTGCGAGTCATGTACCTCCGCCTTCTTGATAGTGATGAACTCGTTGAGGGCTACTCCTGCGTTCCTCCTGAGAAGCCCGTCGATCCGTGCGATTTCCTGAGCCTGGTCTTCGGCATAAGCGGGCCAGGCAATGGCGACTGTGGTGCGCTTGCCGCGTACTTCTATGAAGTCGCCGGCCGTTATCCCGAGCTTCTCCATTGTCGCATTATCGATGCGGACTTTACCATGCCCAACATCTCGCTGCTTAGCATCAGCTACTCGGACCTGTACTTCTTTGGCCATCATTAATGATTCAACTCCATGGTTGTGATGGGAAGACTGAGTTCAGGAGAAGACTGGCGACTAGCGCTCCGCATTGCTCCTGACCTCTCGCTTCATAGTTCTATTCGACCACAATAGGCTTTATCGTCATTATTAGTGATGTGTATCTGTTTCAGTAGCCTGAGCTTCAGACCGGGCAGAAATAGGAATCGGCAAGCCCCAAGGGGGACTCCCCTGGCACTCCCCATCCTAAACGACAAGCTTCTTCCTACGTAATTCAATATTCGTTAGGACAATCTCAATTCAAAGATGCCCCATGCGACAATTTCGCGCAGTCAAGCGTTTGTAACGTCTTTATCGGTCGTTGAGGTTAGCAGGTAGATGATTCATGGGAGCTGGGTTCGAAAGTTTCGGCCTGGAACTTCCATTGGTCCAGGCTGTACGAGAAATGGGCTTCGGTGAGCCATTCCCCATACAGGCTATGGCTATCGCGCCACTTCTCGAGGGCAGAGACCTGATGGGCCAGGCCCATACTGGAGCCGGCAAGACTCTTGCCTTCGCACTGCCCATGCTTCAGAAAATAGATTACCGAATGCCGGGAATCCAAGGGCTGGTAATAGTTCCTACAAGAGAGCTAGCTCTGCAAGTGGCGCGT
>DASPWY010000053.1:0-4385 GCA_035637575.1 Bathyarchaeia archaeon
TGCGAGACAAGATCAGAGACGAAATCGCCAAAAAAGCACACGTCAGGGTCGAAGATGTGATGATTGATGTACCAACCCTTCCCTCAGTGCCTTACCACAACGCAGTGGAGATACAGCCTCTCGATATACCGGTCTTCAGACGTGCACCGACAGGCAAGAAAGAGATCGTACAGCTCTCAGAGATCTCGAGAATAATCGGCGTGCTTAGGACCTTCATGAATCTCGTCCGGGTCTACACCAAGGAAGAGTTCCGCTCCAGAGTTGAAGCCGCATCGAGACAGATCCTCGGAGAGACACCCTCGTCGGTGAAGATTTCTCTCTAACCACCATCGCTACGAGTTCTGTCACTGGATCAGAATTCTAGAAGTTACATCAGCACTTTATTTCAACCCTAGAAATGATACTGATATCCGAAGAAACCGTGGTGCCTGCTCTGCCCAAGTTCATGCAAACACTTGACGATACTATCTTCCGAGAGCTAGAGAAGATAGCGAAGAAGAGGGGTATTTCTATTCAGGAGCTGATCAGAGCTGTCATCGTTCCTGAGTGGGTGACAGGCCACAACGGAAACGAAACTAAAGAGCCGGCCGCAACTAAGCTGAACAGTTGGCGCTAGTCTCCACCATTTTCTAGAACGTTGGGTCGCAACTAAAGGCCACGCGACGGCCAACTTGTGATCGATTCCCGACCCTATTAAAGAATCTTGGACGAATCGTTACGGTCTTCTCCGTTACATCGAAATTACCATTGACGATCGGCTACTGGTCATTTTGATGATGGTTAATGTCTGGAAGGAAGCCGAGAATCTCTCCCAAGATTGCGACAATGCTCTCTATGATCAGATTGACAGTGACAATAAGATGAACACTGAAAGCTTCGACGACGCAATGGCTGCACTCACTTTCACAGCCATGGCAGTCACAATCGCCCTTGGGTTCTTATTCCATCTCTAATTTTTTTTTTGAAGGATCGTTCCGATCAGGGACTTTTGGCTTTGTCCAGAAGCGCCGAGTAGACTCTAAGAGCTTCTCCCTCGGAGAGTGTCGTGTTGAGGGAGACGAGGCTCATCTTCTTGAAAATCGCAGCAGATCTCTCCGCGAGGGCCCGAGCCGCGATGAGATATTTCCCTCCCAGGAGAACAGACGATGTGCCCACTACACCCTCGGTTAGACCAGGCGTCGACACGGCAAGGGTTCCCAATTTCATCGTTCCGTCGTAGCAGAAAGCGAGGACGGCATTGTCCATTTGAAGTAGGCTCACTTTGTGGACCCTACCTTCTCTCTCTATGCTAGCTTCCTGCAAGGCCATATACTATCTGAGCATCGCGTCTACGTAATGTAGCGGTCTTTTCCTTCTTCCGTCTTCTCCTCTCCCTCTTTGACCTCTTCGAGTTCGGTTCGACGGAACTTTTCCATCTTCTTCCGCATATCCTCAATCTCCGTGTCCAAATCCTTCAATTCGACCGGCATTCCAACTAGTCCTGTCAACATCTGAATCACTGCTCGAGCCGCCTCCAAATCAGGATACACTCCTGTTGTAGCCCCCAGGAGACCCGCGCACTGTAACCCTCTCTGCCGACCGATGCCCAAGATTACCCCTGCGGCTCCAGTAACAGCTCCTCCCTTTGCGAGCTTGGCGCCCATCTTCTTCAGACGTTCTCCAACAACCGAATCGCCGACAACAGCGTATACCGCTCCCACGTCATTCCCCGACCTAGTGCCGTAGCCTCCCATCGTGAGAACCATCTTTGAATTGAATCGTTGGGCAAAATCCAAGACTATACTAGCGACCTCATATTGACCCGTTACACTCGGCTGCGCGTCTCCAGTAAGGAATATCGCGTTAGGCTCCTTTTCACTAAAGGAGTAAAATTCATACTTGGGGAGTGAATACGTCCCATCCTCGGAAATATTGATGCCTAGATTCCCGTCCGGGAATAGTAGATAGCTGGAATATAGTTCTGCGAACTTTTTTGGTTTCAGCTTCTCGATAAAATAGTCCACCGCGACCTTTCCAACGTAGCCCAGCCCGGGCAGTCCCTGGATCAGGACCGGCTCCTTCAATTCTGCCTTTGAGAGTTCATGAATTCTGGTGTCATTGATCATTACAATAGGCCAGATCGAGGAGTCTCTCGCGATTTTTCGCGAAGAGTTGTTTAAATAGTTTGATTCATCAAGCCACTCGCAACAGAATAGAGAGCTTGAAACAAGATGAGCTGCGCACCATTCGTCTCGTCACCACATGACGTTGTCCGCAAAATGCTAGAGGTAGCCAAGGCTACAAAGGACGATGTTGTCGTAGATCTCGGATGCGGCGACGGCCGCATTCTGGCGACCGCGGTGAAAGACTTCGGAGTCAAAGCAGCATTCGGCTACGAGATAAGAGAAGACCTCTTCAAAACCGCCTCCGGCGAGGTTGAGAAACTCAACCTAACCAACAAAGTCCACGTATACAACCGCGACCTCTTTCAAGCCGACCTCAAAGAAGCCACTCTGATCACTCTCTACCTAACGACCTATGCGAACGAACGGTTGAAACCGAAGCTCAGAGCCGAGGCGAAGCCCGGTTCGCGAATCGTGAGTCACGACTTCATGATCAACGGATGGAAGCCCTCACGGAAAGAAAACTACAACGAACATACAATCTACGTTTACTCGATCCCTGAATCCTACTCAATGTAGAGTGCCATAGCCAACCTCATCGTACCTTGACGATAAAGCAATGTTTCCGATCTCGAGAATAGTCGGGTTCTCAATCGTCTTCGTCTCAACGATAACTCTCCCATTTCCAACCTGACTGATCCTCGCGATGCTGAGGAGTTCCTCGTTCTGATTCAAGAGACCGGCAACAAGTCCTCTGAGCCGCCGATTCTCCGGGAAGACTGTCTGTTCTAATTGGTCAAACATTCTCAATCTTGTCTCTTGACTGATCCCTAACTTGTGGGACCCTTGAAGGAACCGCCGGTACCCTGCTTCCCGAGCCTTCTTCCTCTCCTCCTTGGATCGAATCCTTGCAAAGGGAGAACTTGGTAGCCTCAGCGAGGCGAACTTCGCTCTGTCAAGAAGAGGATCAATTGCCTGGTCTGATCGGCTCAGCCCAATGACCAAGTCAGGTTGAATCTCTTCTAGCAGGAGCTGCTTGTGACGTAGGGCGTTGAACTCTGTGAGCCACCCGTCCGTATTGACAAGCACCGTGTCCGCCGAGCTCGTCATGCGCTTCTTCAGGCGTGTGGCTAGGGTGACAACTTTGTCTGGAACGAAGGACGGGCTAGTGTCGCCGATGAAGAACGAAATTTCCGCTGCTGCTTTGTGAAGGCCAATAATCGGCGCCTGAACAACGGACGAGCTAATGGTGGTGGGAGGCCCGATGTCGGCCTGGCCAACATCCGCGTCAACTACTCCAACTTTCCCCGTATCTTCCAGACATTTGTTGGCGAGGAATGTGCAGAGACTGGACTTGCCAGAATCCACCTCTCCGACGATGACGCAGACCCCTCGCTGCCGTTGAAGAACTTGCGCTGCCTCTTTCCAAGCCACCGGCACAGTTGACTCTCCAACCACAGACCATGAACTTCCAGCACCCCGTCTGATCTCCAGAAGAGTATCGTCTGCAGCGTAGATGGGTTCTTGTCGCGACCCCTCTATCATGGTCCAATCGTCGGATTGAATTCGAGCGCCCAAGCACTGCGCGTCTCCTCTCTTCGCTCTAATCCACGCCGGCCCCTTCAGAAGTAACGTGTGACCTTGTTCTAGGTCGAGATCGACTGGTTTAAACATCTAAAATCAGCGCCGGCTAAGCTTCTTACCTCGCAACGAAATATTGCGAATTCAAGATTGGAATCTCTCAGCACAGGCGTTCGGGGACTTGATATGTTGCTGGGAGGCGGTTTCCCGCTTCGACAGATAAGCCTCCTGTACGGCGAAGCATCGACTGGCAAGACCATACTTTCCATGCAGTGTGCTCTGGAAATGGCAAGAAAGGACTTCCGGGTCTTCTACGTGGATGCTGACCAATCGTTCTCAGCCCACCGGCTAGAACGTATGGTTGGAGGCCCTCAGTTTGCCGAAAAGATTGTGCTGTTTCGACCCGAGGATTTCAAAGACCAAGTTGGAATCATCGAGAATCTGGAAAATGTGCTCACCAAGACTCCGGCGTTGATAGTGGTCGACTCGATCACTGGACTCTACCGCGCGGACAGTGGAGGGTCCGAGAAGATCTTTGCTCGCAATCGAGAACTCAATCGACAGCTCGCCCACCTGAACAGTCTCGCAGCCCGATTCAAATTGTGGGTTCTGCTGACCGGACAGGTCCACAGCACGCCGTCTGGAGGAGAATGGCTCGTGGAGCCTGTGGCGACTCGTACCCTGAAACACTGGTCTGATCTA
>DASPWY010000054.1:0-15387 GCA_035637575.1 Bathyarchaeia archaeon
ATTTTCTGATACTCTCGGAAATCTTACTAACACTGTGTGGAGACAAAGCAGAGAAGCCGAGCATCCGCGAGCGGTAATAACCTGAACTGCCCTCGACGGATTTCTCACTCCAGCGAAATCACGCGTAAATAGTCTAGCAAATTAGAATCAGTTATCCTCTCTTGACTTCCCGTTCGCGTTGCACCCGTCTTGAGTATGGCCTCGAGGGTCCATGACGAGCAGGACCGGTTCTTCCCAGACCCGATTGGTCGGAATCTTCGTACTCGTCCTCATAATATCGCTCGCTGAGTTCGCTGCCCTGATCCTTGATTACCAGAACAACCGGTACCTCCGCCAATACGTCTCAGATAATCTTGTCACAATAATCGTAGCCGCGATCGGCCTCCTCATAGTCTCAGGAGGAGCAGGATACGCGGTCTCAAGGAAGCTTGGAGTCCCGAGGATCCAGGGACACAGGATCCCAACGTTCGCGAGGATCGGCTCCTTCGTTGGAAGAAGATACAAGCTGATAATCGTATTTTGGATTCTACTCTTCGCGGCAAGCTTTCCGTTATCTCAACAACTCTCCCAAGTCACTACTTCAAGTACTAGCGGCGGCCAGTCCAGCAACTCCCAGTCAGCACTGGCCCAGAATCTTATGGCTCAAGAGTTTCCCCATCCACAGTCTAATGCGAGTGCCATAATTCTCTTCCAAGGAAACGATGTTACCGACAACTCGACCAAAATATTCACGCTTCGCCTAGAACAACGCCTTGTGGCACCGGGGGTCCTCAACAGCCTTGAGAATGTCACAACAATCTACACTATCGCCAGGATAGCCCTAATCGGAGCCTATTTGCAAAAGGGCTACAACTTCACTGCGGCGCAATCAAGTGCCAATCAGACCATATGGGCGGATACCCTGTCGGAAATCCTGTCTCAATATCCCAACCTAATCCCACCCGCTATCAACCAGAACTTCATCAGCCCGAACAAGAACGCAATGATAATTCTAGTAACCTTCTCTCAGGCGCCCGGCTCGTTCGGCAAGGCAGACACCGATCCGATACTGAAGAACGTAGTGACCATGCGGAACATAATCTCCCAACTCAAAGTGAGCGATCCCGTACCCATACAGACCTACGTTACAGGTGACCTGGCCACGACAGCTGACTCTTCTCTTGGAAGTACGGCCGACGTGGGCCGCATCGAACCCGTCACGATCGGTGCCATCCTCGTTCTAGCCGGGCTGTTTTTCCTTGCAATCGTCACTCCCTTCGTGCCACTGGCTACCGTCGGAATGGCGTTGCTGATGGCTGAGGGAGGACTCTACCTTATTGGGAGATACATCATCCCAATCCAGGACACTACCACCACATTCCTGTTCACCATAATGCTTGGAGTCGGCACCGACTATGCCATCTTCCTAATGGCTCGTTATCGTGAAGAACGGGTGGAAGGCCGCGACAAGACCCAAGCGGTCCTGACATCTATTACGTGGTCAGGAGAGAGTATCGCAACCAGCGCAACCACTGTCATAATCGCGTTCGGCGCAATGACGCTAACGACCTTTACCCTCCTCAGATCCATCGGCGTCGGTCTCGGATTCGGCGTCCTAATCGCTCTTCCAGTAAGTCTAACACTGATCCCATCGCTCATCCTAGTCGCTGGGGACCGGATATTCTGGCCGACATCTGGCAAGAGATTCGAGGCGTACGCGGCCAAAGCCCGGAAAAGAAGAGCTGAAAGGCCCGGATATTTCCGTCGAGCTGCAAGCTTCAGCGTTAGGCGACCTGTACTAGTCATAGGATTAGCGCTGATCATATCCATTCCCGCCATCTACATTTCACTGACCGGGTCCACCTCGTATGATTTTGCGGCTGGTCTCCCACAAGCCGAAAGTGTCAAAGGCATCACAGCCTTGGAACAGAGCTTCGGCGCCGGGCAGATAGGTCCCACACAAGTCCTCGTACAATTCCCAGTGCCGATTCTCGTAAACGGGAACCTCACCGCAAGTGCACAGACAAGCTTGGAGAAGCTGAGTCAGAACATTACCAGGTTGTCCAACGTGAAAGAGGTAACGGGGCCGACTCGCCCCAACGGCATCCCGGTTAACGCGACCAACATGGCCAGCCTTACGCCAGAAGAGAGGCAGACGATCCTGGGGAGTATAGGAAAGGACTACCGGACCGCTATGCTGACGATCCTATTTGCTGAGGAACCATTCACGCAAAACTCTCTCAACACAGTCACTCAAATACGAAGACTCATCACGAGTCTTCAAAGCTCGGACCCCTCACTAGCTCAAGACACCATACTTGTTGGAGGCGCTTCCGCGTCCACCCTCGACTTTGCCAACGAGACCGTCAACCAGTTCAACACTATCAGAGTATTGACGGTCGCAGCGATATTCGTCGTCTTGCTGGTAGTTCTCGGCTCTTATCCTCTTGCAATAACTGGAATACTTTCCATTGGACTGAGCATAATATGGGCCTACGCAGCCACTCTGCTCTTCTTCAACAACGTTCTCCAATCAGGAGTCCTCTTCATCATCCCCCTTGTACTCTTTCTTCTACTCTATGGAATCGGAATGGACTACAACATCTTCATTCTGACCCGGATCAGAGAAGAGGCTCAGAAGGGCAAGGAGACTCGCCAGGCAGTAGTAGACGCCGTTGACAGAACGGGCGGGATCATAACAGCCCTCGCTCTCATTCTTGCAGGAGCGCTAGGGTCGCTTTTGTTGTCTTCTAATCGTCTTCTCGAAGGCTTCGGCTTCGCGATTGCCCTGGCAGTGGTCCTAGATGCAATGGTTGTGCGAACCTATCTTGTGCCAGCAATCATGTCATTGCTCGGCCCAAGGGCATGGTGGGGTCCTAATCGGTTGAGAAGAGTCAGATTCGATAAGAAGAGCGAACCGCAACCGTCAAGCAATGCCTAGAGTCTGGGTCTGTTAGTTCTAGAAGACTCATAGTTGGGACGAGAAGCCCTCTCAACTGGAGCCTTGACCTACAGGACAGAATACACTCTGGGCTTCCTGGCCCTTCTGCCTCTTCTCGCCACGGGCGTCGCCAAGGGCACAGGCTGGCTCGTCACCATCATTGTAGTGTACGTCGGCATTCCGCTCCTCATCTGGAGTCTATTGGTGGACCGTCTTGCATCTCTAGTTTTGAGGATAATTTGCCGAGTCCGTGAGTCCTCGGGACACCAGTACTACTTCGAGAGACAAGTGGGGAAGCCAGGGGTTTCACGGAGGCTTCTGAGAGACATCCGCGTCTTGGTGTTCGTGTTCTTTCTGTCCGCGCTAATTGTCCCCCAAGTGACGCAGGTCAATCCACAGAATCTCGTCATTGTTAGCAACGCGTTCATCTACGTAGCCATTTTCCTGCTCGCTATACCATCCTCGATACATGTCCTTCTCTGGGTCCTCGAGGATTCTGGACTCCGATGCCACAATACGATGAGACTCACAGTCACCGTCCCGGCTGCGTGGACATCAAGATGGTTGTCATCGCTAGGAGGTATCGGCGCGTTCGTTTCTTTCGCGGTAGCGATGGGAGGAAGTCTTGACAGGGCCATTGCGCTCGGGTTTACATTGATGATCTCCCTTCTACCATCCTGTATTCTCGCGCCGACTCTCTTCTATCGCCGGTTGGAGCCCGGAATCATTGCGAAGATTCGTCAAAGCAAAGCGGCAATGACGATGGGTAGTCTCTTTCCGCAGGTCTCAGGACCATCTCTCCCTTCTTCATCAGCACCAACTCTACGCTCAGTTCGAGTGAATGAAGAAACGAAGCAGACCACTGAGCCTCATTCCTAGTACCCTACACTATTCGGTCGGCAAGTTACTATTCGCTTAAAGAGCACTCGAACAATCCTGAGTCACCATGAGTGTGGCCGAGGCGGCGAGGCCGGCCCTTCCGAGTAGCACGATTCGTAGCTATGCCATGATTGGAATCGTCCTCTACGCCTTCGGCCTCGTGCTGAACGAGATCGGTAATGGTCTCGCGCAGTTATGGCTAGTCCCGTATGCTGACACGATAAGCGCGCTAGGGTTTGTGATTGCACTTTACACAGCCTCTCTTGCAGGGCTCGGAACGCGTTTGACTGTGTTGATAGGACTCATCTATGGCATTGGAATCTTCTACGTGAGCGAGCCCGACGCTACCTACGTGGCTTCGGGTCTCAAGATTTCATCGTACAACACGACCCACTTTGCCGGGCTTGGTCTGATCGGCTTCACGATGATACTGTTGATTGCTCTCGCGTTCTATCTGACGCGTGCGAAATCAAGTCACCGAACCCTCCCCAAACAAGACCCCGGTTCAACAAGCTAGTTCTCCCCCGTGAGATTCATTGGAATCTGAGGCGGGCCCGCGGGGATTCGAACCCCGGACCTCTAGCCGGAGATTTTTTCGAATCTCCTACAGCTGACTCCGATGGTGAAACCCCACTTAGGGGGCTGCCGCTCTATCCAGGCTGAGCTACGGGCCCAGAACAGACCCGGAGCGAAAGGATAGTTAATGATTCCTGACGGATGACGAGCTAGCTATTCGAGATTAATTGTCTGATTCCCAAAGAACTCCTTAGGATCGACAATGTGAACCCTCTTTCCCTTTTTCATCAACTCCTCCGCGACCACCTCATTGGTAGTGAAGTAGCAGCCGTCGCCGGTGAAAAACCGGAGTAATCCGTGAGAAGAATCTCCACAAACTAGGAAGTTAGCCATGGTCTTGTCGTCGTCAAGATCTTTGCCGCAAAGTGGACATTTGAACTCCACCCACAAACCGGGACACTCTACAACTGTCCAATTGTTCTAGCCGCCTTTAACTGTTGACCTAGCAAAGAAAAATCCGCCTTTTGTGAGCATTCAAAATCGGACCACATTACTTCTCAGAGGTTAGGTTGAACATGAGGGTGAAATCTATATGAAAACATGTTCACGAATGTGGATGGGCAACTTGGACGAGAAGGTCATAGTCAAGACGAAGCACGGGGAACTTACCCTAGAGCAACTCGCCGAAGTACAGCCTGGCCTAGCCCGGTTAATGAAGGAGATCGGCGATAGATTTCACGTCCTCTACTATGCGGCTAAGGGTGGAAACTGGAAACTGGCCGAACACGAACAGAAGGCGACAATCACCATCCTCAAAGCAGGCGGGACCCTGAGACCAAAATACCACCAAGACATCAGCAGTTTCATCCAAACACATCTCCATCCGCTAGGTGAGAGCATCAAGGCCAAAGACTGGGAAACATTCGAACATTGCTACAAGAGCGCGGTGGATGAAGCAAACAAGCTCCATGAAAAATATGGATATGGATTTATCCACTACAAACTCTCCAAGAACCCCCCAGATTACTACGATCTTAACCCTCGAGATTGAATCTCTGACCTTAGAGTAGCGAATGTCGTTAGTAGCCAGATGTGGCTGGGGGTCTTGAGTGACTTTCAGCCTGCTGCCGCTGAAACATGAATGAGGCGTGCACGAAATTCTCTCTTGGCCCGCCTTCGCTTCAATACTTTGGTTCTTGAGTGAAGGTCTAGAGTTTCATTACGATTGGGCCTTGTTTCAACCATTTAGCATTTCTCCTTTGTTCGCTAATACCGCTTGTTTTGCGGGTCCGTCTGATAAGTTTTCCTGAAAACCTAGGCAAACAAGACGAATCGGATCGAGGTCTTAACCTACGCTAGTAGCTTTGCTATTTCATCCACGACTCTATTCTTCGGAATGTTTCTTTCCTCTCCAGTCTTCATGTCTCTCAATCGTACATTGCCCTCCTTGAGTTCTCTAGGGCCGACAATAACGACGATTCGTACCTTGGCTGAGGCGGCATAGTCCATCTGTTTCTTCAATGGACGTTCTTTGAGATCTCTGTCCGCGCGGAGTCCACTCTCTCGCAACGCTCGCAATACTTTGATGGTCTCGTCGCGCACTTCTTCGCCTGCCATTGCGACATAGACTTGTGGATTCTGTTCCAGATCTGGGAAGAGCCCCTTCTTCTCAAGGGAGATCATGAGCCTCTCGAAGCCTCCTGCGACGCCGGTTGCGGGCATGTCTCGTTTTCCGTATATTCGACAGAGCTTGTCGAAACGGCCACCGCCGAATACAGCACCGACATCCTCGCCAGCTTGATCGTACGCTTCGAAGACTGTTCCGTCGTAGTAGCTTATCCCTCTCACAATTCTTAGGTCCACTTGGACCTTGGACCTTTTTCCGAGGGAGTCGACGTTGTCAATAGTTCCTGTGAGTTCCTGTAGTCCTTTGCTGATCAGGTCATTCTTTGGGAGTTTCTTCTCTAGATCGGGTAGGACTTTGTCGGCGTCTCCGCCGATATCAGCGAATCCCATGACCCGTTTCACCTTGTCTTGGGAGAGCCCCGCTCTGCCTAGTTCTCCTTCGATCTGTTCGGGACCCTTTTTGCCCATTCCGTCGATGATTCGCAGCAATCTCTCGAGTTCCTCTTGTGAGCGGACGCCTATGGTCTGGAGGAACCCTTCTGCGAGTTTTCTGTTGCTGACTCGGACTTCGTGATCTTTCAATCCGACTTTATCTAGAATGTCGGAACCTAGGCTGATGATCTCCGCATCAGCAGTAGGTTCAGCTACTCCATAGATTTCCGCGTCCCATTGTGTATGGTATCTGTATCTGGCGTATTGTGGCTCGTCATATCGCCAGACCCCTCCAATGCATCCGATCTTTATGGGTTCGGGAAGGTCGAATCGGTTGGCGATCATCCGGGTCATGCCGACTGTTAGGTCGAATCGAAGACCCAGGTTTCGTCCTGCTTTGTCTTTGAACCAGTAGATTTCTTCCCGGATTCCAGGGCCCGATTTTGCTTCAAGCGTCTCAAGATTTTCCACTGGGCTGGGCTCAAGCAGTTGGAAACCGTAGCTCCACGATACTTGGCGGATCTGCTCGGCGAGCCAGATTCTCTTGATCATCTCTTCCGGTTCTATGTCCTTCATTCCGCGAGGGAGCGTGAATTGAGTCTCAGACAAGACGAAGAACCTTCAAGGTTCGAGTTATTGGGATTGGAAGGTCTCAGGATTCAACGTGTAGTAGACTATGTCTGTACGACGATCAATGACGGCCAACACCAAGTCCTTGCCATCCTTGTTTGCTTTCGCTGACAACGTTGCGAGTTTTTCGAGTGTAGACTCTCCTCCTTCGAACACGATCGTGACGAGCCGTCTCACGGCTCCCTTACCGAACGTTTCGAAATCATATCCCGCTTCTCCATCCCGGACTAGGTATCCCCTGTCACGAAGGTCTCTGTAGACAAGATACTTTGTCCATATCGTGGGCTTCCCCACTGATAGCTTCGTCACCAGCTGCTGAAGCGACTTGGACTGTTTGGTCTTCTCGTCCAAGACCTTGATCCTCTTCTTCTCAACGAGGTAGAAGGTTTCGTATGGATTGAGTGTGATTCTGTCGTCGACTAGAGTTCCAAACGCTTTCTCGCGTAGGTCCATCAGTTTCTCAGGTTCTCGGAGAAAGACTCCTCCCCTGGAAAGGTAAGCCTCGATTGCCTCAACGATGACCGGGATTTGCTCGCTCTTGGTTTCCAAGGGTTACAGAAAGTCGTGCACGCGGACGGGCGGCTATAAAGCCATTCAAATAGAAAGACAATGATCTAGTCGTAGAAACCCGATGACTGGCAAGAGTCTTGAGCCTATTAGATGGCGGGACGGCGTTCTGCAAGTAGTGGACCAGACTCTACTCCCTGCCAGGCTAACCTACGTTCCTTTGAGAAATGTCGGGCAGGTCTGTGCCGCAATCAAGACAATGAAAGTTCGCGGAGCCCCGTTGATCGGGGTGGTTGGCGCCTTCGGGCTCGTCCTTTCTGTGAAGAAGATTAGGACCCATAACCTGGTCGAAGCTCGAGCTCAGCTCCGAAAGTGGGCCGACGCTCTAATTCAGACTAGGCCCACCGGTGTGAATCTTCGATGGGCGGTAGAACGAGTCTTCGACGCCTCTGCAAAAGCAAAAGACGTCCCGTCCCTTGAAGAGGTACTCTCGAACGAAGCAGAGGCAATTTTCAATACTGAGCTAGAGGCCGCTCGAAAAATCGGCAAGTATGGTTCTCCGCTTTTGGAGGATGGTGATACGGTTCTTACTCATTGCAATGCTGGCGCTCTCGCGACCGTCGGCTACGGAACATCCCTCGCCATTGTCAGAGCTGCAGTGGAGCAGGGGAAGCGGATCAGCGTGATTGCGACGGAGACTCGTCCGTTGTTACAGGGATCAAGATTGACCGCGTTCGAGCTGGCGCACGACAAGATTCCTGTTAGAATCATTGTTGACAGTGCGGCGGCACACATGATGTCGCGGGGGGTAGTGGACAAGATTGTCGTGGGCGCAGACCGAATACTGAGCACTGGTCATGTGACGAACAAGATTGGAACTCTGCCTATTGCACTGTCTGCCAAATTCTACGAGGTCCCATTCTATGTCGCTGCTCCAATCTCCACCATTGACATGGCGACTGACCCTTCGATGGTTGTTATCGAAGAGCGAAACCAGCGAGAAGTCCTCTATGTTGCCGGGAGGAGAGTTGCGCCGCGGGGTGTCGAGGCGCTGAATCCGGCGTTTGACGTTACTCCGCCCGAGTTAGTGACGGGCATTGTTACGGATAGGGGAGTAGCTGGTCCGCCGTTGGTAGATAGCCTACGCTCTATGTCCGGGTGAGTTTGACGGTTCTTCGCTGATGTTTCTACTTTTTCTACGCTGAAAGGTAGTCCTACGCCACCATCTTGACGAGCGATAGGCCGATCTCCACGGGAACATTACCTACTGACTCTATCCGAGATTTCCATTCGTTTCCGATGGCTACGAGTGCATAGATGCCTATGACTTCCGCCCTTGCCTTGAGAATGACCTTCATCATTGCCCGCTGAGTCTCTCCGCTATCGATGATGTCGTCTGCGATGAGTACGCCCTCTCCTTTCTTGAACGCGTCTTTGGAGACGTAGAGACTCTTCATTATGGCGGTTTTGGGGGGGACGTAGAATTCCTCGATGAACTCTCGAACGCCAACCTCCCTGGATTGTTTCGCGACAATGAGTCTCGTGCCCAGCCGGTGAGCTAGCAACGTTGCGAGTGGGACTCCGTCGACAGCAGCGGTCATGACTTTGTTCACTCTCTTGCCTGCAAACTTTCCGACAGCTTGTTGCACTGCTCTTTCTAGTAGCATTGTGTCGTTGATTATTCCAGTGTTGTCAAAGTAGCCTAGGTCGTCGAATTTTATTCTCTCATGTAGTTCTTTTTCTAGGCTCATGTATTTCTGGAGAGTCCTGTTAATTTCTTCTGCGCGCTCCGCGGTTGGCAGTACGTGGCCTTTCACATAGCGACTCAAGACCGTCTCGGGCAAATGTAGAATGCCGGAGAGTTCTCTGTAGGTGTATTGTTCTTTTGCCAGGTTCAGGAGTTCGATCGTTTGGAGTTTGTACTTGAGATCTAGAATGCGCGAAGTGTCCTTCATTGCTTGTATTCGCGCTTTAGCCCCGCGTACCCTGTATAACGTTTTCCATTTTGCGCAACATGATCATTTGTCTCCGACGACTCTTGACAACTCCCCGACTGTTCTGATATTTGCCAACGTACGAATGTCTCGCAGGCATCCCGAGTCTTAACAGAGAGAGCTGGATGAACCTCTCGCCTTTCCTAAGACTAACCAATCTATCTCCAGCATTATGGAGACTGACTGTGAGCTGTCCGCGGAATCCCGGATCGACTAGAGCGAGACTCGCGACTATCCCCTCCCTAGCAAGAGATGACCGAATGTGAAGAATCCCGAGAAAATTCTCCGAAAGTTCTACCCGTTCAATAGTAGCCACTAGTTTCTGCTGGCCTGGTCTGAGTACTAGACTCCGATCGGCTCGCAGGTCTATACCGGCAGGATTCAGTTTTGGGTTTCGAGGGACGATGTGAAACTGGCCGGTTTTTATTGCACCGATGATCTCGTTGTCAGAGAGCGCCATTCCGGATGCACTCAATGACAACGGTTTCAAAAAGCCTTCCAAGGACTCCAAAGCCACCAGGACCCGCAGCCAAATCTACAGTCAAGAACGCGATCTCTTCTCGTCCAGCGACTTATCGCAGCAAATCTGTAGGCTCTTTGGCTGACCGTAGAATCTGGCAAAAGGGGGTTCGATATTTGAAGAGGAGTGATCCGATCCTCGCCCGGATAATTGATAGAGTGGGTCCTGTCAAGTTCGAATTGGATGATGATCATTATGAAGTGGTTGTGGGCTCCATTATTTTTCAACAGCTAGCCGGTTCAGCTGCTCAAGCGATTCTGAACCGGTTCAAACAGCTCTACGGTGGAAGGCTCCCAAGTCCGAGAGAGTACTTGTCAACTGATGTTGAGAAGTTGCGTGGAAGCGGGTTGTCCCCGCAGAAAATCTCCTACATCAAGGACCTCGCTGAACGACTTGAGAACGGCACCCTAGACTTGAAGAGGCTCGAGAGTCTCCCTGATGAGGAAGCGCTCAACGAACTTGACAACGTTAGGGGAATCGGCAGATGGACCGCACAGATGTTTCTGATCTTCATGCTGGGCAGAACAGATGTATTGCCCGTTGATGATCTCGGTCTCCGAAAGGCGGCTCAGAAGGCGTACAGGCTTCGAAAGCTACCGAAGAGAAACAGGTTTGAACAGCTAGCAGAGAAGTGGCATCCCTACTCTTCAATATCGACCCTCTACCTCTGGAAGAGCATGGAGAAATCTGAAGCTCCCGCGAAATGGTAGCTCAAGACTCCTCCGATTTTCCTGAGTTTCGAATAGTAGATTGCTGTGAACCACAGCCAACCATGTCTCGTCCGCAGTCAAAGAGTTGAATCGGGACGAGAGAATTTAGATGCTGCGGTTGATTTCAAAAACGCGGGATTCGCGACGAGTCCAAGCATCTCCGGGGCTCCGAAGACGCATCGCCTTTAGGCCTCAGACTCGTTACGTAATCCGATAGAGAGTTCAGACTTTAGACAACCGGATAAATTCACCCAATCGATTCTAGCTGAGCAGTTGCTTCAATTTGCCAAACACTATGTTTTTTGCATTATTTTCGGCCTATCCAGCACGCGTTCTTGCTCTTGTCATACCAAGAGTTAACGTATTCACCAGTCGCTATTTTATTGCAGACAAAATTTGCGTCGCAGTAATCACAGATTTCTTCGTTACTGATGACCCAGCCGGTCCCAGGGTCCATGTCTGTCTTTAGTTCGACCATCTCCTCCGATAGTCCCTGTGTCAGAGTGTCGAAGGGGTCGTGGGTGCACTGGTTGCATCCTTGAGCGCAGGGATAGGGTTCGACTGTATAGAAGGGTCCATTGGGACCGTTGGCAGTGTCGTGATAATCACAGAAACTGTTGCATGAGAGGTCGCCTGAGAGTGACGCGGTGGTTCCTGGTGGTAGGAAGATGTTGTAGGCACCGGTAGTGCCGAGGGCTGCTACAGTTTCAGAATTTATCCAACCTATGAGGGTCTTGGCGATCTGGTCGTTGGAGAGTTGGGACGACGGGTCTTGCTGAATAACGATAGGCTGAATCAGCTTGCCCGTTCCTACATTGTATTGGCGTAGCCCTCCTGAAAAGCTGGGGTCGGATTCTAGATGCGCTACGGCTAGCTCTACCTTATTCATCCATTGAGACGAAGATGGTCCAGTATAGTAGCTGCCCCAGTAAATGTTCTGCCAAGTATAACCGTCCTTCCAAAGAGGCCCGCCGTTGTATTTCACAACGGATGATGCTGCTGCCGGATATACTCGGTGATTGCAGGGTTGAGAATAGTGCCATACCCCAGAGGGCTGCGCGTCGTATGTGACATTGTAGTTGATGACGGGAATCCTAAGACGATTTGTCGTCCCTCTCACGCCAACATGATGGAAGCCCTCAGAAGAGGTGCCGCAAATGGCGCACTTTGAAATATTCCTGCAGCAGTCACATCTGTCCATAGTAGGCGGTCTTCATCGGACCACGTTTCTAAAACTTCTCTGGAATAGGATGTTACTGACGGGAGTCCGGATGGGTTCAGACGTTGACAAATAGACTGCAGATGCCCTGTCTCTCTTAGAGAAAAATGTCCAAATCTGCATCAACCAGCTTTGTCTTCGCTAACGCCAAGGGAGAACTCGGACACATTGTCAGCCAGCTCAAACGAGTCAGCAACATAGAATCCGTCACTCCAGTCACCGGACGCTTCGACCTCGTGATTAGACTCGGAACCAACGAGCCCATCAAAGCATTCAACACCGTCGAGAAGATCAGAAGCATCACCGGCATCACATCCACCCAGACAGCATTCTCCATCGAGAACGTTACCAACGCCAAGAACAGGCAAGAATCCTCTGAGCCCCCGCTCGCCTATGCGCTGGTCAAGGTCAAAGGCAAGTTCCGAACCGTACTCCAGAAGCTAAAGACCTTCCCGAACCTCGTCGAGGCTCACCTGATTCCTGGAGAGTTCGATGTTGTCGCCTCGTTCAACGGCTTCAGCCAAGATGAGCTCATGGAGAATTCCGTTGAGAAGATCAGCAGAATCAACGGAGTAACTGCCAGCGAGACGCTCATCACCTGGACTCCCACCAACCAACCATAGAAATCCCTCACCAAGGAAGCCTTCCAGCTTCCTCCTATTTTTTCCAGCCAAGAGTCCTAGGCCGACAATGTTTTCGACATTGATAGACTCGAGAAACCCATCGTGCACGTATCGGTTTTGGGTCTATTCATTGGCTACGCGTTCTGGTTCTATCCTTACCAGAATCCTGCCAACCCCCGGTTGGTGATGCGGGTTCTTGCTAGTCCCTAGATACTTCATTGACAATTTGTTACTGTGTTCTTCCGCGCCCTTATTCGTCATGTCCAGCACGCGCCCCCTAATTACGACCTTCTCGTAGGGATTCTGCTGATTGAAAATGCTCAAGGCCACTCTGTGATTGGTCTTCAGATACTTCGCCTTCGCGCGGCCCTCCGCAGTGTTCACAAGGATCAGGTCTCCGTCACGATCAACCCAGACTGGACTCACATGCGGGGAACCATCAGACATCACAAATGCTAGATTGCCAAAATTCTTGCCATCGATCAAGTTGATTGCTTTCTCAGAGAGTCTTGCACGTGTCATGGCTAGTACGACTTCGTTGGCGAGACTCCGTAATTAAAAGCGATGCCCCGGCATGTGTAGTGTGAGTATCATCCACCGTTCTATCAGAATACACTCAAGTTGCTCTTGCCGAAGCAGCAAATGGCGGGCCCGGTGGGATTCGAACCCACGATTTTGGGCTCTCTTCGCTCTTAAGTCGATGGCTCCGAAGGCCCACGTCTTGGTCCTGGCTCGACTACGGGCCCGCGGCCATACCCAAATTACTAGCTCTTTTATTGCCTTGGGCTATCCGACTAGAACTCGGGTCCCGTGCAAATCCAAGAAATCCCGGTCTAAACGTTTGAATTCGTCTATTCGTTCTGGTGTGAAACCAGACTTCTCAGTAACCGTCGTACTGGGCGCCCTATCCCGTGCACTTCAGGCGTTGCTTGGTTGTAAATGGCCATAAAGTCCGCGTGGTACTGAAGGGCCAGCTTGTCATCGGCTAGAAATGTTGCGTTTTCGAAGTTCACGTTCTCTGCTCGGTCGGTGTAGTTGTAGCTTCCCCATTCCACTTTCTTCCCGTCAACTACGATGTACTTGTTATGCATGATCCCACCGAGCGGAGAGAACAGTCGGATTTCGGTTCCCGCTTTTTCGAGTTTATCGTGTATTGACGCCTGAGCTCCCACCGTTTCGTTCCTATCCATCAGCAGAACGACTTTGACCCCGCGCTTAACTGCGTCTGAGAGACCCTTAGCGATATTTCCGTTGGTGAATGCGTAGGCCGCAATTTCTATCGTCTGGGCAGCACCACCTATCAGCGTGAGGATCTGTTGTTCAACTCCGCCCCGAGGAGAAAAGTAGGCATCGACGGCCGGACTCATCGGTTTCGGATTCAGATCATCTAGCTTAGGAGCAGAGCTCTCGGGTTGAATCTGGGAGGGGCTCTGTGGAATAGTTGATGAGGGGGACTCTATTTTTTCCGGTGACGGCAAGATTGGCTCGGTTTTCTGGAGCGGCTTTAGGGTGACCTTGGCACCAGTCTTGCCCTCTATAGAAAGGAAGAGTTCCGTACGGTTTCCGGACTTCCATGCGCCCTCAATCCAGAGTTCGATGGAATCAATCTTGAAGTCCTTGAACCAGTCCAGAAGCTCGTCCACGCTTATTCTATGTCCTTTGAAAGGGGTGTCCGCTGCCATTTGGGCGGCAGGGCTCTCGGGAGGCCTGAAAACCAAGACGAGCTCATCCTCTCCATTGGGCCTGCTCTCGCCGAGCTTGCTCATCGCTTAGGCTACTTCGAAGACTCTGCTGAATAACTAGTCGAAACCGTGAACACTCAGCATGAGTAAACCGAGAGAGTTGAATGCTCAGTACGATTGTCTCGCAGTTGCTGCCTACCTCGCGTCGGCTCACTAGAGATGTGTGATGTAGATTATTAATGAGAACAACTGGCGTTTAATTCAATCCTTCAAACAGTTCAGTGCGTGAGAGCTAGACTAGTCCAATGGCGTCGTCTGGGCAAGCGTGCATAGAAGTCAGGTTTGTCACGAAATCCTATGGCAAAACTGTCGCGCTCGATGACGTCTCATTCAGTATACCGTGCGGTGAGAGGTATGCCCTTCTGGGTCCTAACGGGGCTGGCAAGTCAACAACTCTGAAACTTCTCGTGGGGCTCTTGAAACCTGATACCGGGACGATCAGGATCAGCGGCTACGAACCGTTCAGCTCGGAAGCCAAGTCGATTCTCGGATATCTTCCCGAGGATGCAACGCCATATCGGACACTCTCTGTCAGGGAGAACTTGGAGTATATCGCCGCTCTTCGAGGAGTAAAAGATGTCCGCGAAGCAACGGACAGATTCTTGGATGAATTGAGCCTACGCGAATACGAACGGGCCAAAGTTGGAAAACTATCTCGCGGAAACATGCAAAAACTAGCCATCGCTCTAGCACTCATTCACAAACCGAGAATAGTTTTGCTCGATGAACCACTAAACTATCTCGACATCCCAACCCAGGAGAGAGTTTTCAAAATGCTGAAATCTCTGGACTCGACACAGATAGTCTCCACCCATATCATGTCAATAGCTACGCGGCTGACAGAGAAGGCCATCATGATCTCAAGGGGCAAGATTGTCTGGAACGGAACCATTGACACTCTAAAAAGTCTGGAACAGGGTGAGGAGCCGATAGAAAGCGTCGTCGCAAGGCTAATGACAAATGCTGGCTAAGCTCGTAAAATTCGTCCTCCTAACAAGGTTCTCCAAGCCACTCCTTGCTCTCGTAACATTCTTCTTGGCTTATGACGTTGTGATAAGGGCGTTTACGA
>DASPWY010000055.1:0-2646 GCA_035637575.1 Bathyarchaeia archaeon
AATGGTATCATCTCTCGCTCCTCTTCGCGATAGCAAAGATTGTAGTGGTTCTGCATAGAGACAAAACGCGCAATTCCCAGAAGGTCGCTAACGGCAAGCGCCTTGGCGAACTGCCAGGCGAACATGCTTGAAGTGCCTATGTAATTGACGGAGCCCTGCCGGACCAACTCGTTGAGAGTGAGAAGTGTTTCTTCTACAGGGGTCGAGTAGTCCCAGCGGTGAGTCTGGTAGAGGTCGATTCTATCAGTTCGGAGTCGCTTGAGAGATTTCTTGACTTGACCCATGATGTGGTATCTTGAGAGGCCTTCACTGTTAGGTCCCTCGCCAACCTTCAATCTGACCTTTGTAGCAATCACCACATCATCCCGGTGGTCTTTGAGAAGCTCGCCGACGATTTCTTCCGACCTTCCATTCGAGTAAACGTTAGCAGTGTCGAAGAAGTTTACGCCAAGGTCAAGAGCACGTTTCACGATTGGCTTTGCCTTTTCGATCTCAACCATCCATTCTTCTGAATTACCGAAGGACATTGTTCCAAGACATATGCGCGAGACCTGAAGACCAGTAGACCCGAGTCGCGTGTATTGCATGATACCACTGAAGTGTTCTCCATATGATCGTCGTGTTTAAGAGTTCCAGGCGGAATACATGACCACGAACCTATCTGAATAGAACCCGAAACTTGACGAATCGCGCGCGAGGAGTCTCCTGTTCTTTTGAATGTTTTTAAGCCTGCACTGGGTAGTATATCCGAGGGTATCTCAAGTTCTTGAAAGTAGCTAGAAGGCTCATCGTACCGCTCCTCTTTGCAATGGTCGGATGCATCGCACTTGTCTTCGCAGCGAGCAACATTATCACTTTACAACATACGGCAACCGTAACGACCGGAGGCACTTTAGGGGCATTGGACGAAGGATCGATCCCTCTCTCAACGGGTTGCCCAACCACCGCTAATAGCTATGGAACAGGCCCCGTAAACATTGCGTGGGGGATTGTTGCTCAGGGTGAAACGGTGAAGCATTATGTGTGCGTCATAAACACCGGCACCGCCCCGGATACACTTTCAATTTCAGGCAATCCTCCAGCGGGTTACGGAACAATTTCCAGTCCACAACAAAGTGCAACGTTGCCTGCAAATGGAGCTGTGTTGGGGATTGAATTGGACTGGGTTGTACCGACTGGCGCAACTACGGGGCCCGTCACCTTCCCTACTTCCATCACGTAAACATGTAGACTGTCGATTAACATCGCTCAACTGAGAGCGATAGTCCTCCCAGAAAAATGTGGATGATTTGGCAAGAGTTTGACTTGAGATAGGAGACCAGTAATGCGAACCTCAACGGAGTCAGCTCGTTTCAATTCGGGTTGACTGGCTCGGTTCAGAGAATTGCAACTAGCCTTATCGGGTCAGCTTTTGCCGGTGTTATGTTTCGATTGCTCGTGGGAGCAACATCCTGGATCACAACATCCGCAGCCGGGTCCGCAACAGCTCAATTAGCGCTTCACCTCAGTAACTTAGTTACCAAAGTGAAGTATTTAACCGGCCAAGTTGCCATTTAGTAAGTGGGTTACTGAATGGTTAGACAAAGGGAAGGAGAACCTTGTTGCATCTGTCCCTGCTCGTGCGAGGGCCTCGTTGATGTTATCGGGAAGAAATGGGTCCTGTGCGCCCTCGCTCAACTTGGAAACGAGGGAACGTTGCGCTTCAACAAGCTGGCCCAGAAACTTCCAGGCATAAGCGCGAAGACCCTGAGCGATGTGTTGAAGGATCTGCAACGAAACGGACTTGTGAAACGCGTAGCTTATCAGGAAATCCCTCCCCGGGTCGAGTATTTTCTGACCCGCGAGGGGAGAGAATTGACAATGCTTGTGGCACCGTTGATGGTTTGGGCTGATAAGAAGACGGGATTGATTCAGCTGGACGCATAGGCTACTTCTTACGAGAACGTGATACAATAAGTTCCTGAATTTGTTGCTCTAGCTGCAGACCCTCTTTTCTAAGCTTGGAAACGCGCAAACGGGTCTGATCTACGTAGGGTTTGTCGTCCAGCGCGTCCAGGTTGATCAGGACGTTGCCGGCAGCTCCTTCGATGGCAGCTCGTGCTCCAGCCACGGATGTAGTAACGTCAGAGAGCGCATTGGTGGCGCCGCACTTCGCGACCTCGTTCGAGAGGCGTAGAACTTCGATAGAAGATTCAAGTGTTCGTAAGGGTATCTCGGCTGCTTTCATCGTCGTTTCTTGGATGGCTTTTCTCCTGACATCAGGCTTGTCTTTGGGCAGCTTGAACGCCTGCATGACAGCATCGAATGATTCCGCGTCCTCGACTACCAGTCCCAAGAACCGCTGACGAAGATCTTCTCCCTTCCTCACAAATTCTTGTAGCCGATCACTCTCTTGAGCAACCTCCTTCTTGGATAGTGTTATTCTAGCAACCATGCAGACGAGTCCCGCCGCAAGTGCGCCCATATAGGCTGAGACACTGCCCCCTCCCGGCGTCGCTTTCTTTGAAGCGACTTCTTCCGAGAAACGTGAAAGGCTCAGGTCTGTAAGGCTGGTAGGGGCGGGTGCGAAGAGTCGTTTTTCCAGAATTTGTTCTCGGCTGAAATTCTCTAGTTTCAGATAGAATTCGGCTGAGTCAACTAGGGCGT
>DASPWY010000056.1:0-3345 GCA_035637575.1 Bathyarchaeia archaeon
GATCTAGAATGACCCTCCAGCTCGTAAAACCCCGTCTTCACGAGCTGAGAAGAGTAAGGGTCGTCGCCAACTACCAGTTTGGCAAGGGCGCAAGCAAAGCTTTTCCGAAAACCATCTTGATAACACGGTCCCCTAATACTCACAGAATCCGACACATCTACAATGACAGCGAACTACTAGCAACCTATCGACCAAAGGACGGATTGCTCGCATTATCGACCCCTGGAGGACAGGCCCTCCGAGGTATCTTCAAACCACCGAGACTCAGGGTCGAGGTCGTCCCTGGGATCGAGGAGTTCATCAAGAAGGGAGGTAACGTGTTCTGCAAACACGTTCAACAGGTCGATCCGGAACTTCGCCCCGCAGAAGAAGTTCTCGTAGTTGACGAGAAGGATCGCCTGCTGGCAGTCGGCAGAAGCTTCTTCAACGCAGAAGAAATGCTCAGCTTCAAGATTGGCGTAGCGGTAAAAGTTCGACATGGAGTTGAAAGCTGATAGACTTAACAATCAGCAACTAAAGACGGTTGATAGTTCCACCATGCAACGCCGAATCAATCCTAGAGAAGCCAACCGAATGATGCAGCGCATGGGCATGCAGGTCAAACAGGTGGACGATGTGACCAGAGTCATTATCGAGTCCGCTTCAAAGAGAATAGTAATCGACAATCCTGAAGTTGCGATCGTTACCGTTCAAGGACAGACAGTCTATCAAGTTGGTGGAGGAACAGCAAGAGAGGAAGGCCCTGGCGGAGAATCTGCACCGGAAGATGAAAAGCTCGTCGCCTCACAAGCGGAAGTATCCGTAGAAGAGGCTGCTAAAGCTCTCCAGCAATCTGGAGGCGATCTAGCTCAAGCCATCATCATTCTCAAGCAGAAGAAAACCTCCTGAGCCCATTCCGAGCCTTTGACGACCTAGGCGATCGTGTGCTTCATTCTCAAAGACCGAAGCCTGAAACCAGATAGTCAAGGGTCTCTCAGACTTTAAGACCCAAAATACAGACCCGAGACAGGGCAAGAGAAGATTGAAGCTCATAGAATGCGTGCCAAACTTCAGCGAAGGACGACGACAAGAAGCAATCAACTCAATCGCAGATGCGATCAGATCAACGCCCGGCGTCACTCTTCTAGATGTAGAGTCGAATCCGGATCACAATCGTTCAGTAATTAGCTTCGTCGGTGAACCCGGTCCTGTAAGACAAGCCGCCCTCGCTGCATCAGCGAAGGCGATTGAGCTCATAGATCTCAACAAACACAAGGGTGAGCATCCTCGCATGGGCGCAGTGGACGTCGTCCCGTTCGTACCTTTGTCTGGAGCGGCAATGGACGATTGCGTAGCTTTAGCGAAGGATTTCGGCAGAGAATTCGCGGAGCGATTTCACGTTCCAGTCTTCCTCTATGAGGAAGCCGCTTCGACGCCTATAAGACGAAACCTTGCAGATGTGAGAGCGGGCGAATTCGAGGGACTCCGCGACAAGATAGGCAGAGACCCTGCCAAGAGACCGGACTTTGGCCCCGACAAGATTCATCCAACTGCGGGAGCTACCGCCGTGGGCGCCCGGGAAATACTGATCGCGTACAACGTTAACGTTGGGACGAACAACCTTGCGATCGCGAAGAAGATCGCGCACCAGCTTCGGGCGAAAGACGGGGGCCTAGCCTACGTCAAGGCTCTCGGCTTCGACCTGAAAGAACGGGGAATCGTCCAGGTCTCAATGAACATGACTGACTATCACAAGAGCCAGCTCTTCAAAGCCGAAGAACTCGTCAAGCTCTTCGCCGAGAGGTATGGGGTCCCAGTTGTCGGCAGCGAGATCGTGGGACTCGTCCCGATGGACGCCCTAGTTGACTCAGCCGAATTCTATCTGAAACTAGAGAATTTCAGCCGAGAACAAATTCTGGAAAAAAGACTCTTCGCACCCACCCCTACCAGCCTTACAGACCTGAGCCTTTCACGTTTCTCGGAAGAAGTTGCTTCAAAGAAAGCGACGCCGGGAGGGGGCAGTGTCTCAGCCTATATGGGCGCACTTGCGGCTGGACTCGCCTCCATGGTTGCGAGAATAACAATATCCAAGAAAGAGGTCGTGCAAGAGAGTGATCGATTAGAAGAACTTGTCACGAAGGGAGAAGATCTTCGTCAGCGGTTCTTGGGACTGGTAGTCGAGGACGCGGAATCATTCGATGCTGTCATGCAAGCGTTCAAGCTGCCCAAAGACAAGCCTGATGTTCGGAGAAAAGCGATCCAAGAAGCGACGATGAAAGCAACCGAGATGCCCCTACGAACACTTGAATCTTCTATCGAAGTTCTACGCCTCTCGAAAGAGGTCGCGAAGTACGGCACCGCTAATGCGCTCTCTGACGTTACTACGTCCGTGGCTGCATCACGAGCTGCCATCGAAGGAGCTGCCAGCAACGTCCTGATCAACCTAGACGCGCTGGACGACAAACCCTACGTAGATCGAGCCCGTTCGCGCGTTTCCGAACTCAGAAAAGAGGGTCTGCAACTAGAGCGACAAAATCAGGAACTTGTCGCATCACGTTCTCGTAAGAAGTAGCCTATGCGTCCAGCTGAATCAGCCCCGCCTTCTTATCAGCCCAAACCATCAAGGGTGCCACAAGCATCGTCAATTCTCTCCCCTCGCGGGTCAAAAAATACTCGACCCGAGGAGGGATTTCCTGATAAGCTACGCGTCTAACAAGTCCGTTTCGTTGCAGGTCTTTCAAAACATCACTTAGGGTCTTCGCACTTATACCTGGAAGTTTTTGAGCCAGTTGGTTGAAGCGCAGCGTTCCCTCGTTTCCAAGTTGAGCTAGGGCACATAGGACCCATTTCTTTCCGATAACATCAACGAGCCCCTCGCACGGGCAAGGACAAGTGCAACAGGGTGCTCCTTCCTTTTGTCTAACCATTCAGTAACCCACTTACTAAATGGCAACTTGGCCGGTTAAATACTTCACTTTGGTAACTAAGTTACTGAGGTGAAGCGCTAATTGAGCTGTTGCGGATCCGGCTGCGGATGTTGTGGTCCAGGATGTTGCTCCAACGAGCAATCGAAACAGAACACCGGCAAAAGCTGACCCAATAAGAGACTAGTTGCAATTCTCCCAACCGAGCCAGTCAACCCGATTGAAACGAGCTGACTCCGTTGAGGTTCGCATAACTGGTCTCCTATGTCAAGTCAAGTTCTTGCCAATCATCCACATTTTTCCGGGAGGACTATCGCTCTCAGTTGAGCGATGTTAATCGACAGTCTACATGTTTACGTGATGGAAGTAGGGAAGGTGACGGGCCCCGTAGTTGCGCCAGTCGGTACAACCCAGTCCAATTCAATCCCCAACACAGCTCCAT
>DASPWY010000057.1:0-3117 GCA_035637575.1 Bathyarchaeia archaeon
GAACTCGTGGACGAGGATCTGGCCACTCGAGTCAACATAACGTTCCACTATCCCTACGTCACGACGATCTTTACAGATGTTCTGCAGGAGAACTGGCGTGACCTCAAGGAGCTGCTCAGACAGATCAGATATCGAAGAGGAAAAGCAGCCGCCGCAGTTACCTTGAGTTTCATAGGAGAGAAGAATACGCTGGTATTCAAGTCTGGAATTCTTGAGGAGAAAGAGTTGAGCTCCGCCCTAGACCAGATAGGGCACCTTACAGGAATTCTAGGTCAGATGCTGCGTCCCGAGACGATGGAAACGCCGCTGGAACTTGTCGAGGCAGCGTACGACAAGAAGTCTGATAGGTGGCACCAGTTCAAAGGATTCACTTCGACTGGTCGGAACGAGGGCTATGTTTTCGACGAGTCAATCTTCCGCTGGATACGGTTGTAAAGTCGAGAGAAATGAGTGACGATTTTCTTCCTCGCGCCCATTCGAAAAGGTTGGGGGAGCTGGAACGGTCGAACTGGAAGAGCCTTCGGGACGGACGAAATATTCATCGAATAGACCCGGCGATCAGAGAGATTGTCGCATTGCTAAACGGGAAGGGGTATCGGACGTTTTCATCGTGTAGCGGAGGGCATCCGGCGAATCCTCGGTGGAAGGTCAATCGTCACGAGAGCGGATATCTTGCATTCTCTCCGCCGTCGAACGTGGCTTTCGCGCTGTATCTTGGTCTTCGAAAGAAGAATCGTGATTTCACCGTTGAAGCGCAGGCGGTCATCGACGACGGAGACGGGGGCGATAGGGAGACTGTCTGTACTCGATTCTACTGGCAACTATCAGATAGGAAAAAACACAAGCTGGAACACTATCGCAAGCTATTCTCACAAATGAGCGAAATTATTGAGGGTCTCCCAAGAGCACCGGGTAACGGAAACGAGGTCCTCACCGCCCTCTTTGGCAAGGAAAATCTTCAGACTGGTCTTAGGATCGTTAAAGGGCAAATGAAACGATTCACAGCTAACTAGTTTGATGACCCCCAAGCTCGAGACTATGGAGATGGGAATAGTGCAATGACCAACGGCGGGAGGACCTTGCTTTCAGCAGATTACAAGGCTCCGGGAGGAAAGTTGCTAAGAGTCCGACTGAGAGAAACAGGGGGACGAATCGAGTCTGCAAAAATCTCCGGAGACTTTTTCCTGATTCCGGAGGACAGTCTCGCGAAACTTGAGAAGATGTTGGAGGATGTCCCCTTGAGAGAGAAGGAGCTGAAGCTTCTGGTGGATCGTTTCTTCCGAGGAACCAGTGCACGAGGGCTGGGTGTAGCTCCTGATGATTTTGTCAAAGCAATACTCGCCGCAAAACCTGAGGAGTCAGTTGCCTGATGGAGACTTGGCGACTAGTCGACTTGGAATACCGGGACGATCCGTTCATGAACATGAGCGTAGAGGAGGCTATTCCAAGGGCTGTTGGTGAGAGTAAGGCTCCGAACACTGTTCGTTTCTGGCATAACTCAAACACGATAGTTCTAGGATGTTTCCAGTCCGCACCCCTCGAGGTCAATTTCGATGCGTGCAAGGAGACTGGGACCACGGTGGTCAGGCGTTTTACAGGGGGCGGGGCAGTCTATCATGATGCTGGCAATCTGAACTATGCAATCTCATTAAAGAAAGGGCATCCTCTGGTCCCGGATACGGATCTTCAGCTGGTCTTTCAGAGACTCTCGCAAGGCGCGGTCGAAGGATTGCGGAGTCTCGGGGTAAACGCCGAGTTTCAGCCAATCAACGACATTCAGGTTGAAGGGAAGAAGGTCTCTGGTGCCGCGGGGAGTATCAGATGGGGAACCGTCTTTCATCATGGCTGTATCTTGGTGGCCTCTGACTTAGCGATCCTCGGACGGGTCTTGAACGTACCTCAGGTGAAGCTGGCTGGTAGGCATGTTGCAAGCGTTCAGAAGAGAGTCACGACTGTTCGTGACGAGTTGGGGAAGAATGTAACGACGAGAGATGTGAGAGACGGGATAGTTCGGGGAATCGAGAGTTCGTACAGTGTACGATTGGAGGAGGGAACGTTGACGAAGAGTGAGCTGTCCACCGCGAAGGAGCTCTATGACACTAAGTACAGCAAATCTGCCTGGAACTTTGAAAAATAATCCTAAGTGGTTTTGACAGGACCGTGTCTCGACTGAGACGCAGTAAGAAAAATTAAACCGAAAAGTAGTAGAAATAGTTGGGTCGCTTTTTCTATCCCACTATTTCCATTACACCGTATGAGCGGCCTGTCCATACGGCTGACGGAAATCCGATCGTTCCTGCTCCCACTCAGCCAGTTGGTAGCATGGCCGATTTTCTTCCTTCTGACCTCAGCAATCTCCCAGCAACCAGCATACTTTCTCGCTCTACTCCTCGTTCTGGCCGCTGACCTCATCGACAAGTCTCCGCGAAACAGAGGACTCTTTCGAGACTTAGTTGCCGGAGGGGCGACAACGGCTCTGGCACTATTCCTTAGCGATCTAGATGGCGTCATCATCGGCGCGATAGTTGCTGTAGCCGCTACATTTCGGGTCGTCCAGAAGCTGAACTGAAAGAAGACTAGTTCTCATCTGCACGTTTGGCGCATGTTCAATCGTCAACGGGACAGTTTCGACGATCTGTACCTCCCCCCTCGCGTGTTGTGAAGGTAACTTTCTTCAACTACCTTTCCGGACCCGGTCGGATGTCAAACTATGCCAATAGTCAGAGTCTTGATGTTTGGTGGGCGGACTCAACAGCAGAAGGATGATCTAGCACGCGCCATTACCGACGCCGTCGAGAACATCGCTAAGGCGCCGAGGGATCAGACGATCGTGGTCTTTCAAGAAGTCGCAAAAGAACACTACTACATCGGAGCCAAGAGAGCATCCTAGCTCTCTTCAACCAAGAACAGTACGTCGAGTAGAAGAGAAGGTCTACAAGCAATAGTCTTCGAACCGGCCTAATCCAACCGAGGTTGCTGGGTTGCAGTACAAGTACACTGTTCTTACCAACACGACAATCGGGGCTTTCATGTCCCAGCTGGACGGCAACATTGTTCTCATCGCTCTCCCGACAATTACCCGGAGTCTCAACGCTTCAGCCTTCGAAGCTCTCTGGG
>DASPWY010000058.1:0-3383 GCA_035637575.1 Bathyarchaeia archaeon
CCCCAGTTAAATACTTCACTTTTGTAACTAAGTTACCGAGGTGAAGCTGGATGGGATGTTGCCCCTGTGGATGCTGCGGACCGCGATGCTGCACAAGCGACCGGCCAACTGAGAGACCGTAAGTGAATCGAATCTCCAGCAAGATGGAGGCGTGATTTTTTCCCCTTTTGTAGGTCCAGGATGTCAGAAAGTTCGACGAGGGATCACTTCGGAACCTGTTTATTTTTTGCTTAGTGCTCCGGCCATCGCAGTTTCGAACTTCATTGCCTTGCCTTGGATGAAGCTGCTCGAGCACTCCTCATGACTACGTCCGTGACATTCGCTATCATAGTTTCCATAATAGGGATTGTATGAATTCCGAGTTCAGATAGTCTCCTTAGTTCGAAGGGTCCCATACTAAGCTAGCATATCTGATAACGCGCAGAGCATGATCATCTCAGACGAGATTGAATTTGAAGCGTGGTCAACTTGTCTGGTTAGGAGATTGTTGTAGAGAAGCCGGGAACAGGGCCGACGCTCGCGTTACCAGGCATTGCCCAGTCCAATTCGACTAGCTTCGTAGCTGTTGGGAGCAGCACGAATCCTGCCTGTGGACTAGTAATTGTGCCATAGCCGCTTGGAGGGCTGCCTGACAAGGTGATCGTGTCACTAGCCGTACCAGAGTTTAGGACGCATACGTAGTATGACTTTGTTTGTCCTTGATCAAGGATACCCCAGTTAATATTCAAAGGACCCGGACCGTAACTGCCAGTAGTTGGACAGCCACCCGTTGGAGGAGCCAACCCCTCATCGATGATTTGTAATGTGGACCCTGTCGCCACTGTCGCTGTGTGATTAAGAGTAATGAGGTTGCTCGCTGCAAGCACTATGGCTACGCCGGAAACTATTATCAGAATGAGAGGGACTGCAATCCTTCTCGCAATCTTCAAGTCTTATGGATACCCAGAGATAGAAGGCACGTTCCGGCTTAAAAAGATAGACCAAAAATATTCCATGGAAGTCTTAAACGAATGGACTGACACTCGAGCGCCTTGTGGCGGATCTGATGGAGTACACACGACTTGGCTCTACCGGACTACAAGTCTCGCGCATCTGTCTCGGAACCATGTCTTTCGGCAATTCTGAAGAATGGATGATTGAGATCGACAAGGCCAGGCCGATCGTGAAACGTGCTCTTGATCTTGGCGTAAACTTCTTCGACACAGCGAACGTTTACTCGAATGGAAGGTCCGAGGAGATCGTAGGCGAGCTCTTGAAGGACCGCCGGGACGATGTTGTGATTGCCTCGAAAGTCAGATTGAAGGTTGGAGAGGGACCCAACCGCGAAGGTCTCTCAAGATACCACATCATGGACCAAGTGGAGAAGTCTCTAAAGCGACTCCGAACCGATAGAATCGATCTTTACCAGACTCACCGCTGGGACTACTCGACCCCGGTAGAAGAAACACTTCTCACCCTCAATGATCTGGTCCGGCAGGGCTCTGTCAATTACATAGGCACTTCAAGCATGTTCGCCTGGCAGCTCGCCAAGGCGCTTGCCGTTAGCGACCGTCTGGGAATTGCGCGTTTTGTCTCTATGCAGAACCACTACAATCTTTGCTATCGCGAAGAGGAGCGAGAGATGATACCATTCTGCGAGGACCAAGGAATAGCTCTGATTCCGTGGAGCCCCTTAGCACGCGGCTTCCTAACCGGCAGATACAAGCGTGGAGGAAAGGTAGACACTGCTAGATACCGGTCTGACAAGTACTTTGCTGAAAGATTCTTCAAACCAGAAGACTTCGACGTAGTCGAGCGCGCCGAGGAGATTGCAAAGGAGAAAGGTGTGACCGTATCTCAAATTGCTCTGGCTTGGCTACTCCACAAAGGAGTCTGCGCTCCGATAATTGGAGCAACGAAGGTAGAGCATTTGGAAGATGCTGTCAGCTCGCTCGACGTCAAGCTCTCGCCAGATGACATGGAAAGGCTAGAAGAACCCTACAAGCCTCATCGAATAATCGGTCCGCTACCTGTTCCGGAGTCCGGCAGCTAGGGTCTGGACCTTTCTCTCGCGGCAAAGTTTCGAAGCTGTGCAGGGTCCCAATCAACAACTTCGACAATTTCTCGACGACGAATTGTCTTCTCCGGATTCTCTGAATGAAGCCGTTGAACGATCTTATCGTTGATCTCCGCCGGGACATCCCAAGAAACTGAAGACTTCCTCTTGTCGAAGAAGTCTATCTCTTCATGCACATCGATGTCTATCCAGTTGTCACCAACCAATTTGACAGTTGCTGGAGGTACTACTCGACGAAGCCCAGCCTCACCGTCATTGAACCGATCCAGAGGATAGCCCATCGCCTTCCTCAGCTCCAAATACCTCGACCTCGGACTGAACCCCTCCCCACCCTCGACCTCAGCAACAACTATTTTCCCCGTCACTCGCCCTGCTTCGCGAACTACCTGAACCCAATCTCGAGCGAGATGCAACACACGAACCATGATCCCACCATCAAAGACCCTGTCCCGGAAAGGAAGGTAGTGTGCGTCGGCTTGGACCAAGTTTCGGACTCCCTTCTCTCTAGCCTTAGCCATCATAGAGAGTGACACGTCAATACCAGCGACGTCGAAACCTGAATCATTCAGGTACTCTGCAAATCTGCCCGTCCCGACTCCGACATCGAGAATAGTCCTGCAACCAGCGAACAGTTCTTTCATCGCGTTCAAGAGACTCTTCATTACTTCTGGTGGAACGCCGGACCATCTCGTGGAATCGTAGACGCCAGCTATACGATCAAAGGAAACCGCCAATCATGTTTCACCTAAACCCCCGATTGGTATCAACTCTCGAAGCACCTACTCCCTTTAGACATGTGGAAGGTCAATGGACCCTCTGCTAAACCTATACATCACGATTGACCCTGTGAAGTCCTATCTTGCTTCATGCCGACCGACTCGGGCGGAGCCTACACTCAGAGGGGGGTTTCCTCAGCCCTAAGCCACCTTTCGACTTTTCCAAAGCACTGGACTTCTTGAGAGGTTTCCCGCCGATGTTGGCGGACCAGAAGATCGATGAGCTCTCTCTGACTAGGGCTGTCTGTATTGGAGGCCAGACGGTCGTGTTCAATGTTAGATCAACAGGCCTCATCAAGAGTCCTCGATTGAAGTATGCACTCAGTTCGGACCGTCCCCTGACGCCTGGTGTGCGTGATGCAGCAGTGGACCGTATCAGTTTCTTTCTGAGTCTAGCTGATGACCTCGAGCATTTCTATCGAATTGGTTATGGTGATGTGGATTTTGCGCCTGTCCTTCAGAGGCTTTACGGTCTACACCAGGTGAAATTTCTCACTCCTTTCGAGTCTGCCTGCTGGGCGGTGCTCTCTCAGCGCTATCCCGCCGCGGCA
>DASPWY010000059.1:0-6846 GCA_035637575.1 Bathyarchaeia archaeon
GTCCTGCTCCGCAAACTCCTCCGCTTCTCTGACCATCTTCTCCTTGGATTCCTTCGAGAGTTTTGTGGACGCGGTGATCGTGATCTTGTTCTGTTTTCCAGTGCCCATGTCCTTCGCGTTCACGTTGAGCATCCCGTTGGCGTCAATGTCGAAAGTAACTTCAATCTGAGGGACACCTCTCGGCGCAGGCGGTATTCCCGTCAGGTTGAACATTCCCAGCGAAATATTGTCGCCGGCCATCGCCCTCTCCCCTTGGAGAACATGTATCGTCACCGTGGTTTGAGAGTCTGCTGCGGTTGAGAAGACTTGACTACGTTTTGTAGGAATCGTCGTGTTACGTTCTAGAATCTTAGTCGCGACTCCGCCCAGTGTTTCGACTCCTAAGGATAGTGGTGTCACGTCCAGTAGGAGAATGTCC
Source organism: Bathyarchaeia archaeon (assembly GCA_035637575.1). Classification (GTDB taxonomy): domain Archaea; phylum Thermoproteota; class Bathyarchaeia; order 40CM-2-53-6; family 40CM-2-53-6; genus 40CM-2-53-6. Next base: position 419 of record DASPWY010000059.1, read on the forward strand.
TTGACCTCGCCAGCCAATACAGCTCCCTGGATTGCAGCTCCGACCGCGACACATTCCATCGGGTCGACGCCTCTCTCTGCCGGCTTCCCGATCATATCTTCAACGAACTTGCGGACCATCGGCATCCGGGTCTGACCTCCGATCAGGATTATCCGGTCCACATCTTTCGGCTGGAGCTTCGCATCCTCCAGCGTTCGTCGTAATGGGGCCTCGACCTTGCGAACTATCGGGTACGCGAGCTCTTCGAGCTTTGATCGGGTGAGGGTGATGTGGAGGTGTTTTGGTCCGGAGTTGTCTGAGGATATGAAGGGTAGGTCAATGTCAGTGGTTAGGAGCGTTGAGAGCTCGATCTTCGCCTTTTCCGCTGCCTCCTTCAATCTGGTCATTGCTGACTGGTCGTTCCGTAGGTTGATGCCTGTCTGGCGCTGGAACTCTGTTAGTAGATGATCGACGATCGCGTTGTCGATGTCGGTGCCGCCTGTCTGGGTGTCACCGCTCGTTGCGAGGACTTGGAAGACTCCGCCGCCAAAGTCCATCAGTGTAACATCGTGGGTTCCTCCTCCGAAGCTGAAGACCATGATTTTCATCTCCTTGTCCGTCTTGTCCAAGCCATAGGCAAGGCATGCTGCGGTGGGCTCGTTGATTATCCGATCCACTTCGAAGCCTGCGATCTCACCTGCATCCTTTGTTGCCTGCCGCTGGTTGTCGTTGAAGTGCGCGGGAACAGTGATGACAACCTTCTTTATCGGTCGTCCAAGAAATGTCTCGGTGTCTCGTTTGATCTTCTGAAGTATAAAGGCGGAAATCTGCTGAGGAGTGTATTCCTTTCCGTAGACGCGGACCTTGTAGTCGCTTCCCATCTTCCGCTTGATTTCTTGAATCGTTCCCTCTGCGTTAGTGGCGGCCTGTCTCTTCGCAGGCTCCCCAACAATCATCTGGCCGTCCTTTGTGAACGCAACTACTGAGGGGAACATCTTGCCTGCGGCTGTCTGTCCCTCACCGCTTGGGATAACTAGAGGCCGGCCGGCCTCCATTATCGCAGCAGCGCTGTTAGTTGTTCCCAGGTCGATGCCCAGGATCTTCTCAGTCTCAGACTTGCTCATTCTCTATCAGCCTCACTCGTCTCAGCTTGCGCACTTTCCCCCATAGGTTGCTTCCCTGCCACTTTAACTATACTCGGACGAAGAACCCTTCCCTTCAACAAGTACCCTGTCCGGACCTCTTCCAAAACCGTTCCCTCCTCCTCGTCAGAGACAACTCTGAGAGCGGCTTCATGATAATCCGGATTGAACATTGAGCCTGCACTAGGAATTCTTTCCACGCCCTCTTTGGACATGATGTTTTGAACCCGCTTCTGGATCATGCCCACCCCTTCCAACAAGACTGGGTTCTGTTTCGTTTCACGGGCCTTTGCAAGTGCCAAGTCAAGTTCATCCTTGACCGTCAAGAGATCTGAGAGTAGACGTTCGTTACTAAACCTCTTCACATCCCCTATCTCCTTCTCTACCCTCTTTCTATAGTTCTCAAAATCGGCCTGAAGGTATTGGAGCCGACGGAGCAAGTCCTCCGATTTCCCCTTCTCTTGCTCCAGTGCCTCCTCGAGCTGGGAAACCCGGCTTGGAATGTCAGGCGTCAACTCTTCCTCCACTTGTTTCTCGGGGATGGTAGCTGTCTTCGACGGCTGATGAGCTATAGTTTCGGAAACAGGTCCATTTTCTTTCTCATCCAGGATGTAGCTCACCAGGGATCAACTCTTCCCAGCCCCGTTTTTGTCCAACGTTATCTGGGTCAAGAGTCTAGCCTCTCGGGGAAAAATTAAACCTTCTGACACAGTCGCACTCTCCACCTCTTTTCCAGCACTGATTCCCTCTATTTCGCTGTCCGGGTTACGCTTTCTTGATAGGGTGCGTGCCTTGCAAGCAAGAAACAGTTGGGTGGAACGCGCAAGTGGGCTTATTTGATCATTTGAGAGCACCGAAAGGCAAGGTCTGGATTAGCTTTGACAAGCCGACATTTGTTGAGGGAGAAGGCGTCGTTGGCAAAGTCAACGTGCAGGCTCAAGAATACATCCAGTCTTTGGGGGTTAGAGTGGAAGCTCGGGTGTTTGAGAATTACGAAGAGATGGTCTGGGTAACGCTTCCCAACAATCAGAAGATTCAAGAAAGACAGCGCCGACAAAACGTCCTGTTCTCGCGAGACGTTCAGGTGACTGGGCCGAACGACTTTGGCAGCGGTCCTACTCAGACTTTTCCTTTTAGCGTAGGTATTCCGCCCTGCCGGGTGACTAGGGGCGGGGCTACAGTGGAGAACAGCATCAAGGCCGTTGTCCAAGTCAAAGGCCGGCCTGATCTCACCGGCCAGACACAAGTTGCATTTGTCCCACCAAGTAGCATGCCCCAGCAAATGCCGGGTTACATGCCGGGTGGGTATCCCGTGCAGCAGGGCTATGGCCCGCCTGGATACAACCCAGGGTACAATCCCAACCCAGCCTACGGGGGTCCTGGATATGGTCAGCCGATGCCAGGGTACGGGATGCCTCAACAGGGTCAGATGCCTCAGCAACAGGTCGCGCAGGTGCGTTGCAAGTATTGTCAGAGCCTCATGAACCAGAACTCGGCCAATTGCCCGAACTGCGGCGCTCACCAGTAAGTGGCCGCGCGCCCTTTTTGCCGGACCTAAGTAGCGGTACTGACTAGAACGACACCCGCTATTATCAGGAATGCGCCTGTCCCAGAATAGAGATTGAATGGATCGCTGAAAATAATCACGGATAATGTGACGGCGACCATAACCTCAATGGGCAGAATTATCGAAGACACAGTTGGAGAGACCGATTCCAAACCCTTCGTGAAAAAATAGTACGCTCCTACGGTCGCGAAAACGGCTAGGAAGACGACGTAGAACCAAGCTACCGGAGCAAGATTGATCGACGAGCCGCGGTCGAAAGGGACAGTTGGGAGCAGGAGCAGGGTTGTGACTAGGATTATTCCTCCTGTAACCGCTCGTCCTCCTTTGTTTTCAACTAGGTCCTTTGAGAGGACGAAGACCAGCGCTATTGTCACGGCTGTTCCAAGGATCAACAAATCACCGAGGACTTCGGAGCTTCCGAGGTTTACGGGCTGGCCTCTGGTAACAAGGAAGACGATTCCTATGAATCCCGACAAGACTCCAGCTATTTTTCTCAAACCCACTTTCTCGTGGGCGTAGACCAATGCTAGTACCGGGATCATAAGAGCCGCAGTGCTGATTATGAGAGCCGCATTCGATGAAGAGGTGATGAGTTGTCCTTGAAACTGAAGGACGTAGCCTAAGGCGTTGATGAATCCAATAATCCAGATCTGTCTTGATCTAAGAAGACTCCATTGCACCCAACCGTGTCCTCGTAGCAGGAGAACGATGAGCGCGGAAGCAAACGCAAAGCGCAGAGTTACAAATGTATCAGGCGGGACGAAATTTAGTCCCAGTTTTATCACCGGGACACTGGTTCCGAACAATAGTCCCGCAAGCATTGTTGCCGCGAGCCCTCTTCGGTCAACCATTCACACGTGCCTGGTAAACAGTCGTTACTCGATCTGGGAAGAGCTCGAGTTCATAATCCCTACTTGATTCTGTTCTTGGTGCAATGATCATGATTCAAACAATCACTCACACGCTCATCATGCATAATCTTTAGACCGCATGGTCGAGAAATATTGTGTACGCTAGGCTTATCTTTCGCCACTCCGACCATTCTAAACAGCATGAGTGAGCTCGCTCTTCTCCCCGGCAACACAGTCGAGTGTGCCTGGTGCAAGGATCCTAAGCCAATAACTGAGACTACATGGTTCATGCCTGAACCTGGAGAAAGGTCCGTCCGGCTCTGCAACTTCTGCTACGAAGAAGCCCGCAAACAGGTCAAACTATTGAGATTCGTCAGGAACCGCGGCGAATTCCCCGTAGAGGCAGCTTCCTAAGCAACACTCTTTCAAGAACTGTCGCTCACCGCCGCCATCTGTTCCGAGCAAGTACACCGCCTAGGCAGGAATAGGTGCCCAAAACTTTGGGTCACTGGCGTAGAATTGCAAAACGTTATGCTGTCGAGAGGAGCAAGACCCTTGAGTCTGAGAGCCAATTGCCTTCTGAACCTAACGTTGTCATTCTCGGTTGTGGAATGGGTGGTTTCACCGCATCCAATCTGATCTCCAAACAAGTGGGGAGTTCAGGCCTTGTTACCGTTGTAGAGCCCCGACTGCGAATCCCTTTTGCCCCAGCGTTCCAATGGCTGGTGTTCGGCTGGCGCCAGCCCGAGAAAATACAGCGTAGTCCAACAGGTCTTAGCAAGAGAAAGAATGTTCGGATGGTCAATGATAGAGTGGAGGAGATCGATGTCAGCGGACGGATTGTTAAGACGAAGTCTCAGACGATAAGATACGACAAGCTAGTAATCTCTCTAGGCACCGAATTCGATTTCGAGCAAGTACCCGGACTCGAAGCTTACAGCCATAACGCCTACTCGATTGAAGGAGCCCTGAAACTCCGCGAGGCCATTGACAACTTCAATGGTGGCACGATCGCGATAGGAATATCACGACTTCCAATAAAATGCCCACCTGCGCCCTACGAGCTGGCTCTACTACTGGAGGAACACTTTCGAGGAGCAAAGAAGAGAGCTGAGATTCACTTCTTCACACCTGAGCCCCATCCAGTTCCTGCGGCAGGCAGCGTCATTGGCAAACAGGTCGAGCGACTCTTGAACAGTCGCGGGATCAAATATTTGTCGAAGACGAAACTGGCTAGGGTTGACAAGGATAAGGTCATCTTCGATAACGGTTCGGAGTTGAAGTATGATATTCTCATCACAACTCCACCACATCGTTCATCTCAAGTCGTAAGAGATGCAGGTCTGACAGATGATTCCGGTTGGATTCCGGTGAATCCGCACAACCTCGCAACCCGACATGAGGACGTGTTCGCCATAGGCGACATCACCTCGATTGAGACTCCTCATGGACATGCGCCTTACTTGCCCAAGGCAGGGGTCTTCGCACAAGGCCAGGCCGAGATCGTCGCCAACAATCTCGCGCTATCAATAACCAAGAAGGGAGAGATGAAGCAGTGGGGCGGTGAAGGCTCCTGCTACCTCCAGGTCGCAAAATCGGAAAGCGCTTTTCTCAAGGGGGCCTTTCTTTCTAATCCTCCCCGACTGGAGTTTCATCCCCCTCGCAGGAAATGGTTCCTAGAGAAGTTGAGGCTAGAAGAAGAGTGGTTGAACCTAAAGTGAGTCTCTCAACAATTAGCCTCTCTGATTGGCCCTTTTGAACTTGCTCAATCTGGAAGCTGCCATTTCGATAGTGTGAGGCATCTTGGAAAAGGAGAAGCGCAGCTTGAGTCTACCTTTGGATGGGAGATGATAGAAACTCGAACCCGGTACCGCGCCGACTCCTATCTTCTTTATCAGATGTTCCGCAAGTTTTCTATCGTCTTTGAAACCCGTTCGTCGGATGTCTGTCCAGACGTAGTAGGCACCTTCGGGGATTGTGCAGATGAAAGAAGCGTTCTCCAATGTCTGCAATAGCAATTTCCTGCTCTTAGCATACAGGGCTCGGAGGTCCCGATAATAGGAGAGTGGAAGTTTCAGAGCGGTTATGCACGCTTCCTGCAGAGGTGTAGGAGCGCAGACCGTTAGAAAATCGTGGACCTTCCGCACTGCGAGCGTCAGTTTCTTCGGCGCGATCACGTATCCTACCCGCCAGCCAGTCGCGCTGTAGGTTTTTGAAAATCCAGAAATTGTCATGGTGCGATCGTCCATGCCATCTAAGCTTGCGATGCTGACGTGTTTCCTGTCGTCATAGAGGATGTGTTCATAGATCTCGTCGGTGATCGCGAAGGCATCATAGTCCATGCAAAGGTCTCGAATGAGTTCTAACTCATGACGAGTGAAGACTCTGCCTGTTGGGTTGTGAGGAGTATTAATTATGACCGCTTTGGTCTTTCTGGAGAAAGCTTTCTTCAGCTTCTCTTCGTCGATCTTGAAGCTGGGTTCTTCGAGTGCGACGTATCAGCATTTTGCTCCTGAGAGAATCGAGTCTGGACCATAATTCTCGTAGAACGGTTCGAAGATTACAACCTCTTGAGCTGGGTCCAGGAGAGCTAGAAGAGACGCGATCATGCCCTCTGTGGTTCCACATGTGACGGTAACATTGTCATCAGCATTGCAAGAGACATGATTGTAAGTTGACATTTTGTGGGCGATGGCTTGTCTGAGGCGGGGGACCCCGTGAGTGGTTGAGTATTGATTGTAGCCTTGTCGGATAGCGCGCGAAGCGGCGCTCTTCACTTTGTCTGGAGGGTCAAAGTCGGGAAACCCTTGCGCTAGGTTTATCGCGCTGTAAGCTTGACATAGCCTGGTCATTTCTCGTATAACGGATTCGGTGAATCCCTCAGCTCTT
>DASPWY010000060.1:0-5369 GCA_035637575.1 Bathyarchaeia archaeon
AGATGCAGTAATCGGCAACATGATTTTGCACCATTGTCTGAACCCTGATGTTGCCGTCAAGGACATGGCCCGCGTGCTAGTACCTGGCGGAAGACTCGCTCTTTCTGATCTTCAGCAACACAATTTCGAGTTTCTGCGAAAGGAACATGCAGACAGATGGCTTGGCTTCGAAATCTCACGTGTTAGAACGATTTTGGACCAAGCCGGTTTCGCTGACGTAAGGGTCGAGGGACTGGAATCTTGCTGTTCAACAACAGTAGAGCACGGAAAGGTGAAGATTCCGATGTTCTTAGCAAGTGGCCGAAAACTGTAGTTGTAAGATCTAGCGAAGGACTTCTCGCTTGGCAAGCACGCGCCGGACATGCGGGCCGGGTTTCAGCCTGTTTTCACGGTCGACGAAGACAACGTGGGGCTTCCAGTGTTGTGCCTGTTTCTCGCTCATCCAGCCGAATGCTGTGATAATGACCTCGTCGCCCGGCTGAACCTTCCGAGCGGCGGCGCCGTTGACCGCTACCGTCCCGCTTGCTCTAGGAGCTGAGAGCGCATATGTTGAGAATCGTTCTCCGTTGGTAATGTTCCAGATGTCTACCTGCTCGAAGGGTATGATTCCCGCAGCTTCCATCAGAGACGAGTCTATCTCGATACTGCCCTCATAGTTGATGTCCGCGCCCGTAAGTCTTGCTCTGTGGATCTTGCCCTTGAGCATTCGCAGCTGCATCTCCCGTTCTCTCCTCTTCTACTATGCTATCAGAGCAACTCGCTAGACTTGAATGATGGCTACTGTCTCTCTAGAGAGCTTAGGAGCCTTTGATTTTGCGCACAGTGCTAATGGATTTAGAGCCTGGGAGGGATTCAGCCAAGGCGCAATCATCCGATCCGCTAAACCATAAGGTAACAGTTTACATAGAGAACCCGTTGCGGGGAACCCTATGAAATGGGTTACACGAGAAAAGGCGAAAGTCGACCGCATCGCGTGTCCGTGGCTTATCAAGAAGTTCGTAGACAAGAATCCGGAATTTCTGTTCGTTCCACCCGAGACAATTCCGCAAGTCGTCAAAGACACCGGAGCAATAGCCTATGACGCGAAGGGAGTAGAACTAACGCACTACAAAGAGAACGGCGAAGAGCGTGTAAGCTTCGACGCTATCATCAAGAAGTACAAACTGACTGACCCGGCCCTACTAGAACTAGCAAAAATCGTGAGAGGTGCTGACGCGAAGATTCCGAACGCGCCGCCTGAGTCTGCGGGCCTAGAGGCAGCGGCGCATGGTTTCCGAAACCTTGCAAAGGATGACTTTGACAATATGCGACTACAATTTCCCACCTACGATGCCTTGTACAAGTACTGTCAGCTCAAGACTGAAGGAACTCAGAAGCTAGAGTACAACGTAGCGCAACCTGCGCGGTAGGTCCCCGATTTCAGCCTCAAGAAAGTAGGCTACATAGAACTACCAACACACAAGAAAAACGGCGGCTTCGATCACGCCGCCGTCCACGTCAAATCAGGGACGCTATACGTTGCTCATACCTCGAATGACGCGGTAGATGTGATCGACTCCCGTCACGACAAATATCTCCGCTCAATTCCGGGCCTTCTTGGCGTGGCTGGCGTACTCGTCTCTAACGAGAAGGATTTGGTATTCACGTCTAACCGTGGCGAGAAGACTGTGGGTGTATTCCCTTATGGTCGAGAGGAGAAGCTGGAGAAGGTGAGGGTGGGAGGTTTTCCCAACGGATTGGCATTCGACCCTTCAAGGGACACTCTTCTCGCAGCAAACGTATCCAAACAGGATGACCCGGCTCCAATCACCGTCTCTATGGTTGAGACCAAGAAGAAGATTCTAACTGCCGACATCGTTGTGCCTGGAAGAACTCGGTGGACTGTCTTCGATAGCAAGATGGACCGTTTTTACGTCAACGTTTCCAATCCGCCCCAGATAGTCGCTATCGATAGTAAAGATCCTGACGGAATAGCAGCCAGCTACGATATTCCGGCGACGGGTCCCCATGGGCTCGACATTGACTCGGAGAATCGAAGGCTCTTCTGCGCCTGTGACCAAGGTGGCCTATTCACCGTCGATTTGCAGTCGGGAAGAGTTTCGCGCGCTTCAGACTTGACCGGTCCTCCTGATGTGATATTCTACAATTCCCGGCTCAACCACCTCTATGTGGCTATCGGAGAGCCCGGGACGATCGATGTCTTCGACACCAGCGCAATGAAGCTCATTCAGACAGTGAAGACGGATCTGGGAGGACATACTATTGCCTACAACCCAGAGACAGACAAAGTATACGCATTCACTCCGGCAAGTCATCGGGCCACAGTCTATCAGGACGCATAACCATCTACCTTGTTTGTCTTCAAGGTCGTCCGGGTCTTTCGGATCTGCGGGAGTGATGTGATATGTTTCAGTTAAGCAATATTCTATTGTCAGCACTCGGTTCGGCAGTACTCGTGTTCATTGTCCTCTTCTTCGGCTGGAAATGGTCCAAAATTCATTTCCGGTTCGCAGTCACCGCCCTTAGCACGTTTCTAGGCTATACAGCATGGAACCTGTTGCAAAACGCGACAGGTGCCGACTCCGTGCTAAATATTGACTGGCAAATCCTCCCTGTGAGTTGGTCTGACGTAGGTAGCGGTGTAGTGGCGTTTGTAGCGACGGTCATCGCTCTAGGTCTGTTGACCGACAGAGATGAGAAAGCTTGGAGGGTCATAGCCGCAGCAGGGATCGCCGGATTACTCTCGACACTAGTCGACCTCTTCTTCCTTTGACCATGCCAACAGACAATGCTTACTTCCAAATTACACGATTTGCTGGGTCAACCCAATTACCGGCAGGATTCTCTTGGTTTTCAGTGAGCTTACGAAAATAATGCTTTCAATATGACCGGCTATGTGAATTTCAGTATGAGAATATGAAAAGACTCATGTCTCGTGATGAATGATGAGAGATGTCTACGACGTCGCAATCGTAGGAATGGGGGCGGTAGGGACCGCCACGGGATTCTTGCTCACAGAATTCACTAACGTGCATAGTGTATTGTTTCTTGAAAAGGAAAGCAGTGCGGGCCAGATCGCATCCGACAGGAGAACAAACAGTCAGACTCGCCATCCCTTCGGGGGCGAGCTCAACTACACGCCGGACGTGATGAAGGCAATCAAACGATATTCTGACATGATCCCGTCTTACGCGAACAGCAAGTACGGGCGTGGGTACGACATTCTCAGGCACACGAAAAGCGGCATGGTCCTTGCAGTGGGAAAGAGCGAGAAAGACTACCTAAGGAAAAAATTCCACGACACCGTAAAGCCAGTCTTCCCTAATGCAGAATTAATGGAAGATAAAGAAGAGATCGCGAAACTAGAACCGTACATTGTGAGAGGGCGGAAGCCGGACGAGGAGATAGGAATAATCAAACTGCAGGCAGACATCGTTGATTTTGGCGAGCTGGCGAGATCGTTTGAAGAAAACGCACTCCAGCATCAAGACAAGAAAATCCATGTCAAGTTCAACACGAAAGTGAAACGAATACAAGAAGTCTCTGAAGGCTATGACCTCCGCATTCGTAACGGCGGAAGTTTCTCGGCCCGATATCTCGTGGTCTCCGCCGGCTCGTATACTCTCTCATTCGCGAAACAACTTGGTTTAGGCGGCGACTTCGTTGCTTTTCCCGTAGCAGGCAAATTTTACACCTCCCCTTCAGTAATTAATGGGAAGGTGTACACGTTTCAAGAAGAAGGCGTGCCTTTCGCGGCCACCCATGCCGACAGAGAGTGGGACGGCGCGGTTACCCGATATGGACCCACGGCAACGCCGACTTTGATGTTTGAAAAGAACAGGCCAGATATCAGAGAATTCATCGACAACCTTGACCCCGTACTTCTCCATACCGTCGTCTCAAAGAAGGCAATCCGAAACATCATGATCAAGAATATCGCATATTCACTTCCAGGTGGAGGAAGGCATCTCTTCTGGAAATACGAGGCGAGAAAGATCGTGCCCTCGATACCGTACTCTGATTTGAAACCAGCGCCGGAATTCGGAGGAGTACGCACCGTGGGCATCAACAAAAGAACACGAGAGTTGAAGCTCGGTGAGTTTACTCTCCCAGAGGTTCCTAAAGACGGAGTAAATATCTGCGCAAACATGGCGCCGTCTCCCGGCGCGTCCGGATCCCTCGGCATCGCCTACAAGAACGTGGCGAAAATTACAAAGGCATTGGGCTTGGAATTCGACGACGAAAAGTTTACGAAGGTTTTCGGAAGGTTGCCGGTGGTCTAAGGATCAATGCACAAAGATCTGGTGTCGCTGGGCTCAAGTGTTCGATAGTTCTTCTTGTTTGATGAAGCTCTGGACCGTGGCTCGAGAATGAGCAAGGAACCAACTCCTGCGGAAGTCGCATCAGGCCAACAGTCTGGAAAGGCTGAATCACGAACGTCGCTAGCCCGCACCCTCGGGCGTAGCACTGCGACGCTAATGACAGCCGCGATGATTATTGGCACGGGCATTTTTGGAGCGGTAGGGTCAGCGACAGCAAAGGCCGGCAGCGGTATTCTCATTGCAATGGTTCTAGGAGGTCTCATTGCGCTGGCAACAGGAATCAGTGCCGCACAACTAGGAGTGAACTATCCGAAGGAAGGAGGAGCTTTTACATGGGCGCGCGAGTTCAACCATAAGACTATCGGATTCATTGCCGGTTGCGCATACCTCGGAAAGGGAATCTTTTCTCTGAGCGTGATTTCGCTCGCATTTGCGGCCTATTCCGTCCAAATAATACCTAGTCTGCCTCTACAATTGTTCGCCGGCGTTGCGATCCTTGCCGTCGTAGTCCTCAACCTCTTCCATGTTCAACTCACAACCAAAGTGTTGATCACTCTCATGATTGTGAACGTATCTCTACTGGGACTCTTTGTCGCATTTTCGACCCCCGCCGTAAACCCCGGTCATTTCTCGAATCTCTTAGGAGATAACGGGCCTGTCGGCGTACTTGCTGGAGCAGCCATATTCTTCTGGACTTGGGATGGCTTCATGCGAACCGCCATCATGGCTGGCGAAATCAAGAATCCACGACGGACCATTCCAGTCGCCATCGTCGGTGGTATTGCAGTTGCAGCAGTGGTTTTCCTCGCTGTCGCAGCAACAACCCTTGGAGTTCTAGGGTCTCAGTCGATGGGGACAGACGATGTGCCGCTCTTCAGAGCCGCAATACAGGCTGTCGGGACCTGGGGAGGATTAGTGATTCTGGCAGCGGCTTGGACAGCATCTCTAAGCGAGCTAATTGGCGATCTTCTAACCGCATCGCGAGTCGCGTACACGATGGGCGAGGCAAAAGAACTTCCGCACTGGCTAGGCTCGGTCCACCCGAAA
>DASPWY010000061.1:0-15349 GCA_035637575.1 Bathyarchaeia archaeon
GACGCCTGACCAGGTTCTTGGAGAGCTGGATAAACATGATTTCTAGAACTTATGTCATCACTGTGGCGACCGTTTAGTTTCCGAAATCTCGGTTCCCGTTTTGAACCAAGGATCCACTTCTAAAGCTCTAACCTTCGTCTCTGAAACGGGAAGACCATCGTCACGTAGGCTCTGGAGAAATGCGTTGGCTCGACCCCTTAGCTCCGCCAAACGTGTTTTGAAAGTCGAGAAGCCCTCTCTTTCACTCTCTAGGCTAGTCAGATCTCCTTTTGCAACCAGTCGAAGAGTTTCCTCTGCCACCTTTTCGACAAACTCACCGTAGAACTCGATGAACTCGTTAACGACCTCGAGCAAATCGTACTCGATCATCGACGCTGCCTTTCGAAGGAGCAATCGGACTTTCTGGCGCATTGAGAAGTACCAGAGCTCAAGCGTGAAGTAGACTTCTTTGATCTTCTCAGTCGTCGCTGTAGCGAGTTGCGGTGTGGTCAAAGTGCTTGACCCGAAGCTCGCCTTGTCCAGTAGGGAGACAACCATTTCGTTGCCAGCCCCGCCTCCCTCCTGGAAGTTCAACCAACCGAAATCGTCGACTAGACGCTCTAGCTTCTTCAGAACAGAAGCACCTCTGCGCTGGACTTTGCCTGAGTAATCGAACCAGCCCCATAGGACTGCTAAGGAGACAATGACGGGAGCGCAGTAGTAGAGGGAGACTTTGTTGAAGATGATGAGCAGCAAAAGAATCGGCTGGGGAGCGAGAAGCAATACCTGCCCTTTGACGAAGCTCGCGATGAACGCTTTCATAGATTAATCCTCATGGTCCGCTATCTCAACCGTCTAGAAATCGGCAGGACGAACTCCACGATTATTCCCACCGTTATGAATCCCCAGCCGCCTTGAATCAACTCTCGGGTTCCATCAGTTGTTCCGACGAGGACGAGAAGGAATCCGAAAAGTAAAGCTACTGCTGGGAACGCGGACGTGAAAGCCGCAAGAGTGGACCCCAATCAGCAGTCACTGTGGAATGATACTCGGACTCGGAAAAAGGGGTCCGATGTAGAAAACCTGATAGTAACCGAAGTTGACGAACGAGCCACTCCTCGCAACACGAACGGTGGAGAACCATGCAGGCTCTTTTGGTCGCTAGGCTCCTATGATCGTAATCTGACCGTTTACTGTTGACAGTTTTACGTCGGCTGCTCCGGTTCCGACTGTGGCCGTAACCTGGGTACTGGTCTTTGTCTGATTACTCAGTACAAGATTCTCTGTCTGAATATTTCCGTTGACGAGAGATACGGTCAATTTGAATGAGGATGATGATGGAACGGCCATTTGCACGTTGCCATTTTGAGACGACATTGTATAGTTCCCTGCCATGATCGGTGTCGAAAAAGTGCCTGCGATGTTACCGTTGGTGGTCTGCGCTGAAAAGCCGCCGCTTGCACAAATTGAGCAGCTGAAGTCTATGTCGCCGTTGGATGAGGAGATGCTTGCGCCGGTGACATTGAGACCGGTTGCTTGAACCCGTCCATTTACGTTGTCTACGACGAGCTTGCTAATGTGCACTGAAAGTGGTATGAACACGTCGATTTTGACAGAATATGTTTGCGAGATTAGAAAGACCGCATTGTTGGGAAATTGCGCCTGGAATATGATGTTACCATTCATGCTTGAGTTGACAAGATTTACCTGTGCGGGGGACGATCCCAGACCCTTCGCCGTTACGGTGCCATTGATCAGGAAGCTGGCTTGTCCCCACGGTGTCACTGTCACCGCACCGTTGATGTTTGTGACTTCGAGTGTGTAGTTGCTTGACTGGTCGGCAGCCGTGCTGTAGCTAAAGTTCTTGGTAGAAACGATTGCAGACGATTGATAGATAAGTGCGAACAAGACGCCCACAACGACTATAACAAGGATTACGATAGCGATTACCCATCGGTTGAAACTAGTTTTTTCTGCTATCGGGCGAGTTATCGTTGTGCCTGGCGGGGTTCCAGTCGCGAACTGCCCTGCCAACTCTATTCGCTAAGCCCTTACGCTGTAGCTCTCTCGATCTCTTGCATCTCGTCACGTGAGAGAATCAGTTCTGTTCCATCCTTCATTTCTCGAGCCTCCTTCTCGTTACGTATTCCGATGATTGCTCCCGTTAGAGCAGGGTGCATCAACTCCCATGCGATGACAACATCCACCATTTTCTTACCGTGAGCTCGAGCTATCTTTGACAAGGCTCCTCTGACCCTCTCCAATTTAGCCTGGTTCTCTGGTTGGCCGTACCAGTGGTTTCTACGGAAATCCTTCGGGTCCAGAGATGATAAGCTGAAGTTGTCGGCGAGAAAACCTTCGGCTAGGGACCCCCAGCCCAGGACGCCGATTTGATGGCTCAGTGAGAAAGGCAGGATGTCCTTCTCGATCTTTCTTTGCAGGGGGTTATACTGAACCTGATTAGCCGTGACGGAGCCGATTCGCTCAGCCCTCTCGATGAGATCTACGGTATGGTTTGATAATCCACCGTTCCTGACCTTTCCCTGACCAATAAGATCCTGGAGCACCTTCCAAGACTCCTCGATCGGAGTTGTCGCATCCATATCGTGAAATTGTAAGAGGTCAATGTGGTCGGTCTGCAGACGTTTTAGACTCGCTTCGACCTCTCTCTTGATCGTCTCTGGCTTATGATTCTCAATGGAACCACCCTTGCCATCGGGCAACGTCCCGCATTTCGTAAAGACATAGACATCATCTCTTCGACCTTTGATCGCTTTCCCGACGATCTCCTCTGCCTTTCCCCATCCGTAGAACGGTGCAGTATCTATCCAGTTCACTCCCTCGTCCAGGGCGGTCTGAATGGCTTCAATGGCCGATTTCTCGTCCTGGGGTCCCCACCAAACCCTCCATTCCGGGGTTGAGCCAATGGGAGCGGTTCCTACTCCGACTTTGGTAATCTTGAGATCGCTCTTGCCAAGACTTCTAGTCTCGAGCTTCAATCCCGTTCGACGGGAGCGGGTTTGAAAACGACTATTTCTACCTTGAACCGAAGCTCTAAGTTACGGCCCGGGTACCCAGAGTATCAGCTGCTTGTGGCAGCTGGGACACTCTCTCGGGGTCCTTGCCAGTCCGAAGCCGAACGGTTTGCAGCCGCTTGCGCATTTCCAGTAGCCCTTACTGAAGAGTGGCTCCTCTCCGACCAGCGCCGCGGCTGTTTCCATGAACCCTTGGATGTAGGCGCCACCCATTCGTTGACGGTCGGCCTCCTCCTTCTGCTGCTTCCAGCGTTCCTGTTTTTCGAGAGTTTCGGACATGATGCGGGACCATTCCTCCTAGGTTTGCAATATCAAACATGTTGCGCTTGCAGACTGTATATGGCGCGAGCAGACAGACTGGGTTGGACTCGAATAGCGCAAGTTTTCGGGACCGAGGACTATTGCTTCAGTTTCTCGCGGTAATGCTCCCTCAACTTGGCAATCTTCGGCTCGATCACCACTCTGCAGTAGGGTTGACGAGAATTCTTTGCGTAATAGTCTTGATGATAATCCTCAGCTTTGTAGAACTCGCGGTAAGGCACAACCTCGGTAACAATCGGCTTCTTCCAGACCTTCGACTCGTTGAACTCTTGAATCACCTGGCGAGCACTCTTTTCCTGCTCCGGGTTATGATAGAATATCGCTGAGCGATACTGGGTTCCCACGTCTCCTCCCTGCCGGTTGTAGGTTGTTGGGTCGTGGGTTGTGAAGAATATCTGTAGAAGATCCTTGAACGATATGACACTGGGGTCGAATGTTATCTCGATCGATTCAGCGTGTCCCGTGTCCCCAGTGCAGACCTCTTCATAGGAAGGATCGGGAACGTTTCCGCCCGAATAGCCTGATTTGACCTTCACAACACCCTTCAATTGGTCGAAGACAGCTTCTGTACACCAGAAACAGCCGGCGGCAAACGTGGCTACTTCTAGAGCTTTTGAAATACTGGCTTGCTCGGGTTTCTGTGCCATGAGTTTACTACGCTGTATATCTAGTAGGGCTCAGGGTCTATCTGAACATTCTCTCCCTGAACCCTCTCATCGGGAGTTTTCTGAGAATGCGAAACCTCCACGAGCCGGCCCCGGCTTCCTCCGTCTTAACTCGCTCGCCTATCGTCTTGAAATGCTACTGATTACCATCATTCTACTCATCGTTCTCTTCTACTGGCGGCTATTCGTTGTCAAAGATCTGAACCTGTTAGCTACGGTTTTCTGGATCATCTTTCCCGACCTAGCGTCTTTCATCCCCATCGGCCTCGCGATGCGCGGATCCAAGGAATGGCCCCGTTGGGGACCTGGACTCTACAACATCTTCCATACGCTTCTTGTCTGGATTCCCGTCTTTGCGATCTGGAGCATATTGTCTGGAGCCGTCCAATGGCCCCTTCTCGGCTGGGCGGGTCACATCACGGCTGACCGTTCTGTCGGATACTACCTTAGAGCAGCCTCGAGAGGAAGAGTCGATTAGAGCTAATACTTTCACTCCTCTAGTTCTTGTACTCTGTAAAACGACCCTAATCGAGCACAACCAGCGCAGTTTCCTAGCGTGGAGGCGGTTACTTACGGTCCTCACTCTGGGAGATAAGCCGTGACGAGACTATCCCCGTTCCGATAGTCTTTGGCTGAAGAGATAGTGAATATTCAAGATCTAAACGGCGTTGGACCAGTAACCGCCGGCAAGCTCCGAGACGCAGGCTACGACTCCATCGCATCCCTTGCAATCGCACCAATACGCGAACTAATCGAAAAGGCAGGCTTAGAGAACAGCGTTGCCCTCAAAATCTCCCGAGCCGCCCGAGAAACAATACAGACAGACTTCGTCACTGCAAAACAGCTCTACGAGAGGAGGTTGAGCCTTCAGAGACTCAGCTTCGCATCCACTAATCTTGACAAGCTGCTGGGAAACGGACTTGAAACACAAGCCATCACAGAGTTTGTCGGAGAATTCGGAGCAGGCAAATCACAGATTTGTATGAAGCTCAGCGTCAACGTCCAGCTACCAGCCAAAGACGGCGGCCTCGAAGGCAAAGCCCTCTTCATCGACACTGAGGGAACGTTCGCAGCCCAAAGAGTCTACCAGATGGCCCAGGCAATGGGACTCGACGCAGACAAGATACTCGACGGCATCATCTACAGCCGCGTCTACAACAGCGACCACCAGATCCTCACAGTCGACCACGCGTTCAAAATCTGCCAAGAAGAAAACATCAAACTCCTAGTCGTAGACTCGATCCTCTCTCACTTCAGAGGCGAATACATCGGACGCGAATCCCTAAGCGAACGCCAACAACGCCTAAACAGCCACCTTCACAAACTCCTCAGAATAGCTCAAGCCCTCAACCTAGCAGTCGTCATAACAAACCAAGTTCAAGCTAACCCTCAAGCGTTCTTCGGCGACCCCATGCGTCCCGCGGGCGGAAACATTCTGGCTCACGCCTCCACACACAGAGTCATGCTGAAGAAAGCCAGCCAGGGACTACGAGTTGCCAAAATCATAGACTCACCTTACCTGCCAGAGTCTGAGACCTACTTTCAGATTACCGCGAAAGGCGTGGAAGACGCCGCTCCAAAGAGCAGACGCGACGAATAGAACAACCCTAAGGGTCTGCGATGGAAACACGCCATATCATCGACCCTCTACAACCCAAGACATGGCAGATAGACCAGATAGAGAAAGGCAGCGAGGGCTACCTGTACCATTGTATCCTCTGTGACGAAGCCCTAGTCCTATCAAAACAACAAATCAATCCTAGAAAAATCGAACTAGTCTTCGACGGAACCTGTCCCAGCTGCGGCTTCGAACTGGACAGGGTCTTAGGCTGCCGAGCCTCCCTTCTTCCTGCGGGAAGACGCCTACTCACCAGCCTGAAATGTAGAGACCCAGAACTCCTGAGAGAGCCAGACGACCAGATCGAATACCAAACACGTCGGGGAAGCAACCTCCCCCGAGACGTCCAACCGGGCATAACCACCGGGATAGAGTCTCTAGACAAGGCACTGATTCTCAAAACGGGCCAGTTTGTCTTCCTCGAGGGTGAACCATCGCATACTCTTTCTCTCCTCCTCTGCGTCCGGGCAACACTCACTCAAGGCTTGGATAGCGATGTTGTTTTCATAGATGCAGGTAACCTCTTCGACACTTACACTATCTCGCAGCACATCGTCAATCTCGGACTGGAATCTAGCCGAGTGCAGCAACGTATTCATCTCAGCAGAGCCTTCACACATCACCAAGTTCACAGCCTCATCGTGGAAAAACTAACCAGCGCACTAGATCAGTATGGGGCGAGGTTCGCTGTCGTTTCTGACATCACGGCCCTCTTCTGCGATCCTGATGTCCGAGAAGAGAAAGAAGCATTGGATATTTTTCGCAAAAGCGTACAGTTTCTAGGAAAGACCGCTGAGCAGAGAAACATGCTGATCGTAGCAACGAATCAGAAGACAAGAAACAAGGCTATGACAGATGCTTTGATGCAGACTGCACATGTTTCCGCGAGACTGAAGGACAAGGGTGCCTATACACAGCTCATCATAGCCCGCCATCCCTTCACGCCTCAGAAGGAAGACGAGGTTGTCACGCTGGACAAAACGCTACTCGGATACCAGTAGCCCTTTCACTTTCCCACTAGTTTCGCATCTGTTTCACATTCATTCTTCGTCCCGCTCTTCCGAATTAGTCCAAGAATGGAGAACTGTGTCTTGATTCTGCGTGAAGCATCTAGGCTGGATTCTCGATCTCTACCACAAACCGGGCCAGATGGTAATATGGCTGAAAAAACTAGACGGAAAATGCGTAAGGCTCACGGACAAATGGAGGCCGAGAATACACGTAGGAGGCAATTACCGCGAGCTAATCGATCTCGCTTGCAAGTCCTACATTGAAAACTCCATTTTTGTCGACAAATTTGAAAGGGCTGGCGACATAGACAAATCCCGAGTCCTTGAGGTCATCGTAGAGAACGATGAGGAGGCTGCAAAGCTTGCGCGGAGGATACAACGAGCAAGCAGCTACTCAAGTTTCCGCCTCTACGATGTGGACATTCCCTCTCCGCAAATCTATCTCTACCAGAAAGACCTGTTTCCCTTAGCCCTTGTCGAGGTAGAGGAGAAAGACGAGAAAATCGAGTGGACCCTGAGAGATTCCAGAGAGACAATTGACTACAAACTTCCCCCGCTTCGAAAGATCAGGCTAGAAGTCAAGACTAGAAAGAACAAGAGGATTCGAACCTTCGAGGATGAGATAGATTCCATCAGTACCATAACGGATCAAGGACCGATCGTTATTGATTCGGGCAGTGAAGAAGAGAAACTCCTCAGCCTCGTTGAAACATTCAACGAAATAGATCCCGACATTGTAATTACAGAAGGTGGAGACTCGTTCATCTTCCCATACCTGGCGAGACGCGCACACAAAAACGGAATGCTCAACAGACTAGTTCTCGGCAGAGACCCATCACCACTAAGAGTCTACGAGGTTCAAGGCCACTCCTACTTTTCCTACGGAAAAATTCTGTACAGAGAGACCGCCGCCCGTCTACTGGGCAGGCTACATATCGACGACCACAACGCCTTCATCAGCGCTGACTGTGGACTCGAAGGACTATTCGAAATCGCTCGGACGTGTATTATTCCAATTCAGCGAGCCAGCCGGGCGACCATAGGCACCAACATGACTAGTCTACAATTCTACCATGCGGTCAAAGAAAACGTGCTAATCCCATGGAACAAAAACCAGCCCGAAGAATGGAAAGACAGTAACGAACTAGTCATCGCCGACCGAGGAGGCTTCATCCACGAACCCGAAACCGGGATCTATGATCAAGTGGGAGAGCTGGACTTTACCAGCCTCTACCCGACCATAATGCGGGACCAGAACCTGAGCGGAGAAACCGTCAAGTGCAAATGCTGCCCCAACTCGCTCCGTCGGGTTCCAGAACTAGACTACAATATCTGCGACCGATGGCGAGGCATCGTCCCTCTATCTCTTGAAATTCTTCTCGATAGAAGGTCAAGCTACAAGCAACTAAAGAAAGACGAAAAGGATGAACTGAAACGGCAGATGTATGATGCACGTCAGTCAGCACTAAAATGGATCCTGGTTTGCTCATTCGGCTACCTCGGATTTAAGAACGCCCGGTTCGGAAAGATAGACGCGCACATTGCAACATGCGCCTTCTCCCGAGTCTTCCTCCACCGTGCAATAGCCATAGCCCAAGCTAGAGGCTTCAAACTCGTGCACGGAATCGTTGATTCTATGTGGCTTACAAAAACTGACGCAACAGCGGCTGATTACGAGGAGCTTTGTGCAGTGATCAAAAAGGATCTGAAACTCCCTCTGAGTTTTGAGGGTCAGTACAAGTGGATAGTTTTCCTCAATTCCAAAACAGACCCGCAAGCGCCAGTCCTAAACAGGTACTATGGCATCTTTCAAGACCGGACCTTCAAGGTTCGGGGAATCGATGTTCGGCGTCACGACACTCCTGAGATAGTTCAGACATGCCAGAAAGAAATGCTTGGCCTCCTAAAGGAGGCAGATAATTCCAAGGAGTTCCTAGCCCTTATTCCCCAAGTGCTCAACATACTCAGAGAATACGCTTCAAAGCTAAGACGCGGCACGGTTCCTATCGAGGAGCTGATAATTACGAAGAATTTGAGCAAGATGCCTAACGAGTATACTCACCGCGTACCCCAGGCGACCGCGGCCCAGTATCTTATCGACGAGGGGGGAAGAGTTCATGCGGGACAGCAGGTGAGTTACGTTCTGACGATTGATACATCAACAATTCCTGAAAGCCAAGCCTTGCCCCCCGAATTGGCAGACGATGATACTGTCTACGATCCTGAAAGATACGTTGATCTCCTCGTTTCTTCAACAGCAAACCTGTTGCTACCCTTCGGCTACGACGTCAAATCACTGACCGCGTGTCTAGGTAGACATCGAAGAGCATTCCATTCTCGCCAAGATCTCATTGATCATCCGCGGCAAGCCCAGCTGTTACGCTAGACCGTCGGGCGCTTCTCAACTCTTAAACCTCCAAAGTATCCAGTCAGGATCGAACGGGTCATGAGAAAGGAACTTGTCAGAACGGGACCTGCACCATTGAACTTGCCGTTTTCGCCAGGAATAAAGTTTGGAGATCTTATCTTCGTTTCAGGTCAAGGACCCATCGATCAGAACGGAAAAGTAGTGCCAGGAGACGTCAAGTCCCAGACCAAGACAACTCTGGAAAACTTTCGAAGAGTACTAGTAGCAGCACAATCTGGCTTGGAATACGTGCTTCAGACTACAGTGTACCTCATTGACCTAAGTGACTATTCTGAAATGAACGAGGCTTACTCGACGTTCTTCCCAGACCCAAAGCCTGCGAGGGCCACGGTCCGAGCCGATCTTCTGTTCGGAATGAAGGTAGAGATTCAGGGAATAGCATATGTTCCTCATTAGGATGAGTCGAGTTCACTGAATTCGTGAATCCGCTAGATCTTTCTGGGTCCTGCTGACAGGTTTCCGGTTGAAACCTTACTTTTGCTGCGATAAACGACTAGGAAAACTATGACGGCTTCTGCGATCGCCACGACAATGGCAAGTTGACGTCCGTAATTGTAACTCTGCGCGCCTCCAGACGCGGCAGGTGAAGGAGTCGGCCTAGAACCTGGACTCTGAGTCAGAAGTATTTTGCCCGCTTCTCGATTGTTGTCGAGCAAGTTGAGTTCGCCTTGAACTGGAGGAACATCTACCAGTACCGTATATGTTCCGGGTGAAAATCCAGACGTGTTCCACATGAACCGACCCGCATAGATCCCTACGGGCGCTAGGTTTGGCACAGATTGATGGGCGACCAAAGTGGTGTTCGCATATGCTCGTAGATCGAGCGCCTCGGACAGTGACCCGTAATTTGCGACAGTCGCATTGATCACAACAATGCTGCCGACTGTAGCTGTCCTTTGGACCAGGGCCGAGACTACTGCTATCTCATGAACGATGAGGACGACAAGTAGAGACAGAATCGCTGATTTTCCAAGTCCTCCTCCAATTGCGAGAATGGTGACGTTGAACTGCCCCAGAGGAGTTCGTTCGCTCGTTGAAATTGTCATAGTCGACGTGAACGAATGTTTCGCCGATGCGGGAGCAAACAGGATCTCCGTGCCAGCAGGCACTCCTTGAGCAGACACAGTTACAGGGGTGGAGATGCCTGAGACGAAGGTCACTGACAATTGAACTGAACCGTTTGATCCTCGAACTTGGATGAGGCTCTTCTGGCTCAGGGATAGCACAAAGTTGAATGGACAATTGCCATTGCTACGAATTCCTCTGTTAACGGTGCCTGTTGGCCCACACATGCTGATTGGTCGACTTACATCAAAGTTGCTGGACCTCAGGGACGACAGAATCCGACTGTCCAGCTGTTGCCCTATCAAAGCGGCGTGATCGATGACAACGGAAAGGGACGTAGCTAGTAGCACGCATGCTAACAAGGATACCTTGGGCGAGAGCAACTCTTCACGCGATCTATAGGTGCAGGGGAGAGATCTAGCTTTCTGAAGCTTTCGGAGATTTTCCCGTCATTCGCGATTTGCTCCGAATGAGGATGGCGTTTTGGCCTCAATTCTCTATTCGAACTTCGCATCACTTGTGATGAATGCTGTCCACAAATCTTATCTAGATTATTTGTCGCCCAGCGGTTCTTGAAAATGAAACTGCAGACAATATCTGTTTCATCGGCCACTGCAACTGCGTTCATCGCTCTCTCGTTCCTGATGGCAGCTTCAGCGCTCCCTGTTCCACAGTTGACCCTAGCTCCCCGAGCACATGACGGTAGTTTCCAGAGTACGAACTGGAGCGGCTATGCAGTAACCGGAAGCTCTGGCTCGGTCAGCATTGCAAAGGGATCGTGGACGGTGCCAGCAATACAGGGTTCATGCCCTAGCACGAACCAGTACTCATCTTTCTGGGTAGGTATAGACGGTTTTAACTCTGGCACAGTGGAGCAGACAGGCACGGACTCAGACTGCCAGAATGGCGCCCCGACCTACTATGCGTGGTTCGAGTTCTATCCGCACCCCTCCTTCCTCATCAACGGAATGGCCATTACCCCCGGAGACCATATGACCGCTCAGGCTAGTTTCAGCGGGAGATCTTTCACGGTAACGATAACGGACACTTCCACCGGAGCTTCCTTCAGCACTTCTGCAAGGGTACACTCTGCTCAACGATCTTCAGCGGAATGGATTGCTGAAGCACCATCTTCTAGCGGAGGCATTCTCCCCCTAGCTGACTTTGGAACTGTCTCCTTCTCATCGTGCACTGCTACCGTAAATGGGACCCCTGGAACTATCGGATCTTTCGGCTCCTCGGTCCAAGTAATCACGATGGTTTCCAACTCCGGAGCCGTCAAAGCGCAACCATCATCGCTATCCGGCAGCGGCGACGGCTTTTCAGTGACGTGGAAGAGCGCGGGTCCTTAATAGGACCCTTCCCCTTTCTTTCGCGAGCACAGCTAACTAACCAATTTAGCCTCT
Source organism: Bathyarchaeia archaeon (assembly GCA_035637575.1). Taxonomy (GTDB): domain Archaea; phylum Thermoproteota; class Bathyarchaeia; order 40CM-2-53-6; family 40CM-2-53-6; genus 40CM-2-53-6. The sequence goes on from DASPWY010000061.1 coordinate 11,528, forward strand.
TGGAATAGTCGACAAACTACAGAATTATATCGGCGTTCGAGCAGAAAGCTGAGGGAATGCCCATGACCCTTTCAGCAGAAGTTGTGCCGAAAGAAGTCCCGGAGGTTGTTGAATTCACTCAATTGAAGAGTCGAACAACGGCAGAAGCGCTAAAGGAACTTGTAAAGGACTACGGGATCGTCTATGTGACCGCCCTTACCCGTCAAGGTTGTTCGGGTTGTGAGACCCAGAAGCCCCTCTTTAAAACGCTGGCGGAAAAGATGAATCAAGAAAACCCCGCGAAGGTTCGCTTCCGGAGCTTTCATGTGAACTACGAGAGCGGCGACAAAGAGGAATCATGGAATAGTAAGCGAATATTCGGTCACGCCGCCTACCCGACCTACACTATCCATGTAAAGTCACACGTGGGTCCTCTTGAGATCTATAGATCCGTTTACCCACCTATGGAGGAGTTAGAGAAACAGATCAAGGAGTCTTTCGAACTTGCGGACTTCTACAAGACCGAGGCTCAGACGGCATCGCGATTAGAATCTGACAAGCAAGCCCCGATCATGATTCGGAACCGGACCTAGAAACCAGCGAGATTCGGAGGCTACCAACTTCAAAACGAAAAGCGGTTCAAATCCGGTTGGAAAACAGAAGAAGGACCAGCAGACCGTCGACCTCGGAAAACTGCCCGCGCAAATCCGACCAGCCGCGGACTTTCTAAAACTACATGTCAAGAACGTCGGAGGCCACTTGTTAACCAAGGGAAACCAGATTCAGGTAGAAGGACTGAAGCACAAGGAAGTCAAACTACTCTTGCACAAGTTTCTGCGTCACAACGGCCTCGACGATCATCGGGTGCTAAGCCAATCCGGGATATTGGAAATTGTCCCTCAACACATGGCAGTGCACACTAGACGTGAAGAAGGAACGCCGCCTCCAGCTGCAGCAACCATGCCCTACCTCTTTCCGGGCACAAACGCTCCAATGCCAACCGACAAGAAACGTAGGAAGAAGTCCTAGTCTCCTTTCAACGGTTCGCCAGGCTTTAGCGGGCCGACAATTTCGACGACATATCCTTCAGCATCGTGAAAGCTTGCTATGCGATCGCCCCAGGGCCGGTTGGCGGGCTTTTCCTCGAATCTGACTCCCTTACGCTGCAACGCCGAGTAGACTTCGTCTACATCGTCCACTTCGAAGTGTAACTCGACCGTTTGCCGATCCAGTCGGCTTCCTTTCTTTAACAGGTGAAATGCTAGCCTTGATCCTTTGGAGTCAAACATGATGAAGTTATCATTCTCCTGCGCGACGGGTAGTCCCAGAATTTCTTTGTACAAATGCTTCTCCTGGTCGAAATTGACAGCCCAGAGCGTAACATAGGAAAGATTTCTCAGTCTCATTATCTCGTCTTCGGAATCTTGATACTCTTAGCTGTTCAGATGCAAGACCTAGCAGGCGCACAAATTCGCGCAGATTGAACCCTGAATTGGGGTCTGGGAGGAGCATTTCATATGATGCCCAGTTCACGCTTGCATCGATACAGATGAACGCTTGTTGAAAAATCGCTGACTCGCATGTTTTGCGCGAAAAAACGATAATCTCGCCAAGAAACGTTTCAGACGGCGAGTGGACCCTTGCTAGAATTTAGAAAAAAAATATTTCCCGCGACACAAAACTGCCCTTCGAGAAGAATTCTCCTCCCTGAAGGAGAGAGCCCACCGACCGAAAAAGGAGAAAGTCACGAGAGTTCTGTGACGTCAGAGTGGTTCCTAGAAGGCTGGCCTGGTGCGGTGGTTCTCATAGAGTATTTTGCGTTCGTAGACGCCCATGACCCAGTAGAGTCCGAGGACTAGGAATAGTCCGAGGATGAATATGATGATGTTAGCGTTGGCTCCTAGAGAATTGATCACAGCTTGGCGCGCAGAATCCGTGAACAGCGTCATCCACGTTAAAGATACGAGCAGGGCCGCCGGAAGGGTCAGGCGGAAGACCCGTAACATCATGAGTTCTTTCTTGGGACTTGCCATCTCTAGTCGGAACCGCCCGTAATGGGGTAGGCCTTTCATAGCGCTTTTGCAGAAATCCCCCTATGACTTGAGCACGTTCAGACGAAAAATCGAGACTCAATCACCGGTCTCTCAATCATGTTCATGGAAATAGGCCCTACCGTATTCTGTAAAAATGGATAGATCGATGTTACAAAAGAGACCGGAAAGGCGTGAAAAACGCCTCTGAAACGAATTCTTACTAGTTCTTTGCGGTCCGGTCCCGTTGGAAACTTAGATATTCCGCGAGACACAGCGACTCCACTCGTGGCCGCCGTAACGTAGCTTGGTAGCGTACAGGCCTGAAAGGCCTAGAAAGCCTTGGCCAGTGGAGCCTGGAGGCCGGGTTCAAACCACCCCAACACGGTGTGAACGTCCCGGCGGCGGCCCCACAAACAAGACTTAACAAACAAACCAGAGAAACCACGCGACCCGTGGGCCGGTAGTTCAGCCTGGTATACTGACAACATCAGGCCAAAGAACGTCCGGTTTGCAAGCAGACATCGAAGCCAAGCCTCCGGAAGGCCGCGGGTTCAAATCCCGCCCGGTCCACCATATCAATACCTGAAAAACACGTCAGCCTCAGACGAAGACGAGCCCGGTCAAGATTGATCGTCTAACTTCTAATCGTTATTATCCACAACGAGACTCAGGCAATCTCAGAGCAATGCGAGGCAAGATCATAGCTTTAGAAGGAATAGACCAGTCGGGCAAGAGAACCCAGACACGACTCCTCGCAGAAGAGCTCGAGAGAAAAGGCGCAAGAGTCGGCACCATCAGCTTCCCCATCTACAGATCACCATCCGGCAGACAGATACAACGATTCCTCGCTGGCAAGCAAGAATATCCTGCAACAGCACTCCACATGCTCTATTCTCTAAACAGATGGGAGAATCAAGAACTCATAACCAATCTAACCGAGAAATCAGATTTTGTAATTGCCGACAGGTACTACCCGTCAAATCTGGCGTACGGAGTCTCGAGAGGCTTAAGCCTGGGATGGCTGCAGGGCTTGGACCGAGGGCTGCCCACAGCGAGCCTCGTCATTGTTCTCGACGTTCCCGTGCTCTCATCCTTCGGCCGAAAATCGAGCGGGAGAGATGTTCACGAGAGAGACAAGAAGTTGCTATTGAGAGTCGGACTAACCTACCGAACATTAGCAAAGAAATTGGACTGGAAGATGGTTGACGCAAACCGGCCCGTTGAAGAAGTGCACGAGGCCGTCTGGAGTATCGTCAGAAAAAAATTCAGATTCTCATCTTGAGAATCAGATCAACGGCTAGGTAATCTCCACTGCCTCTAGCTCGACCTGAGCGTACCGGTCGCGGGTCAACTCAACGTTGAGCTCTTGTACTATGAGCCTAATCAGCTCGTCCGGCTCGACTCTTCTGACACCTTTCAAGTGATGGACCAAGACCTCGACTCTCCCAGGCTGGAAGACCAGCCGCAAGATGTAGTGATCCTCGTGGACCCTATGTCTCCTACCATCACTCAGCGAATAGTGAAGCTGGAAAGCCAGGTCTAGAATATCCAGCGAACCCTGGTTTTCGATTCTGTGTAAGACTCGTTCTTCTTCCTTGGAATCGAGAACGTCGAACCCATCACTGTTACCGATTCCTAGCTTGAAGGCTACTTGTCCTTTCGAGTAACCATCCTGATCAGCCACTGTAATTTCCCGAGACTTTGGATTTGTCCGAAGGGATGCTAACGCGGAAACGAGAGCCTTCTGCAACGATTCAGGATTAATGTCAAAAGAAAACGAGGCCCGAGCGTGCAGTACAGTCGGGAATTT
>DASPWY010000062.1:0-4499 GCA_035637575.1 Bathyarchaeia archaeon
TTCTGCGTCGGGTGGCCATGGGAACATGTTTCCTGTTGTATGGGATAAGCAGGGTTTCGGTTGTGTTGGGTTCCGGGGCGGGCTTGAATTAAACATTATCAGGATTCTGATGATTTTGTCTGATTGGCGAAAGCCAATTAGGGGCGTCGTTTAGGTTTGGGTCTTTGCGGGAGCGGGCCTGGTGTTTGCGGGAGTCCGCCTTGTATGTGGGCGGCTCGTGTTGCCAAGCCAGGTCAAAGAGACCCGTTGAAGATGGGTAGGGTCTTGGACGCGCAGGCCTGAGGCGCCTGTCCCGTAGGGGTTCGTGGGTTCAAATCCCACCTCCCGCACCATACGGTTCTAGCCTGTAAAGTGTGAAGGAGTTTTTTTGTTTTGACATACCCCCCGGGGGGGTCGAGGAAATAGTTAGTAGAAAAAAGAGAAAGATAAGATCTAGAGAGAATGTTCCAGGCTGAGCCTACTGCTTTAGGCTGGGGCGGGATCGTATTACGATCTCTCTAGCAGCTTCAACCTGTCGGGGGTATTCTTTTCCTCGGCCGGAGAGTTTCTTGTCTGCCTTGTGCGCGTCCAGTTTGGCGACGATGTAGTCGACGGCCTTGTGAATGTCGAATTGTTTGCAGCTGAAGATGTCGACGAAGGCCGAGTTTCTGTCTGGGAAGGTGTGAATGCTGATGTGGCTCTCAGCGATTATGACGAAGCCGCTGACTCCCCATTCAGACGGATTGTCGCCTGGGCGATAGATGAAAGTGTAGGGCGGGGTGATCTTGTGCATCCCGATAACGTCGGGAAGCTCATCTAAGAGATCATAGATGAGAGAGAGGTCGGAGAGCTTTCGACGGTCACATTCCGACAAATCAAGCGTAAGGTGTGGTCCAAACATTTCTGGAAGATTTTCTAGTCCGAATTTTCCGGATGATAACAATTGCTGCTCGACGCGTATTTAAGAATTGTTTGCGGGCAGATCGATCGCGACAGTAATTTTTTCCGCGAGAATTTTTTTCAGTCAACGGAGAAAATTTTCTCTCCACGAACTTTTTCACCGAAAAAAGATCATCCGGTTGCTTGCGAGCAAGAAATCGTAGATAAAAATTCCGCAGACAACGGCAGAATCTGACAACTAGATGTGCGCTGACATCGGAATGAGACAAACACACATAGTTGTAGCAAAGTCGGCGCTGCCGAGTTCTTCGGGCGCCTCGTGTACAACAAATTTGTCCTTCACCTAGACAATTTGACGTGCGAGTTGTCAATCGTTCCGACGATTCTTGGACTCTCGGAAATCCTTGAGAAGCTTGAACTTCCTAGCAATGTTCAACCCTTTTCGACCCTGGAAACAACTGCGGACAATCGAGATGCCTATCAACTAAGGGTCTCAGCTTCCAGCATGTCGTTTGGAAGGTAAGCGACAGAGTCAAGAGGGATCTGCAAAGTGGAAACGTTAAATTACGCGAGGAGACTGGCGATTCCCAGTCTCATAGTGAAATCATGTCCCGAGAGTTCAGGCTCATACTCCGCTTCATGGGAACCGACATAGACGGGACCAAGAAAGTAGCCTACGGTCTCGGCAAGATACGGGGCGTAGGACCCAACCTTGCCTTTGCAGTCGTCAGAGCAGCAAAGATCAACCCCGAAGCCCGCATGGGAGCCCTCTCAGACGGCGAATTGTCAAGAGTAGAAGACGTAATCAAGGATCCTCTGAAACACGGCATACCCCCTAGAATGGTCAACAGACGCAAGGACATCGAGACCGGTCGAGACATGCATCTTGTTGGGGCTGATTTGGCTCTGAAGATCAAATCTGACATTGACCTCATGAAAGACATCAAGAGCTGGAAAGGAATCCGACACTCCCTCGGCCTCAAAGTCCGAGGCCAGAGAACAAGAACCACAGGCAGATCAGGAAAGGCAGTAGGAGTGAAGAAGAAGGTTCTCATGGAAGCAGCAAGAGCTGCAGGGAGGAAGGAGAAAGAAGAAGAGAAAAAGTAGACTAGGGTAATGCAATGGGAGATCCACGAAAGCCTAGAAAAGCGTACCAGACTCCGCGCCACCCATGGCGAAAAGACCAGCTTGAAGAAGAACTCCACCTAGTCGGCGAATACGGACTACGAAACAAGAGAGAACTACGCGGCCATGAGACCGAGCTCTCACAAATCAGAGGTATCGCCAGAACACTACTCGGCGCAGAAGCAGGGGAACGAGGCCCACTCGAAAGCCAGTACCTGAAACGACTCGCAAGACTCGGAATCCTCCCAGAATCAGCAACCGTCGACAACATTCTAGACCTCAACGTCAAAGATCTAATGGAACGCAGACTACAGACAATAGTGCATAGAACAGGTCTCGCCAAGTCAATCCACCAGGCACGCCAGTTCGTCACTCACGGACACATCAGCATCGCCGGAGACGTTGTCTCTGTGCCAAGTTACATTGTTCAACGCGAACAAGAATCCAGAATAGCCTTCCACGCCCGCAGTCCCCTCAGCAATGCTCAACACCCTGCCAGAGCGGCGGCAACAGGCAAGAGAATCTCTAGAATCATAGAGGAAGTAGCCCCCCCGACTGCTCCCGTTCTTCCCGAAGTCCCACCTGAAGTTAAGGAAGAAGTCCTGGCCGAAGAACCTCTCGTAATGCCTGAGACCGAGACCGAAGAGGAAGCACCTGCGGAGCCCGGAACAGAGAAACAGTAGCAACCTGCTTAAACCTCTGTTCCTAACAGACTCGATACCAATGGTTGTCTCCACAGCAATCCTCCTCATAGTCGGAGGAGTATGCGCAACCGCACCGCTCTTCAAACGCGCATCAAAGGATCTCGCGCGCTTCCTGTCGATCATCGGCTTCTTTGTAGGCATAGCTGTAATCATAGTGGCCATAGATCTGGCGCTCGGTCTCAACTTTCTCTCTAACATATTCGGGATAGTATTCGAGCCAAATACAAACTCGAACTATCCATATCTCAAGTACTATCTCCCCGTCATGGCAGTCCTCGGAATACTACTTATCTCCCGTCCTCTGAAAAACCTGCGCTGGGCATCACTGATCTCCCTCGGCATCGGAATATTTGTCGCGGCTTATCTCCGAGTTGCGTTTCCTGGCTTGCTGAACAATCTTGAACTGGGCATAATTTTCCTGATCATTACTCTGATCCTTTACACCCTTCTGAGATTTGTGGAAGACATTCTCGAGACGATCGGCTCGGTCCTTGCCTTCCCACCCATCGCCATAGTCATAGGCCTCGTAAGCGTATACTTTGGAATCGTCGCCGGCGTCGCCTAGTCAATCATGATCAACCGAAACTGCAATGGCCCCTCCTTCATTTTCCCAGTATGGCTCCATGCAGCATGATATGAAGCGAGGCCGGGAACACGACGAGCAGTACCCAGTGCTACGATCATGATAGAATTTGGATAATTGCGTTCAAAATCCTCGTAAAACTCGTCAGCTTTAAATAAAGTCCGACCGGTTCGGCTGGACACTTCGCGTTGGAAGCATGATAACTAGATGGATCTAAAGCTCCTTACCAAAGAACAAGACACGATACGTTTTGTCCTCTCTGATGTCTCCCCGGCATTTGCCAACGCGCTTCGCCGCATAATCCTCGCCGAGGTCCCGGTGATGGCGATCGAGGACGTCATGATTCTTGAAAACAGTTCGGTCATGTACGATGAGATTCTGGCCCATCGCCTCGGACTCATCCCCATCACAACAGATCAGAGTTACAATCTTCCCGAGGAATGCACTTGCAAGAGCGAACTCGGCTGCGAAAAGTGCAGAGCATCACTCTCTTTAGAAGTCGAGGCCTCGGACCCTGTTGAGGTTGTGTACACCTCAAACCTGAAACCTGAGAACCCTGAAGTGAAACCGGTCTCCGACAAGGTCCCGATCGTTAAATTGGCTCAAGGCCAGAGAATCAAGCTTGAAGCATACGCGCGGCTTGGAAGGGGAAGAGACCATGCAAAGTGGCAACCAGCATCAGCTTGCACCTACAGCTACGACCCGAAGGCGAAGACTTTCAATTTTTTTGTCGAATCAACTGGAACCCTACCGCCCGAGAAGTTGGTTCTAGACGCCGCTCGGCTCATCAGCGCGAAAACCTTGGGATTCGAGGAGGGACTCGGAGGAATTTCTGAAAAGTGAAAAAGACAGTAGCCGTCGCCCAACCCGAAGAGATTGTTGACGCTTCAAATCTCATCCTCGGAAGAATGGCTAGTTACGTTGCCAAGAAGGCCCTTGACGGAAAAAGCATGGTGGTCATCAACGCAGAACGCGCAGTCATTTCCGGGACCAAAGAGCGAGTTGTCGCAAGAGCTAAGCTCAAACTAAAGACTCGAACGCTCGGAAACTTGGAGAAAAGCCCGACACATCCGCGCAAGCCTGACGGTTACGTCCGAAGAGTCATACGAGGAATGCTACCCTGGAAAAAACCAGGAGGCAAAGACGCTTTCCATAGAGTCAAAGTCTACATCGGGACCCCGAGCGAATATCAGGATCGTCCAGCAACC
>DASPWY010000063.1:0-22348 GCA_035637575.1 Bathyarchaeia archaeon
ATGAAGAATGTCGGTAGACGAGACATCAGTTTGGAGAGAGGCATTCTGTTCTCAATGATAGAATTGAGGATCAATACTGTAGCCATTGTCCCATCTCTTACAGGCTGGTGCGCAGCATAGAATATCCCGCCGTTCTCTTCCCCCCCGAGCATCGCCTTCTCCCGAACCATCGTCCTCGCCACATGAATGCTTCCTACTTGAGTCAGAATCACTCTTCCTTTTCTCCGTCCAGCAACCTCTGTGACAGACATTGATGAATTAACGGGAGTAACCACCTTGCCCCCAGGGTTCTTTTTGAGGATCTCGTCGGCGATGAGTGTCAAGCTATTATCTCCCGACTGAACAGCCCCCGTCTCATCTACGAATACTGCTCTGTCTCCGTCGCCATCATGGGCGACCCCAAACGTCGCCTTCTCTTGTCGTACGAGAGTCGACAAGGGACCCAAGTTTTCCGGTCGGGGTTCAGAATTGCGGCCGGGAAATCTGCCATCAATGTTATCGTTGAGCGTGACCACCCGACAACCGATTCGTCGGAGCAAGACGGGAGTAGTCAATGATGAGACCCCATTGCCCGTGTCCACCGCAACCTTCAGACGATTGGTAAGCTTCTCTTTCCTAACGTAGCTTTTGATACTTGACAAGTAGGGTTCGAGAGGTAGAACTCGCTGCTCACGCTGCCCCGAGATCCTGCTAACGCTCCAAGAATCTTTCGCGACCATGTTTTCGATCCGTTCCTCCTTCTCGCGGGGGATCTCGATTCCATCAGAGTCGACAACCTTGAAGCCGTTGTATTCGGGCGGGTTGTGGCTTGCAGTAATGACCAGTCCGGGAGCGGTGCTAATCTTCGCCAGGAATTGTAACCCTGGGGTGGTTATGACTCGACAGTCTTCGACACTCTTTCCTTGCGCGAGTATGCCTGCAACTGCCCCTTCCGCGAGCATCTGGCTGGAAGTTCTTCCGTCTCGACCCACGAGTATTTTCTCGCTCTTGAAAAGGGAAGCGACGCTGGACCCGATTCCATACGCAAATTGTGAGGTAATGGTTTCGCCAACAATTCCGCGTATTCCGTTCGTCCCGAAGAGCCGGGGCGCGGTCATTTCCAGTCCTCTCTCCTCTGGAGATTCTTTGTCATTCTAGTTCAGAATCACGGAACCTGGTCTGATGGTTGCTCTGTCGGGAATAACTACTTGTCCGGCGATTAGAGATCCTTTTCCTACCCGTGTCTCCTTGCCAATCGTTACTCCTTCTCCGATAAGTGAGTCCTCTATAGTGCAGTTTTCGCCTAGGCTCGTTTGCTCAAACACTATCGTCTCACTGACCTCGGCGCCCCTCTTCACACTCACTCGTTCAGACAGGATCGTGTACGGTCCGAGTTTCGTGGTGTCCTCGATTGTGCAGTCCCTTCCTATGTACGACGGTTGCCTAATCTTCGCCATCGGCACAATAGTCTCAACGTTCGTTGTCTCTCGGAATCCGGCCCGCTGTAACAATTGCCTGTTAGCGATTATGTAATCTGGAATTTTCCCAATATCATACCAGAATCCCGTATGCTTCCAGCCTCTCAATTTCCCTTGCCTTGCAAGAATCGGAAAGACTTCCCGCTCTAAGCTAACTGGGCGCCCGTTGGGAATCGTTGAAACCACTTTATGATTCAACACATAAACTCCCGCATTGATCCAGCCGGGACCTTGATTAGTCTCGGATTTCTCTTCAAATCCAATAATCCGATCATTTGCGTCAAGAGTGGCCAGCCCAAACGGTCGCGGATCCTTTACAGAGACTAGACCAATCGTTGCTTCTGCCCCGGCTTTAGCATGAGCTGCTATTAGTCCTCGGAGATCAATATCACTGATTACATCCCCGTTTGCAACGATCAAAGGCTTATCGTTGTTCAGCAGCGGTCGCGCAAGGCTTATGGGCCCACCCGTTCCAAGAGGAGTCTCCTCCACAGACAGTACAGCCTTCGTGTCAAGCTTCCTCCGGCTTACCTCAACCCTCAACTTGTCCGACAGATGATTGACCGCGAGTATCACTTCGGTAACGCCTCCTCGCGCAAACCATGCCGCCATTCGATCTACAAGCGGTACGCCGACGAGCGGAAAGAGTAGCTTCGGCTTAGAACAGCTCAGGGGCCTAAGTCTTGTCGCAAATCCTCCAGCAAGAATCAGCCCCTTCAAACATGTAGACCCCGATTGTCAGCGGAATGTGCGCGGCTCAAAGTAATGTTATAGCCTTTATTGGGCAACCCTTCGACATGCGAGGCTAGCTTCTATGCAATCTGGCGAAAACGGTTCATTGGCACAGGTTAATCGTCGGAGTCGCGAACGCAAGGGCTTGGAGGCAATCTTCACCTCCCAGAAGGAGGGAATGAAGATCGAAATCCTCACTGGTACAGCAGGCATCATGGCCGGCCTGTTTCTTTCTGTGTTGGCCTTATTTCGAGTGGATGCGCCGCAAGCCCTCGGATCGTGGGGAGACACCATCTACTCAGCTCTCACGTTTGGATCACTTGGAGCACTTTTAGTGATATGCGGAGGTGGCACAATCATGTTCGCGACTGCAAATCGCGAAACAAAGCTACGCACCACATCAGCCTCCCCAACTACTGACCTCGATCCCTTAGGAGTTGAGAAAGATCGTGAAGGGACAGGACGACTGTTTGGCCCAGGTTCAAGAATTGGCGCGATAGCGTTTGTCCAGAGTGTTGCGCTAGTCGCACTCTACTCGGGCTTCGTGCAAGAGTCCGAATCGAACGCGACTATGCAAAGTTGGATCAGGTCAAATTTTCCTGTTGGACAGTCTCTTCTGAGCTGGGAGGGCGTCTTAATCCTCTCAGTCTCGCTTGGTCTTTTATTAGTTCAGTTTCTACCTGGGAGGGCTCTCTCTGAGTAAGAGGTCATGCAAGCCCAAATCCGATCTGCCCAATACGTTCGGTTTATGCCACCATTCGTTGTCTCTTGTTAGAAATCTACGAGATCTTGCCACCGCAGTTCTTGCAGAACTTTGCCTCGACAGGGTTCATTGTTCGACAGGTCGGACAGTCGGTCGAGTCTAAGAGTGAACCGCATTTGATGCAGTGTTTGGCTCCTTGGAGAAGTTGAGCCCCACATTTTCCGCACAAGCGGACTCCTTGCATCGTATCGCTTGGCCTCGCGGGGGCGAGAGCACTTGGAGAGAAGACGTCGGCAAGAATCACCACATCTCCAACGGTCGCGATCTTATCGTGTGAGACCTCAAACTCTCTTGATAGGTCTCTATCGTCGAGTAGCGTCTTGAACTGTTCCTTGTCGACCGAAAGCAGCAGAGATTTGATATCGCCGGAATCAGTCGGGATCGCTTTTCGGACCCTTCCTACCAGTATTCCGTGCGAATCGACGACTTGCAGTCCAGTCAGAGTCTCTAGTCGCGAGTGAGCGTCCTTTATGAAAGGCGTCTGAGTGAGATGGTCCACGTATTTTTCACATCCATAGCAATACCATCTTTTCTCATGGGACTTGGTTCGGACGAATGTGAGGGATTGATTACAGTCTGGGCAGCGAGCCTTAGGCTCCTCTTCAAACGTGCTATCCATGCTAGGTTTCAACGGGAGGCTTTTCGAATCTCTTTGTTACTCTTCCTTCTCAGTTAATATCTTCGCATCCCTTCTCGAATTCTAGTCTCAGTGTCGATGGGCAAGGTTGTACATGGTTCGCTATTCTGCAACGTGGAGATTGATTTCTTTTAGTCAATATTTGTAACAGGATATGCCTCGGTGACCCAGATACGCGTTCAAGGACATTCCTACTTTATTTAGGTAAAATCAGGAAGAAATCGCCGTGGGAAGAAAGACCCATGATACTCCAATTCTGACCCAAAGACGTGTTAGGGTCATAGAAAGAGCAGCCGTTTTCAGGCTTATTTCCCGGCTCTCGCCCTGGACCTCTCTCCTCAGACTCTCTGAGAGTCTCCTCATTCTTAGAAGTTGCACTGAGAATAGTTTGGAATAGTGCAATTGGTCCTTCACCTCATATAGAACGGGTTTCGACTAACGACAAGTCAAGCTTCGGCGTTTTCGCCTTGCAACATTACTGGTTTCTTTCGTATTCATGATTCTGCCAGAGACCCGCTCAGGATCGGTTCAACCGGGGTGGGAGTGGCGCTTGACACGGGAGTAGCAACGAGGGTCAGTCTTCGACGGACGCGGCACCCGCGCATCGTGGCTAGATTCAACGGTGATCAACTTACTACCGAGGCGGTTTCGATTGAAGTTGCCCGAAGATACTGTGAGCTTGACGGGAGGTCATGGCACATCCAGGTCTCGCACGAAAGCGGAGTCCCTACGGGCTTCGGATATGGTACGAGTGGGGCAGGTGCACTCGGCCTGTCCCTCGCTTTGAACGAGGCTATGGGATTGTCTCTCTCGAGACCGGAGGCTGCTCAGCTCGCTCATCTATGTGAAGTGGAGTGCCAGACGGGCCTGGGGACGGTAACATCTGTCTTCTCGGGAGGGCTCACTGTCAGAACCGAGCCTGGAGCTCCGGAAATTGGACAAGTTAGGAAGATGCTTCTTCCTTCCTCCTTAAGCATCGTATCGGCTAGCTTCGGGCCGATTTCGACTCGACGAGCGCTTGCTGATGATTATCTCAAGAAAACCATCAATGCTTGTGGACGGGCCCTCACTCAGACATTTCTTCTAGACGCTTCCCACTCGAACTTCATGGCCTTATCGCGAATATTCTCGAATTGTGTCGGACTAGTGTCTTCTCGACTAAGACGAGTCATGAGTGCACTGGATTTGTCTGGTTTTACCTGTAGCATGATTATGTTGGGAGAGTCGTTGTTCTGCCTACTCCCGCACGAAGAAGTGACATCAGTCGAGGCAATCCTCCGCAACCACGCACTAAGCCCCACAACATCTACGGTAGCTCGGTCAGGAGCACATCTAACCTGAGTCTCTCCCCACAGCATCCTCGTTACTTATCCCTCAAGACACGGGACAGTCTAGTCAAAGCCGCAGCTAGCGGGCTGATAGCTCCTCAGGGATTAATCGCCCACGGAAGAGGCGAAGCCTTTGACTATATCATCGGTGAGAGAACGATGCCGGCTGCTTCCGTTGCAACTTTGGCAGCAGCAGCGCTTCTTCTAAAGGCAAAATGGCCGGTTATATCGGTCAATGGAAATGCTGCGGCACTTGCCGGGAAGGAAATAGTAAGCTTGGCATCTACGGTCTCTGCCACTATTGAAGTGAACCTATTCCACCGTACGCTTGTGCGACAGAAACTGATCGCTCGCCATTTGAAAAACTTCGGGGCAAAGGAGATTCTCGGCGTGGGTTCTGCAGCAAGCAAGACCATTGGAGGCATTTCGAGTCCTAGGGCGAAGGTGGATCCCAACGGGATTGGAAAGGCAGACGTAGTTTTGATTCCCCTCGAGGACGGCGATAGGGCTCAAGCGCTTGAACACGAGGGAAAGAGCGTCATCGCCATCGACCTGAATCCTCTGTCACGAACATCTCAGGTCGCTTCGGTAACAATTGTTGACAATGTTGTAAGAGCGATTCCCGCCCTCATCAAATCCTCTAGGAAAATGAAGGCACTCTCTCGAAGTCGACTAGAGGAATATGTTTCGAGCTTCAATAACGAGAGAAACTTGGCGAACGCGATAAGACAAATCGTTGAATATCTCATCGGATGGATAAAGAACTGAAACCCACCGACGAACCAGACAGGAAAAAGACGTCGGTCGCCTCGTTCATGAGGATGAAGACCGAAGCCCGTAGAATTGTCATGGTGACATCGTATGACTACCCGACCGCAGCGATTGCAGACGCAGTGGGAGTCGATTCAGTTCTCGTGGGCGATTCTTACGGAATGGTTGTCCTAGGCTACGAGAACACGATTCCAGTAACCGTGGAGGAGCTTTTGCCAGTTTGCCGAGCCGTTAGAAGAGGAGCGACTCGCCCCCTTCTAATTGCCGATATGCCATTCATGAGTTTTCAGATCTCATCTGAAGAAGCTGTTCGTACCGCGGGCAGGTTCGTAAAGGAAGGAGGTATGGAGGCGGTCAAGGTCGAAGGAGGCAGCGAAGTGTCAAAGGTAGTAGAATCCATCACCCGTATAGGAATCCCCGTGCTGGGCCATATCGGCGTCACTCCCCAGACGGCAACATTGCAAGGAGGGTATAGAATCCAGGGCAGAAACGCAGCTTCTGCCGACAAGCTCGTTGAAGATGCCAAATCGCTTGAGAAAGCGGGGGCATTTGGAATTGTCCTAGAGATGGTAACCGAGGAAGTTGCTAGGGTCATAACTGAGACTGTGTCCGTTCCAACGATCGGGATAGGGTCTGGAAGGTTTTGCGACGGCCAAGTGCTCGTCCTTCATGACATCATCGGATTGTACCCGAGTTTCAAGCCGCAGTTCGCTAAGCGTTACGTGGACGTCGGGGGTATGATCAAGAACGCCCTTCAGAACTTTGCCGCTGACGTTCGAAACGGAGTATTCCCTGAGGAACAGCACGTATTCAAAATGGAAGAAGACCAACGGGCAAAGCTCGATTCCAAGCGGAAGATCTGAACTCTTGCGGATCGCCGTTGTTGGCGCCGGAGCAATTGGCTGTCTTTTCGGAGGCCGGCTGCAACGGGCTGGACAGAGCGTTCTACTGATCCATCACAGGAAAAGTGTCGTCGCTTGCATTGAGAAGAATGGTGTTAGAATTCGGGAACTTTCAGGAAAGGTTGTCCGTGTGCGCATTAGAACGCGGACGAGGCTGTCAAAACATGACAAGCCTGAACTAGTATTGATCACGGTGAAAGCCTACGACACGGAAGGAGTCGGGTCACTTCTCAGAAGATCAGTCATCCACGATGTGCCCGTTTTGAGTCTTCAGAACGGACTAGGAAACGTTGAGATATTGGACGCTCGCTTGGGCTCAGATTCTACCATCGCTGGAACAACTACTGAAGCCGCTTTGTCAACTGGACCGGGTAGCGTGATTCATACCGGAAATGGGACGACTTGGGTCGGAGAAATGAACGGTAAGCATTCTGAACGATGCCTTGCTATTGGAAGGATGTTTCGCAGAGCCGGCTTCTCCACGGTTATTAGCAATAATATCAGAGGAGTGCTGTGGACTAAGGCCATTGTAAATTCAGCAATTAACCCCATTTCGGCCATAACTCGTGTGAGAAACGGAGATGTACTCGAAACACCGGAACTCCGCGATACTGCATCCAGAGTAATCGATGAAGGTAGTGCTGTAGCCCACGGAAACGGGATTGTTCTCAGACCCGCCCCGAGACAGCTGTTCAAAAGAGTCTTGGCTATGACATCGAGGAACAAGTCTTCAATGCTCCAGGATATTGAATCTGGTCGAAAGACTGAGATCAGACAACTGAACGGTTCGATCATCCGGCTAGGAAATCTAGTCGGAGTGAGCACACCGTTCAACTATCTACTGACAATGCTCGTGCTCTCCCTGGAACGGTCCCAATATGACTCTTGACCCGGCACTGTCCAAATCAATCCTAGTTTTGGTGGATGAGTTTCCCGGCCGGCAAAGAACTTGAGATGATCCCATCATCACTGACATTTGGCTTGAAGCGATTCGAAAAGACGTGCTCTACTCTTCATTCTACGCGGACGGGAGAGGCAGGCCTCTGCAGTCCACTTTTCCCTTGACTCTACGGATGAAGTTTGGACATGCGAAACACTGGACGAAGGATACGGTCTTGTTCAGAACCGGGCAGGCGACCGCCTCTTTTTTCATCCTGGCGATCTGTTTTCCCCCGGCCACGCCCTTCAGGTCCTGCACGAACTGTTTTGGAGTGGGTGTGGGCTTCTCCGGCTCAAAGATCTGAACAACGTACTTCGCTGCTGGAGGGTCTTCGCTCATCGAGTTCCTTCGGAGCGACGCGTAAGGATCTAATTATTTCTTTGTTACTGATCTGATCCATAAGACCTCATCCAACATGCGGTTATTGGCACGCTACTGATTCAATCAGATGCTGGTTTGAGGGTAACTCGCTTCAGTCAATCCGTTCTGAATGACCGGTTCAATCCATACCAGATTCCACACTTACACTGGCCTCCATCCAAAAAATCGAAACTACGATTTCCAAAACGCGAAAAAAAAACAAGAATTCTTTTTTCAAAAAAATTGCCTTTCCGCGATCTCGCGCGCACCGCGGTCCTCCATCTACGATGCATCAGCGTGGAACGCTTATAGCCCGTCTGCAGAATAACGCTGTCCGATACCGGGATTGCCAAGGTCCACCCATTTGCCGAGAACTGCGGTGGTTCTGTCTGGCGGCGAGGGTATTCGGCTAAGGCCGATAACCGCCGACTTGCCGAAAGGGCTCGTAAAGGTTGGCGGAAAGCCGCTTCTACAATGGGTAGTTGAATGGCTCAAAGCGAACGGGGTCACGAACATTGTAATGGGTGTGGCTTATCTAAAAGAGCAGATAATCGACTTCTTCGGCGACGGAACACGTTTTGGCGTGGGAATCCAGTACAGCACCCACACGGTAGCGGGAGGCACAAGCGAAGGCTTCAGGCTCGCAGTAAACCGCTACGTTGAGGATCAAACGTTCTTTGCCCTGAACGGGGACCAGATCACAGACCTCAGACTCAAGACCATGCTCGCGAAGCATCAGAAGAGCGAGACTCTCTCAACGATCGCGGTTGTCCATCCCCGTCTACCATTCGGACTCGTCAAAGTAGACAAGAATGATTATTGTCGGGGATTCCTTGAGAAACCTGTATTGAAAGACGTGAATATTTCCACCGGAATCTACGTCTTTGAGCGCGAAATCGTTGAGCACCTTCCTCGAATCGGTGATATTGAAAGAACAACCTTTCCCAAGCTCTCAAGGCTGGGTAAGGTCAACGCGTTTAGGCACTCGGGATCGTTCATTACGATCAATTCCTTAAGGGAGCTTGAAGACGCGGAGAGACAATTAAGGAATCAAGCAGATTGAATGTTCTCGTCACAGGCATCACGGGATTCATCGGTTCAAGACTGGCGACGCGATTGGTGGAACAGGGGGACGATGTATACGGGTTGGTCAGACATTCGTCGGAGAGAGAACTGAAGAGAATAGAAAAAATCGTTCCCAAGATTCATCTAATTGAAGGCGACCTTGTGAG
This sequence comes from Bathyarchaeia archaeon, assembly GCA_035637575.1. Taxonomy (GTDB): domain Archaea; phylum Thermoproteota; class Bathyarchaeia; order 40CM-2-53-6; family 40CM-2-53-6; genus 40CM-2-53-6. The sequence goes on from DASPWY010000063.1 coordinate 9,123, forward strand.
ATTTCACTCAGTGCTCTCTGCCATAGAGACCTCGGATCCCAACATTGTCTTCCACCTTGGAGCGCTGACTCCTGTTCGACTATCATTCGACGATCCCTATCCATACATAGGAATCAATTTTGATGGAACAGTGAACCTTGTCCACTCGATAGTCAAGCAGTCCCCTAACACTAGGCTAATCGCTGCTTCCACTGCAGAAGTATACGGCTGGCAACCCGCCGATCATTCCATCCCAGAGAGCGCGCTCCTCAACCCGGCATCACCTTATGCCGTGTCGAAGGCGGCCGCTGATCAGTACGTCCAAATGGCGAACAGGATTTATCACCTGCGAGGAACTGTGATGAGACCTATCAACAGTTATGGGAGGGTCTGGGAGAGCGGGTTCTACACAGAGTATTTGATCTCAAAGATGTTGAGGGGAGAGACGTGCTATGTCGGTGCACCTGACTCGATTCGTGATTATATGTTCTCTGAGGATCATGTCGATGCTTATCTGGACGTGGCCAAATCCGAGAAGGCGGTCGGCGGGGTCTACAATGTGTCTCCTGGCAATCCTATTACAAATGCAGAACTGGCCAAGAAGCTATCAGAATTGACAGGATTCAAGGGAAAGATTGTCTTTGGATCTTATCCGCCTGGCTATCCGCAACGGCCACAGAGTCAAGATCCAGCGTATCTCGTTTTGGACAATACAAGGATTGGCAGAGAAATCGGGTGGCACGCGCATTACTCACTTGACGAAGGATTGAAACAGGCTGTCAAGCTTTGGAATCGGGAGACGAACTAAGAGATTCGAGTCATGGCAGCGATCCTACTCAGCTGATTGTTCCTTTTCCAATGCAAGGAACCCGGAATAGCCACACTCCTCACAAAGATATCGGATTGGAAGAATCCATCCCTCTAGAGGTGCCCGCGAACGTTTCACTCTCGCTCCGCATTGAGGGCACGAGGGTTGGCCCCCTCCACTCCTGTGGATGGAGCGAAGAACGTCGAGCAGAGCTGACAGCCGTCTTTCCCTAATGAAGCTCTATGCTAGCCTCGGGGAAGCCGTAGCCGACTAGAACCTTCTTGACCTTGTCCCGATGATCTCCCTGGAGGATGATCGAATTGTTCTTGGAAGTGCCGCCGCAGGCGCAATATGTCTTCAGTTTAGTTGCAAGATCTGGGAGGTTGACGCTCTTTCCGTCTATGCCTTCGACAATGGTGGCCGGTTTGCCCCATTTGCGCATTTCCATTCGGACTTTTACGGTCTGCTGCTCCATGCTGATGGTGCCGCAAACGCATAGGTCCTTTGGTAGGCCACAGGTTGAACAAACATCGGCCATTCTAGTAGCCTGAAACTCCTTTGTGGTCGTCCACAGGCAAAGTATGTTGTTCTTCCGTATTTAAGAATGCCTTCAAATGTCGGTGATCAAATTCCTATTGACAGGAAGAGCGCGAACCAGAATAGCCAGGCTCCGAAGAGCATGAGAAGAACGGTTTGCTTCTCTGGCATTCTGACGTCTGAGGAGTGATTCTACCGTCAGGGCTGAAATCGTGCTTGTAACCAGCGTGAGGTTGCCCAAAGCACGAGTCAAAGCCCAAAGCTTGGATATTCTGCTTGAACGAACACACGGAATCCACGGAGTACCGGAGATTGCCGCAGGCTTCCAGAGTCTGCTGAAACAGCGAGGCGGTGTCGGTTCCAAGGTATAGTGATAAATATTCAAGGCTAACCATTTCAGAGTACTTTAGAGTGGGAGAATGAGCGAACGCATCTCCGTTTCGATTGAGCTGGAGTTCTTCAACAAGTATCTGTTTAACGCACTGAAAAGGAGCCTTTCAAATGCAACACCAAAGAGGAAGTTGGACATCATCTACTACTACTCGCGCGATCCTCGCGTCAAGTTCTCTATAGCTCTCAACGGGTTCAGCAGCGGAGGAGCCGCCGTGCATCCGCAGTGGAGCACTGTCTTCAACAACGTTCAGAACATGCGCCAATATCTTCGTTAAGCGTACTTTCGATCAGGCAGGCAATCCAAGGGCATCCTTTAGGCCCTTGTACCTATTTCGTACTGTGACCTCAGTCACATTTGCTATCTCCGCGATTTCCTTCTGAGTCTTCTTCTCATTCTCTAGAACGCAAGCGACGTACAGCGCCGCCGCGGCCAGGCCCATGGGGTCCTTGCCTGCCACGACGCCCTTCTTTTTCGCATCTTTCAAGACTCGGATCGCTGATTGCTGAGTCTGCATTGAAATTTCGGCTCTACTCGCGATCTTCGAAATGCATCGAATCGGATCTTCCACAGGCATTGACATTTCGAGTTCTCGCAAAAGCAGCCTGTAGCATCTGGCCACATCCTTCTTCTTGATTCTGCTGGCGGCAGCTACCTCCTTTAATGTCCGAGGGGTTTCGGACGATCTACAGGCGGCGTAGAGAGACGCCGCAGCAATGGCCGCAATAGATCTGCCTCGCACTAGTCCGTTATCTAAGGCCTTCCGGTACACAACAGCTGAGCTCTCTTTCACGTTGGCGGGCACGTGTAGCTTGTCGGTAAGGCGATCCAGCTCTGCCATCGCTTGCGCTAGATTTCTGTCAGACGACGAATGTACTCGAGTACGGATCTGCCACTTGCGAAGCCGGAGCATCTCCATCCTGGTCTCCATGGGAAGCTGCCGGCCAAACGCGTCCCTATTGACACGGTCTATGACTGTGGAGAGACCTTTGTCGTGAATAGAAAATGAAGTGGGTATACCTACGCGTCCTCTCTCGTCTTTCTCCTCTTTTGTGAATGCACGCCACTCTGGCCCGCGACTCATCAGATTCTGAGACAGCACGAGCCCGCAGTCTTGACAGATCGTCTCCCCTTGGTCGAAATCTTCGATGAGATTTACACTACCGCATTCTGGGCAGACGTGAATTCTCGAAGGGGTTCTACCAGGAACTGTTGGCGTGGTCGTGAAGTTCGCTCTCCAACTTTCCCAAGCCTCGGTCAGAGCGTCGAACCGCGTAGAGTCTGTCGTGCCGAAGGCTCACGTTAGGAAAGTGAAAGCGTGAACGGCGCATGCCATATAAGCCTTTCGACAAGTATATAGGGAACCTCTGGTTCTCACACAGAAACCCCTTATGAATACCGGGCTAGAGCGAGCCTTCGTAGCCCGGTGGTGTAGTGGTCTAGCATAGCATGGACGTTACGGGCCAGACATGCAAGCGTCCCTAGTGGGCTCTGGATCCCTCACAGGATAGGGTAGGAGTCACCTGCTGACGGGAGTTCGAATCTCCCCCGGGCTACCTGCCGTGCAAGAGAGGGCTGACCTTTGTGGCCTAGTGGAATTTGCATGCACATAACTTAGACCATCTGAGAATAAACGTCAGCGTACCCTTCGTCCCTGAGCCACGGGCAAGAAAGGCAACGATGAGTGCAGAAAACGCGAGGAGTGTGATTTTTCGCCATTCTGTGAATCCCACCCTCGACATAGTTTGCTCAAGTGTTGCCAGAGTCTGCAGACTGAGGGACTCCGACAGTCTGGAATAGATCCAAAGGAAAGGCTAGTCCTCCGAGAGGCGTACTTTCCAAGGTTTCTCGTTTTCTGAGGTTTGAACATTCGGACTGCTTCAAAATTCGAGTGTTGGAGGTGTGTGCTCCCCCTCAGACTCAACTTCTAGTCCGTTTGCAATCCAAGGATTCGATCCTTTCCGTTCTCTTCCATTAGCTTTGCATGTCGAGTTAAACTGTCAAGTACTTAGTCAGTTGATCCGGCTATTGAGTTTCGGCTGGGTCGCTTGCCTTCGAATCCAAATGATATCTTGAGCGAGGAGTCCGACTAGATGAGCTCATCGCTTATCCCATGCTCTAGTCCCCTAGGTTGCATATTGGAGTACTATCTGCCCTCCGAACAAGGACAAAGTAAGGGGCCCTCCACGCGACGGCTAACGCGACCCTTTCGTTGACGTCCGACCGGTGAGTTCGGAAAACTGGAGAGATTAACCATGGGCAGCTATGTTTTATTCCAAAATTTCTTTGATAGTGATACCTGGATGGAGTTCGGTCTGTCACAAGCGAGGTTTCGATATCGAGCAGTCGCGGTGGGAGGCACATTCGACATTCTGCATGTTGGCCACGAGATATTGCTGGCTAAGGCCTTCGAGCTTGGGGAACTGGTTTTTGTCGGCGTGACGGGAGATCGCCTGGTTTCCGAGCTTAACAAGGATCATCCCGTAAGGACCTTCACTGTTAGGCGACGAAATCTCCGACAGTTGTTGAAAGCGCGTGGCTGGCTTAAGCGGGCTAGAATCACGGAGCTGAAGGATTCGTTCGGGCCCGCGATCCGAAGGAGAAGACTTGAAGCTATTGTGGTCAGCGAAGAAACTCGAGCGAACGGGTTGCGGGTAAACCGGTTAAGGCGAAACCGGGGACTGAATCCTCTTCGGCTGTATGTGGTCCGGATGGTTAGGGCCGACGATGGTAAGGTACTCTCTGACAGCAGAATTCGACGCGGCGAGGTTAATCCGCGAGGCAGCCTAAAGAAGCGAGACCGTGCGAGGATTCCGTAATCCGTTTTGGCTGCTTTAAGTTGCAACTTAAACTAACTGATATCTTAGTCCGCTTTCCGTCGAGTATACGGTGAGCATCTGTTCGAGTTCTCGGAGGAAGCCTCCGCTTAGATGCCACCTCGAATCTTTCTTTTCAATGAATCCAGCCCCCACGAGTCCATGGATCATGTTGTAAAATTGGCCTACGCTCATTCCGCGCTTGCTGATCCAGTCTTTCCACGCTTGTATAGGTAGGCCTGCTGGTTCCGCTCTCTTGACCTCCCGCCAGAAGTTGTGAGCTTCGCCGGCGAGAAAGTCACTCTTCCAGAAGACTCGACGAAACAGTTCATCCGGATTGCTTGGGAGATTTCCTGCTTTGAACAGAATGGTGGTCTTCTGTTTCGGGGGTCCACGAGTAGCTCTAGGAGGCACCGAAAGGGTCACTTGGATTCGCGAGAACTCATTCTGCCTTTAATCCTTATGGTGAGTCGTAGTGGTTTAGGACGTTCGGTCTGCCTTGTGACGCAGGTGACGATATTACGTAAGTAAAGCTATAGCGAGATGTCGACTAGGTCACCCTGGTGACTACGGTGCCATTCGCTTACCCGTTCGAGCCGCGGAAATGTTGCTTCAGCTTCTTGGGTCACCAATGACGTCTTCTTGAGTCTGCATTTAGGAACCATCTAGTAGTTGCTTCTTCTCTTCGAGAGAGAGTTCTTCAACATAGACGGCTGTAGCCCTCAAATCCTTATGTCCCATAAGGCTTTGGACTTTCCAGTAGTCCCTGCCTGTTTTTCTGGCCCAGAATGTCCCGAAATAGGCCCGTTGACGGTGATTGTGAAGCCGATCCCAGTTCGGAACGCCAGCGAGTTTCGCATACTTTCTTAGAATGTTTGTGCCATGTTGTTCAGTAATGGGAATGATCCGCTCGCCCTTGCGAGCCTTTGAGGCTAATGTCTGAGCAAGTTTGAGCCATTTCTTTCCGGGATAATCAGGCTCGGTTTTTCCCCCCTTGAAATGAATCATTATCGTTTCGTGGCCGACATCTTCCTTCCTTATTCCTGGCAAGTTCACGATGCAAACAGCCTTCTTCCCCATTCTTTTCCTCGTGTAAGTTACTCTGTTGTGGCAGCCAACTATGCTCCCGATTCGCCATCCTCGTTCAAGCTGGAGTCCCAGGAGTAGGTGATCTCGCGGCACAATCTCGGCCAACTCCAGTATCCGAGTCTTGTGCGCGTCGCTTAGCCGCGTTTCTCCTCGTCCATCTCTGCTTATTCGCGACTGGGACTTACCCCTCTTTTCCTTCCTTTTCCAGTGTTTCCCCATTCTCGATTGTGTTCCTTGATATGACAAACTTGGCAGACAAGTTTCAGATTCCCGGGACGATTGTTGAACCGATTCCGATCGATGTGATGAATCACTAGGAAATGGTCCCAACCCTCAAAGGTGTGTCCGTAAGTAGGGTAATAGCGGGAGACGAGACCGCATCTCTGGCAGGCGTTATGGTCCCTCTTCCAAACCGATTCTCGAATACTGGACGTTAGGGGCGACTTGTATACTTCGATGAGGCTCAACGGGATCTTCCCCGAGCTCTATCGAGGGCGGTGGAGGGTCAAATAAGGTTTGTAAAAGTGCAGTTTTAGCAAATGCCCGTGCTTATTAGTGCTGACGACCCAATAGCAGTCCGATTACAAACCCGAAGAATTCGGGGTCCGCCGATCATTACGACTCTGAGAATATTCGGTTCCCTTGGTCTCTTCCAAAGACCCACCTTTGTGCCGTGAGAACACTTTGTTTTCGAGATTCTTGCCCGGGAACGGGTTTGGTAACCGTGGATGGTAACAGAATGGCCGAGAAAAGGCTAGTTGTTCGCATCAACATGAGGTTGAACCACTACGGAAGTCAAGCGCTCCAATTTATTGGAGAAATGCCATCTCTCCAATTTATTGGAGACAGTCTGTTTTTGGAAATCTCAGGTAGTATACCTTGGCTCTTTCCTTTGGATAGGTTGGGTTGGAGATGTTTCTGAGGGGAGGCCGATTGGAGGCAGTGGAGGGGGGATTCCGAGGCTCTTGGACATGATGATAACTTCCGCCATGGCGATGTTTGAGACTGCTTGGATTACTGTCTGTGGTGGCGGTCTGTTCTTCTTGTGTTCCTCAGTCATCTGGGCAACTTCGGATCGGTCACCTGTTACCTGAGCTTTTCCCTTGACGCTTAGCTGCGCGATCGAGGGGGTGTAGCTTACAGTGAAAACGAAGGGCGCTTCAACCATGGATTCTGTTTTCTGGTCGAGGCCAACTATGTTGATATTTACCGCGATCTGTACTTGGGGCGGTAGGGGAGTGTCGTTAGCCCAGTAGCGCTCCCCGGTCAGATTTGTGACTTGAATCGCAACTCTCAGCACGGTACAATCATCTGAGAAGGCTCTTGTGGCCCTCTAATATCATTACTCCTTGGTAGGTTCGCTCGGGCCATTTCGCTGGTCGATTGCTCTGCGCACTCTTTGGATCATCACTTTGCGACCATCGACTTTCACCGAAAGAATGTCTCCCTCTTTGAAGGGGAAGCTGGAATCGTCAGTCAACTTCGTTGGTAGATAAATTCTCGGCGATCGATACACCGAATCTCCATTGCCAGCTGACTTCTTCGCTACAGCAAATCTGGTTAAGATCTTCTTGACCAATCTCGATCACTCGCCAACGCATCTTTGCGAGGAAGTATATCTCAGTTTACTTAAGTAAAGCTTTTAGAATTTGCGTGTCTCGAACCTATCGACCGGGTTGGATTCTCTCGTCAGGTTTTGGCAGTACGCGTCAGAACTCAAGCTTGAGGAACGGAAGGGATGGCGGAAGAGAGTTGAAGGGAGGGTGGAATCCGTGGCAGATCACACGTGTGCGGTGGCTTTGTTGGCGTTGTACGAGGGCGAGCGCCGGGGCTATGATCTAGAGAGAATTCTGAAACTTGCGCTAATCCACGATCTGGAGGAAGCGATAATGGGGGACCTCACGCCTCACGACAAGGCGCGCCTAGGGCCAACAAAGGTGCAGAAGGATCGGGAAACAGCGATCCAAGAGTTGCTGTCGAAACTACCAAGCAAGAGTCGTGCACCATATCTCAAACTATGGACAGATCTGAAAGAAAAGCGGAGTAAGGAAGCTCGCCTGGTCCACCAGCTGGACAAAGTCGAAATGGCTTTTCAAGCCCACAAATATGGAAAGAGAACGGGACAGAGAAAAATGCGAGACTTTTACGAGTCGGCGATCAAAGAGACAAACGATCCGATATTGAAGCGCGCACTAGCGACGATTGTCAAGAACTAGACCAGAGGAGCCAAGGCAACCCGTTCCTTGGCAGATTTTGCCAGTTCATCTTTGTGAAACACATTCTTGAAATCACGAGTGAGGATATTGACATAGTCGGCGATCTCCTCCTCGCTCATAAACTGGAACATGTAACCGCCAATGTATGGGGAAGGCTCGCCCTCCCTCTTCAAGAATTCGATGTGCATTAGCGGGTCTCCGCGTTTGATCGTAATCGGCTGCCGCTCATTGCTCAGGTTTACGAGCTCTAAAGCGAGTCTACCCACATAGCCGCTGTGGACTTTCGCGGCGTTAAGAAATGAGAGGCCCATCCTTCCGTATTTGCTCTTGGCAGTGAGATGTGCGACAAATTGCGGAGGAGTGAAGACTACCTCGTTCGACACTAGGTTCTGGTGCTCCAAGTAGTGGAGTGTTCGCTCCTCTTTTACGGTCAGAATGTATCCATCGCCATCCAAGAGGCTGTAGTCAAAGGGGTGGATGCACTTGTAGCTCCGAATGAGCTCGGTGAGCTCGTTCTTACCGATTACGCACATGCTCTCGACCCGCTAAGAGGCTAAATTTGACGGTTTCGGTCAATGATTGCTTAGATGGGAACCTAAACTGCGGACGCTCTGACTAGAACGAATGAGAGGGAGGGCTGGCCGGAGAAGAGCGTGGAATAGTCAAATCCAACCACCAACAGAATGTCTCCGACTCCGCCGGGGGGAACCGGTAGGGTCACGTTGGTGCTAAGTCTAGGGGGCGCCGAAATTGGAATAGGCTGGCTCCCTGGTATGATGACAGTAGAGTTTGAGAAACTCACTCGGATCTCGTCGTAACGTCCGGAATGAATGGGCGCAGAGGTCACAGTCGGAGGAATCATTAGGTTAGACAACAGATCGATGGTACGAAAAGACTGGGAGATGGTTATCCAACCGCAGGCATCACAGATACTGCTGTTGACATATCCGACTTCATGGAGCGAGATCTCAGTAAATCCAACATAGATGTGGCTAATGACGCTTGGGGTGGACAGGCTGGACAATCGCAGGAAGAACGTTCCCTGGGTTGTCGCTGGGGCGAAAGCGATTACGATGATCACGACCAGTACGGCGACGAACAGTATCCTCCTCCAGGCAGCGTATGGGTAGTTCATCGCCTTGGTGGTGGTGCACTGATCCCATCTATTTAACAACAAGACTCCGAACGGATGAACGACACGCAACTTGTGGAGGGATGACGATGCTCTACTCACGCATGGTTGAGACCTATCAGAAGATTGAGGCCACTACAAAGCGCCTCGAGATCACAAAACTGCTGGTGGATCTTCTCAAAGAGACACCCTCCGGGATTATCGACAAGGTCGTCTACCTCACCCAGGGCAAACTCTACCCTGACTATCTCGGAATTGAAATCGGCATCGCTGAGAAACTAGCGATCAAAGCACTCACAATAGTTACTGCAGCGAAAGAATCGAGAATAGCTGACGAGTATAGAGGACGAGGCGATCTGGGGGATGCCGCTGAGGCCGTACTCGCAGGCAAGACACAAGTCGGCTTGAGGAATGAACGACTCACCGTGGAAGAGGTCTACGAAGCCCTAGACAGGATAGCAAAGTCAAGTGGACCCGGATCTGTCGAGTCCAAGATTCGACAACTAACATCGATGGTAAGCAAAGCTTCGCCGATAGAGGCGAAATATGTCATCAGAACAGCACTAGGCCGACTCAGACTAGGAGTCGCTGACATGACACTACTTGACGCTCTTGCACACGCACTGGCTGATGGAAAAGAGTCGAAGGCTCTCCTGGAACAAGCCTACAACCGCTCTTCCGACCTAGGATTCGTCGCGAAAGCCCTCGCAAGCGGCGGAATTGACGCGATAAGGTCGTTCAAAGTGACAGTAGGCAGGCCCATCAGACCCATGCTGGCTGAAAGACTCTCCGAGCCCCAAGAAATTCTAGAAAAAATGAACGGTAGAGCAGCTGCAGAGTACAAGTATGATGGGTTAAGAATCCAAGCACACCTTTCAAATCGAAAGGTTACGCTCTTCTCAAGACGTCTCGAGAATATCACTGACCAGTTCCCCGACCTCCACACTCTTCTGAAGCAGGGAATTGCCGATGACGAACTTATCCTTGAAGGGGAGGCCGTTCCTGTGGATCCTTCAACAGGCGAGCTCTTACCATTCCAACTCGTCTCGCAACGACGCGGACGCAAATACGAGTTGGAGAAGACGATCCAGGAAATACCTGTCGCGCTCTTCGCCTTCGACCTGTTGTACAAAAGTGGCGTCGATTATACTCAGCTAGAGTTTCCGCGCAGGCGAGAGGCCTTGGCAAAGATAATTCGGCCCAATGAAAAGCTCGACCTCTCACGGCAGATCATCGTCACCAAGCCAGAGCAGCTGGATGACTTCATGCAAAAGGCAGTGGCGGATGGATGCGAGGGATTGATGATAAAGTCGATCGGACCTGATTCAATCTACAAAGCAGGGGCAAGGGGATGGGGTTGGATCAAATACAAACGAGAATACAAATCTGAGATGCAGGACACAGTCGATCTGGTCGTTGTGGGAGCGTTCGCTGGGAGAGGAAGAAGGGGAGGAACCTATGGGGCGCTTCTTTTGGCGGCTTATGATGAGAAAGATGATGTGTTCAGAACAGCGTGCAAGTGCGGGTCCGGGTTCAAGGATGAAGATCTGGCAAAGCTTCCCGACATATTGGAGAAATTCAAGATCAGTCATCGCCATCCGAGAGTAGATTCCAAGATCGTCCCTGACACATGGTTCGTGCCCGGCTTGGTGTTGGAGGTTATCGGAGCCGAAATAACTCTCAGCCCGATACACACGTGTGGCTTGAACTCGATTAGACTAGGCGCCGGTTTGGCGATCAGGTTTCCGCGATTTACGGGAAAGTACAGAACTGAAAAGTCACCAGAGGATGCGACGACAACTAAGGAAATCGTAGAAATGTACAGAAGCCAGCTCAAGCAACTGAGCCAGACACTGCCCGTGGAAGCGGCCTAGACACTGAGAATTGCGAAGTACAGGTTTCCAGATGGAATGCGGATTTCTTCGCTTGGTGAGAGGAGAGAATTCTACTCACACGAGTTTAGCCTCACCAGGATACGAGACTGGTTCCGCGGATGGCGTTCACCTGTTGTTTTCGCGGTCGTAATTGGGAGGCACACTGGTATTTCTCCAATGAAATATCGTCGCGAACGCGCCCTGACTATAGTCATCGACGAGTACGAGAGCCTATCCGAAATGAGAAATTATTTGATTGATTTCATGCCAGAATCAGCGTATTATGATCGCAATGTCTACAAGGATTGGGATCAGGCAAGGCACATCGAGAACGATCCCACACAACTGGGCAGCTCATTTGGCCAAGAGCTAGTATTCGACATTGATCCTGAGAATTTCACCTGCCCGATTCACGGAACTCTTGAAGAGAAGATGCGCAGACATCAAGGATTGTCGTTCTGTCGGCTGGAATTCCAATTGGCTCAACAAGAGGCGGCTCAGCTCATGGAGATTCTGTCTAGAAATTTCTCCGAGATCAGTCTCGTTTATTCGGGTCGAGGATTTCACATCCATATCAGAGATGATGAGACCCATTTCTGGAGCCGAAAGAAACGTTTAGCCCTCGTTCGGTCGCTTACAAAGCGAGGGTTGGTGATGGATGAATGGGTCCCTTCCGGCGGAATGAGGCTGATTCGCCTACCATACTCGCTAAACGGCCTGGTAAGCAGAGGTGTGATCCCATTGGCTAAGAATGAACTTGGAGTCTTCGATCCAATAACCGACGAACGCACAATACCCAGATTCTTGTAGCCTAGACTGATCGCTATTTCTTGCGCTTCTTCTTAGCCTTAGGCTTAGTCTTCTTGGTCTTGGAGGACTTTTTCGCGACCTTCTTTGCCTTCGATTCCTTCCCAGCGTAGTAATAATAGGCCTTCCGCTTCTTGGATTCGGTTGAAATTTTCTTAGCTGCCATTTAGGTTCTAGGTTGCAATCTGCGCGGTCTTAACGCTTCCGATTGCCGGACCTGTCTTGAGCAATTGCAGAAATTGGACGAGAGACTAACAGTTTTCGAGTGCAGATAGAATCCGGCTGTTGGTTCCTTCCACAGTTTCGATGCCTGTGTTCAAGAGTATGCAATTGACCTTGAACGAAGAGATCATTCTACGGAAGAATTCCTCCTGACGCGCGTGGTCAAGGTGGAGCAGATACGGGTTGAACCAAGGTTCGTTGCTTATTTTTCCCCATAATTCCTTGGGTCCGGCTCCCGGACGGATCATGTACTCGCCCTTCCGGAGAACCTGGATCGCCTCATCCGAGTTCAGCTTGACCTCCTCCGGGCTCTTCTCATCACGTCGTAGCAAGACCAAGAGTCGGATTTTGGCCTCGTCGGCCACTTTGTCTTTGCCGAACAATTGTTCCCTCGGAACGAGAGCTCTGCTATTGCCGAACGCATAGTAGCACCACTGATATCCGTCGTCGAAGACGCAGCGCTGATTGGTGAGTTTGCATCCTGTAGGACCCTGCGTGAATTCGCAGTTCTTCTTACTCATCACGACGTTTTCGCATTTGCTCTCGTCGAAGATTTTTCTCAGCCAGGGCTTGTTGAGCTGTGACTCCGTCCGCATGTAGAGACTCTTCTCGGGCTGTTTGCCCACTAAGTAGCGGAGACGTTCGCCTTCGGTGTGGTCGATGTTGACCCAGTCGTCTCCGACGATCCTGCCTTCCGGCCGTTCCATGAGTTTGAATGCCTGAGTTGTTTTGCCTGTGCCGGTCGGGGCTACTATGATGACTCCCTTGCCCCCGACATCGACGCATGCGCCGTGTATCGAGTGCGTGTTTTTTGTTTGTTCGAGAATCGCGGCCGCCATTCCGAGCGCCCAGCTCTTGCACTGGCCGTAGTATTCAGTGTTGAAGAAGAGGGACTCGTGGGTCTCGGGGCAGTAGAACGCTGAAGGCTCACGGCCTTCTACGCCGATTGCAGAAATGACCCGCGAATGAATAGGCGAAGCTTGTGATGCCTGATGCCAGTTGAGGGTCCAGAAATCGTACTGGTGCTTGCTGTTGCCCTGGAACTCGATGTTGACCCCGTTCAGGTTCGCCTTTGAGCGAAGAGAATGTAGGCTCAGTTTCTTCTCTGCCGCTTCTTTCAGACGTTCGAACTTGTACCGGGGGACGTTCTTGTCGCCCTTGACTCGGGTCGTTGAGGCCGTGAAGTAGTTGTCGAGGGTCACTTCGTAGGGCTCCGAGAGGATAGTGCTGCTATCGCCTCGAATATGACCTTTGCACCTACGGCAGCTGTCTGTCCAGAATCCAACTGGGGAGAGACTTCGACGAGATCGAGACCCAGCGAGTTACGGTTCATCGCGGCTTCAACGAGGGTTAGT
>DASPWY010000064.1:0-13576 GCA_035637575.1 Bathyarchaeia archaeon
TGTCGTAGGATGATCTCTTTCTGTTCAGGATCTATGCTGATTACGAAGTATCCCTTAGGATCATACAGTAGGGGCTCACGTTGACCCCCGGGCCGAATGCTCGTGAAGCGTTCTCCGGCTGCCGATGTAGATGATAGGCTCTTATCCGTTTTAAAAGTTCCCGGGTTGCGGGCCGAGAGACTCTTGATCCGTTCCTCAAGGGTCCGAAGATCCTCTTCGCCGGTCCAGTCGAGAACCTCGATCTGCTTGCGGAATTGATCAATTTGCTCTGGAGTGATCGTCGGTAGAACTGGGTCGTAGCCCGCTGATCCGATGATCCGCTTTGCATCATCGACCCCTTGCTCCGCGAGCGCTACGATGGACTGTCCCGGTTGGAAGAGAGCTGAGTCTTTTCCGCAGATGAGAAGGAAGCGTATCGATGGATTCGTTGTGATATTGAGTATAATTCGAGCAATTCCAAGATTAGCGGTATAGACGATGCCGGCGATCGCGACTCCGGGAAGACCCGCGAGGGGGCTCATCAACCGTTCTGATGTAAGAGCACAGACGGCAACTGGCGCCTTTGGATCGCCAACCTGGTACGTGCCCGCGACAACCGGCCACGACGCGCGCGTCGAGCTCATAACCAAGCGACACGCGTAGTCAATATAAGAACGGGGAAGATACCAGGAGTATACTAGGCGCGAGAAAATGCTCGCCGCGGAAGAGACGAAAAGAAGGACAAGAATCTCACGAGGGTCCAAACAGTGCCCAGTCGGAATAGATCTGGCAACGCTTGGAAGAAAGTGGGCTATCCACATTCTCAGAAGCATAGGAGTAGAACACATCGACCGTTTCAACCGGATTCTCCGGAGTCTCCCGGGGCTGACCGCGCGCGTCCTCATCATGAGGCTGAACGAGCTTGAGGAGAGTGGTCTCATCACGCCCGTTATCATCCAAGAGAGACCGAAACTTGTCCGCTGGCTCCTCACGGAGAAAGGGGAAGATACGCTTCCAATACTCGAAGGCTATTTTTCCTTCACGACAAAATGGCATCCAGATGCGACATTGAAGAATCATCGTCGGGACCCCGTGAAACGACCCAGCCTTCCAGAACTGGTCGAACAACATAAGCAAGCAATAGTCGGTTGAGGGTCTAAGACTGGAAATACTCTCAGTCGATTCGGATAACAGCCGCCGTTTTCCTCGGGCGAATACTCAGCCTCGAGGTTGGACCGCTTTGAGTTCTTTTGTGAGTTGGTTAACCGTGGTGATGCGCGCGAAACGGCGTCGTAGGGCGTATTCTGTGCGTTCGCGGATGGCGTCGACTCCGAGTTCTTCACCCGGTTTGTCCCAGTTCGGGATTGGAAAAGTCATCGTCGCTTCCGTGACAAAGTCTACCGCGTAGCCTAGGTCGGCCGCGATCCTCGCTGTTGTCTCGCAGCACTGTTCTGTCTGTATGCCGGCGATGCTGACGCGTCTCACACCTTTTTCGATCAAATACGGTTGCAGCGTGGTGCTTGTGAAACAGTTTCGTGTGTTCTTGACCATCACCGGCTCGTCTGCTCGCGGCTTGAGAAAGTCCATCAGCTTGAATGATGGGCTGTCTCGAGCGAACCCTTCATCCTTGTCAGTATGCAAGAAGAACACGACTGGCAAATGCGCAATCCGGTATGCTTTGACAAGTTGAGTGACGTTCTTTTCGAAAGCCGGATTGCTACGTCGCTCCCAGCGAGCACCGAGCCTGAACGAATCCTGTGCGTCGATCACTAACAGTGCTGACTGCGAAACAGGGACCTTGTCAGAATCCAGCATATCCGTCTAGGAGTGGAATTAGCAATTCAACATTGCGTTAGGACGGGTTCGACTTGAAAGTCAGTGTTTCTTCAAGCTCACTTCTAATAGTTGAACCGAGAAATACCGGTCGCAACCGAATTCATTCACTCGCTAGTTCGGGCAAGAATTGTGGCATCGGATAGCATACGATAGAATCATGCAGTTGACCAGAGTGTTCAGTCCAGGACTAGTAGGCTCATCTTAGAACTCCGTTCTCATCGATGAGGAAGAGATCGCTGTCCAACCTGGGCGTTTTCTCTCTCCGCTATCTTCTCTGAAACGTGTTCCTCCTATTCGTCGTCAGTCTCCTCCTCTGGTTCATCGTCGTCGTCTTCTTCTTCGTCCTCTCTCCCGTTAGCTTCGTCATCCTTTGAACTCATTCTTTGACTCGCCATCTCTCCAATTCTCATCCGGGTAGGGTGTCCTCTGGCTCTGTATCGGATGAGTTCTTCAATCCCTTCTGCCATTCGTTCGCCCTCACGACCAGTCTGGTGAGGAAGACTTCATCCTCTCGAGAGAGTTGTTCGTCGTGTTCCACTTTTCTTTTGATCTTTTGGAGCTTAGGCTCTTCTTCAAGTGGGATCTTCGAGTCTTCTATGATCCTGATTAGTATGTGGGGTCTAATCCTTTCCGATATTTCCTTGCTCTTCTGCATCCTCAGCCTTCTCCCAAGACCCTGCCATTTATGATGCTAATTCTGCTCCCTTCAATGCACGAAGAGCGTTCAGTGTAATCCATGGGTTGGACCGCCCTACCTCGCCGAGGCTCGCGTAGATCGCTGGAGTCTCTGCCACGCTTCCACCCTTAGTGTAGACTTCAGCTGGATCAAGCTTCTCGTCTCTGACCTGCCCCCAATGACCTGTTGCAGGGTCTTTCACAAAATTTCGTCTCAAAGCATGGACATACGATGCTTCCAATGACCATGTTCCGTCAGCCAACCTCTTTGAAAGTAACAGTTCTCGCGCATCAACCATCCGCTCGTCGCCACCGTATCCAAGCTTGGTCAAGATCCTCAATCCATGGAGAATATCGTAAAAGTAGAACATTGGAAAGTGCAGCTGGGTCCACTCTGGCCGGATGACCTTCCCTGTCTTGTCACTCTTGTAGAGCCAATGGATCAGCATGAACTCTGCAGCCCGTTCCACCGCCTCGCGTCCTCCCCGCGGCCATTTTTGCCGATCGACCGTTGAGAAAGCCCACAACGGCTCGATTGTCGACATGAAAGAACTATGATGAACCGCCTCTCCGTTCCTGTAATCCTCAGTCTCGCAGTTCCAGCCACCATCGTCGCGTTGATACTTGACTAACCACTCAAACATTTCACGAACCCGGCGATCGTCGCCGTATCCAAGTGCTGCAAGTGTCCGCGCCATGTTACCTGTTACGCATGGCTCCCAGACTGCGCGCCAGCCTCGTAGGTCGTCGTCAGGATATTTCGGCTGAGGCCAAGGCCGATCCTGCGTATCCATGACTCTCAAAAAATATTCGCATGCTTTTCGGATCGAAGGATGCGAGCCAGGTATACCAATCTCCGCTAGCAGTATCAACGGCCAAACGGTTGCCGTCCATTTCGGCCAGTAGACGTCTTCCCCGAATCCCCAGTAACCGTCAGAGTGTTGTTCCCTCAGATACTCAGCTACAGGGGTCCAAGTCGCGATGTGCTCTCGAGCCTGCACGACTTCGTCGTCAGTTTCTGCCTTGCCAAGAATGTCCCTAAGAGTCCAGTACCGAACCGCAGGGTTCTCGCCGTCCAACAGCCATTCCGCGGCTTTGTGCTGCTTCGTGACTTCCACAACGGATGTCAACTAGTAAACCTCAGATATCTAGCGACAAGTGTACCTGGTTGATTAAGTGTGACCCATCCTCCCACGCGGTGTGACTGGGCGAGCCTCAGCAACAATCCACTGATGATTCGATATCATGACAGAGAATGGGGTGTCCCGGTGCACAATGACAGGCTGCTTTTCGAGTTTCTCACCTTGGAGGGTGCGCAGGCGGGACTCACATGGCAGACGGTCCTGAACAAACGTGAAAACTATCGCAGAGCATTCCATGGCTTTGACCCTGCGAAAATTGTCCGTTACAAGAACAGAGATGTCAAGCGTCTACTTGGCGACCCAGGCATCATACGTAACCGTCTCAAAGTCGAAGCGACTATCACAAACGCCAAACAGTTTCTGATCACGGCGAAAGAGTTCGGGTCCTTCGACAAGTACGTGTGGGGGTTCGTTGGTGGTAGACCGATCAAACACGAATTTAGCTCGCTCCGCCAGGTTCCTCCGACCAGCAGAGAGTCCGATGGAATGAGCAAAGAGCTACGCAAGAGAGGCTTCAGGTTTGTTGGGCCCACTATCTGCTACGCGTTCATGCAGGCGGTAGGAATGGTAAATGATCACACCACGAAATGCTTCAGGTACGCCAATGTCTAGCAATAGGAAGGATCGTCGGGCCGGCCTAGAAGACGTGTTAGCTCCGTGAGAGTCCCAAGGAAAACGCCTTGAAAACAGCCTCAGGGTCAATGTCAATGGCAAAATCTACGGGACTACAGCGAGACGCGAAAGGGGTTCTTGACGCGACTCTGTTGATACCAAGCTAGCAATCATTCATCCGAAAAAAATAGGTATGCGTGCTAGTCTCGCGACGCAGAAACCAGTTTTCCAGATTCCCTTCTTTCTCTACTGACTGCATCTTTGTCCCGAGATCTTATCTCTCCTTTTCTTGCTAACTATTTTTTTCTGTTATCTTTTTCTCGACCCCCCCGGGGCATGGCCGAGCAAAAAAACTGCTTCACACTTTTGTGGGTGGCGTGTCGGCCGTAACCCACCTTCTGTTCGTAGCAGCATCTGTCTAATCGGGGAACCCGCGCCTCAGGCGGAGCTCATGGGCGTCTACATCCCCTTTCACAGCGCAATGGTAGCCCGTTTCATCCCGCGTCCAGCCCTCCATCCGGGACGCCCGGGAGAACATCCCATCATCGTCACATGGTACCGGGACGGGTATCGTTTCTGCGCTCCCACACAGGCTCTCGCCTGACACGTTACGTGTTGCGCTTCCGCCTTGTGGGTGGAGTTTCCTCAAAACACACAGCTTACGCCATGGGTTCTGTGACTGCTCACCGACTCGCCACCCTGATCTAGAAAATCGTGGACCTGCTAATAGACTGATCAGAATAAGAGTTCAGGAAAAATCATGAAAGTGCCGTGTAGATTCCGCCCCAGTTCTTGATATCGCTCCGAACGTGGACCCACCAGGGACCAGCACCTTGGGCGATTGGGGACCGCGGGCTGAACGTCTCGACCGAAGTCTCGACGCGTACACCCCGGTTCCATCAACCCCATCTTCTATGGGAGCCCTCGTCCAGTCCGAAACCACTGTCGCCAGTGGTCCAAGTGGACTAGAATGGTTGCCTATTTTCGGGAGAGGTTTCAGGCTTAGATGCTTTCAGCCCTTATCCTCGATAGCGTGGCTGCCCGGCAGTGCCTTGTCAGACAACCGGTAAACTAGAGGCTACGATACCCCGTTCCTCTCGTACTAGGGGCGCCTTCCCCTCAGGCAACCAGCACACCCAGCAGGTAGAGTCCGACCTGTCTCGCGACGGTCTAAACCCATCTCGCATTCCCCTTTGATCGCCGAACAGGCGCGCCCTTGGGTTCTGCTGCGAACCCAGGATGGGAAGGGACGACGACGGAGAACCAATCCTCCTCGTCGATGAGGACTCTCGGAGGAGACGAGCCAATTACTCCCGGGGTAATTTTTCTGTCACCTCGAGCCCCCAGCAAAGGGGACATCAAGGATCGCTAGACCAGGCTTTCGCCTCTGGATCCCTTGCCGTTGAGGATCCAGTCAGCCCGACTTTTGCTCTTGCACTCTACTCCGGGGTTCTGTCCCGGATGAGTCGAGCTTAGGGCCCCCTCGATATTCTTTCGAGGGGGTGCCGCCCCAGCCGAACTGCCTACTTGCTGTTGTTCCAGAGCAAACTCTGGTGAGAGATGTAATCGCAGATAGGTGGTGTTACATTGGTGCCTCCACCGGGACCCGAAGACCCCGGCCTCGACGGCTCCCACCTACACTCTGTACCCGCAATCACATCCCAGCGACAAGCTGCAGTAAAACTCCACGGGGACTTCTCGCCCCGCTGGGTGTCCCTGGACTGTTCGTCCAGGTTATGTGGGTTCACCGGGCCGTAGGCGGGGACAGCGGGGAGGTCATTGGTCCATTCATGCACGTCGGAACTTACCCGACAAGGCATTTGGCTACCTTAAGAGAGTCAGAGTTACTCCCGGCGTTTAGCGGTCCTTCGCCCGGTTGAACCCAGGTTTGAGATACCGCCACTGGCCAGGACTCAAAGGCCGTTTACACGCTTTCGCGCTTGCGGCCTCCTATGTTTTTAGTAAACAGTCGCCTCCCCCTTGTTACTGCGACCTAAACCCCCAGCAGAGCTAGGAGTTCAGGCACCCCTTTTCCCGAAGTTACGGGGCTAATTTGCCGAGTTCCCTCGCCTACGTTACACCCGATACGTCTTAGGCTTCTCACCTAGGGGCACCTGTGTCGGATCTTGGTACGGACAGGGAGGATCCATCCCCTGATCTTTTTCCTTGGCTCCTGGAATCAGCTGAACCCCCCTAAGACGGGGGGCCATTCCCATTTTCGCCTGGTTCTCACCGTTACGGTACTCCCCAGGCTTCAATGGTTAGATGAGACGACAGTCTCGCTCAGCCTATCCGGAAGCGTCAGATCAAGAGCTTGCGTTGCCGCGTGTACCTCCCTGGTACCGGAATCTTAACCGGTTTCCCTTTCGACAGATCCGGTTAAGGTCTGTCTTAGGACCGACTTACCCCCGGCTGACGACGCATTGCCGGGGAACCCTGGCCCCTTCGACGGAGAGGATTCTCACCTCTCTATGGCTGTTACTACCACCGGGATCTGCAACAGCGGACGGTCCACTGGACCTCACGGCCCAGCTTCCACCCGAACGCTGCGCCCGCCTACCGCCACGGATGTGATTCCGTGACCCTGGGTATCGGCGCCTGGCTTAGCCCCGTATATTTTCGGCGCCCCCAACCTCGGCCGGTCAGCTGTTACGCACTGCTTGGAGGATGGCTGCTTCTAAGCCTACCTTCCAGCTGTCTCGGGTTGAGGACGGCTTTCTATTTCTACACTTAGCCAGGACTTTGGGGCCTTAACCCAAGCCTGGGTTGTTCCCCTCGCGGCCATGGACCTTACGCCCACGGCCCGTCTCCGGCCATCTACAGCGCTGATGGATTCGAAGTTTGAATGGAGAGTGGATCCTTTCGAATCCTTGTTCCCCAATCAGGACTCTACCCCACCAGCAACCTCCGGCCGGGCTATCCTGAGAGATATTTCGGCGGGAACTAGCGATCACCGAGTTAGATTGGTCTTTTGCCCCTAGCCCCAAGTTATTGGAGTGAGTTGCACGTCAACACCCATTCGGACCTCCACCGGGCTTTCACCCGGCTTCATCCTACTCAGGGCTAGATCACTCGGTTTCTAGTGTCATCCATGTGATTCCAGGCCCTTTCAGACCTCGTCCCTCACGCTTCATCAGAATCCGCGTTATGGACTGTTGGTTTCCCTGCGGCTCCGAGCCTTTACGCTCTTAGCCTCACCACATAGATGAACTCCCCGGCCCATGGTACTAAACGGATCGTACGATCCTAGTCCCCTCCCTTCGTAATGCCGCGTTACCACGGCCTCCTTCAGGGAGGATCTACCCTTACGGACCGTACACGTCTGTAACCACCTGATTTCAGGCACTTTTGACTCCCCTTCCGGGGTACTTTTCAGCTTTCCCTCGCGGTACTAGTGCGCTATCGGTCTTGGGACGTCTTTAGTCTTGGAAGTTGCTTACTCCCAGATTCACGCGCCCATGTCGGGGCGCGGTACTCAGGGACTCCAGCCCTAATCCTGTTGCCTTAAGTCTAGGGGGCTATCACCCTCTACGGCAGGCCGTTCCAGGCCATTTCGATTTCAGCAACGAGGAAGCGGCCGGGCCCTACAACACTACATCCCCCAACAGTTTCCTGTCAGGGTTCGGTTTGGACTGTTCCCATTTCGCTCGCCGCTAATCTGGGAATCTCAATTGATTTCTCCTCCACCGCCTACTTGGATGCTTCCGTTCGGCGGGTTCCCCCTCCCATATGGGAGTACCCCAGGTATCACCCGGGGTGGGAAGTCCCATTCGGGAATCTCCGGATCGAAGGCTGCGTGCGCCTACCCGGAGCTTATCGCAGCTTGCCACGCCCTTCGTCAGCGCCCAAGCCGAGCCATCCTTCAGGTGGCGTATCATGCCGAGCCCTTTAGGAACCCACGTTCGATTCGCGTCAAATTTTCTGAGGCTTCCTCTACACAGCACTTCATCGTGGACCCTGGTCCTGTCCAGGGTCTCACTCTCGCCTTCTTCACTCTCAAGACAGGTCTTGAGAGTTGCATTTTGATAGGCTCGTAGCCGTTCTTTTGCCCTCCAGCCATCCCTGCGATGTCTAAGGAGGTGATCCGGCCGCAGGTTCCCCTACGGCCACCTTGTTACGACTTCTCCCCCCTTACCTAGCTTAGGTTCGAGGCAACCAACAAGGCTGCATCTCACCAAAACCAAATTCGGGTGGAGCGACGGGCGGTGTGTGCAAGGAGCAGGGACGTATTCACCGCGCGATGATGACACGCGGTTACTAGGGATTCCATGTTCATGAGGGCGGGTTGCAGCCCTCAATCCCAACTGAGGCTGGGTTTGGGGATTACCTTCCCCTTTCGGGGTCGGAGCTCATTGTCCCAGCCATTGCAGCTCGCGTGTGGCCCAGGGAATCCGGGGCATACTGACCTGCCGTGGCCCGCTCCTTCCTCCCCCTTAGCGGAGGCAGTCCCCCTAGTGTGCCTGCATTCCCGAAGGAATACGATGGCAACTAAGGGCACGGGTCTCGTTCGTTTTCTCACTTAAGAGAACACCTCACGGCACGAACTGGCGACGGCCATGCACCTCCTCTCAGCTAGTCCGGTAAGACCTTTAATCTGACCTTCATCCAACTGTCGTCCCTGGTAAGGTTCCCGGTGTTGACTCCAATTAAACCGCAAGCTTCACCCCTTGTGGTGCTCCCCCGCCAATTCCTTTAAGTAAACTGTCTCGTCAAGCGCGGTTTTCTGCCGGACGAGAATTCAGCCTTGCGGCCGTACTCCCCAGGCGGCAGGCTTAATGGCTTCCCTGCGGCACTAGAACGGGCCGTACCCGTCCTAACACCTAGCCTGCATCGTTTACAGCTGGGACTACCGGGGTATCTAATCCCGTTCGCTCCCCCAGCTTTCGTCCCTCACCGTCGGGCGCGTTTTAGTCGGCCGCCTTCGCCACTGGTGGTCCTCCCGGGATTATAAGACTGCGAAACGAGTTCTTCGTTGTTTCGCCCCTACCCCGGGACTACCGCCGACCTCCCCCGCCCCCAAGCCGGAAAGTATTCCTCGCGAGCCAACGATTGGATCGTTGGATTTTACGGAGAACTTTTCCAGCCGGCTACGGACGCTTTAGGCCCAATAATCGTCCCAACCACTCGAGGAGCTGGTATTACCGCGGCGGCTGACACCAGACTTGCCCTCCCCTTATTCTCCCGGCGAGTTAGACCGGGTAAAAGCCTTCCTCAGCGGATGGCACTCGGGATGACCCTGTCACGCTTTCGCGCATTGCAGAGGTTTCGCGCCTGCTGCGCCCCGTAGGGCCTGGGCCCTTGTCTCAGTGCCCATCTCCGGGCTCCCGCTCTCACGGCCCGTACCGGTTATAGGCTTGGTGAGCCGTTACCTCACCAACGACCTGATCGGTTGCGGCCCCATCCTCTGGCAGTCCTAGAAAGCATGGTCCTAGGATTATTTCGACGGAGAACCGTTCCAGGCCTCTCCATCTATCCGGGTTTAGCCTCAGTTTCCCGAAGTTGTCCCGGTCCGGAGGGTAGGTTAGCCACATGTTACTGAGCCGTACGCCACGCTCCCACATTGGCCTGGAAGCGTGCGACTCGCATGGCTTAGTCTCATCCCGATAGCAGTTGGGTCCGCCAGGATCAAGCGGAGTTGGAACGATAGGAGTTATGGACGCCTATCACATCAATCTGCAGGAATTGGCTGGAGTTTAGCAGGTGGCTACGAGCCTTCCTTGGACCGAAACGTTCCAGGGTATTCTTTGCCCCGGGTTTTTTTGGTCCGCATATTCTTTCGCCCACAGTGGAGGTCAATCTTTCATACACAGGCGTAACGCCCTAAGCGTCGGATTGACGCCGCCGCCGGGTACCGTGGGCTTCTACTATTCGACCTGCTAATGCTACCAAACTCCGGCCTTGCCTGCGTAGTTGATATAAACATTTAGGCTCTGGACGGTGGGAAGTACTCTTGTTCCTGCTTACTCATCCCGTCGGCAGGAGTACGAGAGTATGTTTCTAAGGGTTGTTTGTTGAGTGTGAGGAAAGTGTTCCCCCAGTTGAAGACGGCGAGAATATGCTGGGCTTCTTTCTCGAATCCGGTTATTACTAGAGCTGCTGCTATTGCTTCTGCTGTGCTGAGCCTTCCTCGGATGCTGTAGTTTGTCGGGTTGCCTGCTAGGAGTGTTGGTAGTCTCCTGCTTTCGCCTTTGATGTTAGTTTGAAGAACATTCTCCGACAGGTTCCAGGAGCAGTCTAGTCCCACTAGGCCATATTGTTCTATCAAAGTGCGATCCTCAAACGATAACGTGCGATTGCTTGATGGATTGAGTACTACGGCTGATCGGGGAATCTGTTTTAGAGAATTGAGCTGTCGGGCTAGGTGGAATTTTTGGAGTTTTGCAGAGGTGCACTTGCTGGGGTCGTCTTGGTGGTAGTCGTAGATCATAACCCGTGGTGATGATTGTTCTTCTAGTTCCGGATTCTTGGATACGGTGGTCCGTCTATGCAATACTTGATCGCCTGTGGGATGAAATCTACTAGTGCTAGCGGTGTGACCGTTGGTCCTCTCTCCTTCATCAACATGTCTCCTGCAAGGCCGTTGAGAAATGCGCCGGCCGTCGCCGCTCTGAACGGTTCGATGTGTTGTGCTAAGAGTGCGCCGATTATGCCCGTTAGAACGTCGCCTGTGCCACCGACTGTCATGTAGGGGTTTCCCGTCTTGTTGAGTTTCAGACGCGTGGGGTCTGCGACGATGTCGACATTTCCTTTCAATACTACCGTCGCTCCTGTTTCTTTGGCTAGCTGTGTTGTTGCTTCTTGTCGGAGGGAGATTTCTGGACTGATCTTCCGCTGTAATACTTGGGCGAATTCTCCGGCGTGAGGTGTGAGGACGGCTGGACTGTTGAGCCGTCTCCGGCTTCGGCCGAATATTTTCAGCGCGTCCGCGTCTAGGACTAGAGGCTTGTTCAGTTCGCCGGTTTGTGTGATTAGCTTCTTGACAACGTCTACTGTCTCTTCATGCAGCCCGATTCCGGGTCCGAGAACTATTGCGTCAGCGGAACTCATCCATCTTTCGAGTTCGGGGAGATCTTTGAGGTTGAGGTGTTCGCCTGGGAGTTTGATGGTTATTAGGTCTGGTGAGTATGATGCGATTATCTCTGAAGTTTTTGTCGGGGAAGCAACGTAGACTAGATCTGTGCCGCATTTAGTAGCCGCTAACGCCGAGAAGGCGGGTGCGCCTGTGAAGTTTTCGCTACCGCCGATTATGAGTAGTCGTCCGTAGTCGCCTTTGTGGGCGTTAGCAGGGCGTGGTTTCCATAGGGTCTTGAAGTCGCCTGGTCCGGTATAGATCTCCGCTTCAGGGGGAATTCCGATGGATAGTGAGATAGTTTCTCCGGCGTATTCTCTTCCCTTGACGAGTCCTTGTTTGATTTTGTGCAGTGAAATTGTCATGTCCGCTTTGACTGCTTCTCCATGTGGTTCGCCTGTGTCGCTGTCCAGTCCGGAGGGCAAGTCGAGGGCGATCTTGTATCCTCTGGATCTGTTGATGATTCGAACTGCGCCTAGGAGTGGTTGGCGAAGATCTCCCTGGACTCCATAGCCTAGAATCGCATCGAGAATAATGTCGGCCTCAACCGGCCTTAGCTGGGACGAATCGGAGAGACTCTCGAATTGTATGCTGTCGTTCATTTGGATGATTGTGTTGAGTTGTTGTTTTGCTGCCTCGTCTTTCACATCGTTGGGTCGGCCGACTAGTGTGACTCGGACTTTGAGTCCCTGTGAAGCGAGGTGTCGGGCTACTGCGAAGCCGTCGCCGCCATTCTTGCCGGGACCGGATATGATGTGTATCTTTGGGTTAGGTTTGGTTGCTGTCCGCGCAGCTATTTCTCGTGAGATGTTCGCCCCGACTGCTTCCATGAGCTGGAAGTGGCTGACTCCAAGATATTCGGAATTAAACTCGGCCACCTGCATCTCATCGCTAGATATCGCGGCCTCAATGGACTTCGTCGCCATGAGCGGCTGTGAACCGACCGCTGGTATATCTGGGCTAGGAGCCTACTGCTTCGCCGCAAAACGAGAGTGGATTCGGGGACAAAGCATAGAATCGTCTCATACTTCCGATGGTGAAAATGGCCAACTAGATAGAAGACCGGCGAATAATCATTCGACGGCTTGGCTAGATAGGTGGAGCTGTGCTGATGGCTATTCCCTGAGGCGTCATCTCGTAGTAGTAGCCTCTCGAGGGGACTGGGTTTTTGCCCATCTTTACGAGTCGCAAGGTTCCGCCGCGCGCAAGTGGTCCTTCAGCCGTTTTGCGCCTTTCCAGGTCAAGAACAACGTCAGCGAAGTTGACCATGGCGTTCTCAATCGTCTCGTCAAGGACCTTCGTATGGAGGGTTGCAACTCCTATGGCTTTGGCGAAACGTGTAGCGTACTTGAGTACTTGTCCGAACTGGAAGACTCGCTTCGCTTCGACCATTAGGAAGAAAGGCGTCAACGAGTCCATTATGACGAACTGTTTCTTGCCGAGATGTTTCAGGGTGAAGCTTCGGCCCTGAGCGACAAGGTCCGAGAACTTGAACGTGCTGTCAACAATCTGTTCCGGCTCTTCTACAGGGTAGGCTTCGGCGAGCCGCTCAACCCCCAGAGCGAATATGTCGATGAATGAGAGTCTGCCCTCAGACTCGTACTTGCCCACGTCTATTCCGTAAGTGGCGACGCTCTCCCTGACGTCTTCTGCGGACTCGTCTATTGCATAGTAGAGGACTCGAAAGTCTCGTTCGAGCATTGTAACCGCTAGCTGCCGGACAAGGCTGGACTTGCCGCTGCCGACGGCGCCGATTATTCCAACTGCGGATGGTCTGGGAAGTCCACCTCCTAGAAGGTCGTCTAAGACCTTGATCCCAGTCGGCTCCACGGCCGTCACTGTATTGCTCCAGCCTTTACAGCCAATTTAAGCAGATTGTACCCTTCTTCTGTGAGAAGGTTAACATGTCCGATGGTATCGTGCTGATTACGATTAGCTGTCGCGATCTTACACTTCAATAGATCTTCACTCCTCGGTCTGGTCCGATGAGCAGCCTGAACCATTTTGTCTCATGACTTCCTCTGTATCGGTATACTCGGATGAAGCGGCGTAGTTCTCCGTCCATCTCCTCGAGTTTCAACTCAATAACGCCATCGAATGATGCCTTGACCTCGTTGTAGAACGAGTTGCTGTGGATGCCCGTTTCTATGGCGTATGCGCCTATATTCCCATGTCTCTTCATCCTGGCGAGATGCGACTTCATGAAGCGGACACAGAGTTCTTCCGAGTTGTAGGCGAGCAGAGTGGAGAGAGTGTCGAACGC
>DASPWY010000065.1:0-4819 GCA_035637575.1 Bathyarchaeia archaeon
TCTCACCTTCTTCTCTTCTACCATCGCTGCAGCGACCTCGTCGATCATGTCTCCTTCAGCTCCAGCCATGGCGGCGATGTTTCTTGCATGGAGAGACATGTGACCTCGCTGGATTCCCTCTGCGGCCAAAGCCCTGAGTGCTGCTAAGTTTTGCGCCAAGCCGACGGCTGCCATAACTTCTCCTAGTTCCTTTGCAGTCTTAACTCGTAGAATCTTTAGGCTGATCCTTGCTGCTGGATGTACGGAGGTTATTCCTCCTACTATCCCAACAGCGGCGGGTATCTCTATGAATCCTTCAAGGTCACCATTCTCATCCTTACTCCAGCGTGTCAGAGGTGAATAGTGTCCTGTCCTGGCCGCGTAAGCATGTGCGCCTGCCTCTATCGCGCGAGTATCGTTTCCTGTCGCGAGGCAGACCGCGGTGACGCCATTCATTACTCCCTTGTTGTGAGTGGCACACCTGTACGGATCCGCGGCCGCAAAAGCATAGGCCTGCACGATTCCGTCGACAACTTCCCCCCCGCCTAGATCATCTTTCGAGAAGTGCGCTGTCGCTCTAGCGATTCGCCGATCTGCTAGATTGGACATGATTCTGAGATTTGCGTTTCCTCCAGACAGCTTCTCCAAGATCCGAGCTACTGCTTCTGCCATCGTGTTGACGACGTTAGCTCCCATAGCGTCTCGACAATCGACGAGTAATTCGGCGATCACCATTGTGCCTGCGAGTGAGGGGAGTATTCTGACGCGTAGATCCTTTGCGCCCCCGCCTTTAGAGACAAGTGTAGGGTCCTGCTGGTTCGCCTTGCTCAGGATCTCCTGCTTAGAGGAGAGAATTGCTTTCTCCGCGTCTCTTGGTGATGGGCATTTGACAAGTTGTACTTGTCCAATCATGATCGGCTCGGTGCTACTGGTCTTGAACCCGCCCTTGGCCCTTGCCATCTTGGCGGCGTGACTGGCTCCAGCAACCACCGAGGGTTCCTCGATCGCCATTGGTATGAGATAGTCTTTGTCGTTGACGAGGAAGTTCACGGCGATTCCTAGTGGTAAGGGCAGAAAGCCCACGACGTTTTCGATCATTCGCTGTGCGGATGGGACCGGCAGAGCCCCAGTTTTGAGTGTGTGTACTTCTTCGTCTGAGAGTCCGGAGAACTCTTGAACGATGCGCAGTCGTTCTTCGACCGACAGCTTGTAAAACGAACCAAGGTTCGATCCTCTAGCCAAACTCTTCACTTCCAATCTAGCATTCTCCTAGAATCAAACTCAGGATTAACACTGAAGATGCCCTTGGTCTATAGCTTGATCCCGTTTCGCTCGACCAGCCCATCGAAGGCCGGCTTCAACCAGGGAGTGTAATGTTCAGGATTCTTGCTGAGATCCTGTTTGAGTTCTGTTGGAGTGACCCATTTCCAATCGTCAATTTCTTGAGGATTTGGCTTTGGAACGCCGTTGTATTCCCCGAGGAACACGTGATCAAACTCGTGTTCCGTTAGCCCGCTCTTTGGGTCGTCCGCTTTGTATACGAAGCTGAAGACCTCCTTCAGCTTTGTATCAAATCCAAACTCCTGTTTCAGTTTTCTATGGGCAGCTTTGTCCAGCTCTTCGCCTTTTCTGGGGTGACTGCAACATCCATTGCTCCAAAGGTTCTGAAAATGGTGTTTTGCATTTGACCTCAACTGAAGAAGCATCTGATTCTTGGAATTGTAAATGAAAATGGAAAATGCTCGGTGCAGTTTTCCACCATCGGAATGAGCCTTCATCTTCTCCTCGTAACCAATCGGATGATCCATCTCGTCAACGAGGACAACCATCTCGGACATGTTTGAACTCATTTTTCTGAGACCATAAAACCTTTCTTCACCATCGAGGATTAATAATCGGCCTCTTGTTTACTCTGGAGCGATAGTTGGGTCCGCTAGTATCTTCCATCCCTTTGCAAGCCATGGCGCCGCCGTTTCACATGCAGCTATTACGTTAACATCGTCTCTTAGGTGGAATGATGCTTCAGACGATTCCGAATGATCAATTCTGATAGGGTCATTCACTTCTACATGAGAATACCGCCACGATTTCGTTCTCGGGGTCGGACATGGTATGCGAACTTTCCGAGGTACGTGAGGAATGCTGAGACTCCCGTCTCTTCTTTGAGTTCACGTCTTGCTGCCTGTTCGTAGGATTCTCCGAACGTGACATGGAAAGAGCTGGAAGAATCCCAGCGGCCCGGGAAAGTTGCACTGCTGGGACTACGAAGTTGAAGAAGTATCTTGCCATCGGAACGGATCAAGAAGATCATCCCGGACCTGTGAAGAGTTTCGTCTTGATGAGCCTTTGATCTTTCTATCGATCCGAAAACAGAATCGTCACTTGCCACATGATAAAGTAATTCCAAGTATCTTTTCAACGCGCTTTATGGGTTAAGCATGTATCAGCTGGCTATGAGACTGAACTCTCGATCTTCTACTGCAGCCTTCTGACAATCTAAGCTTAGGCTGGCCATGAGTCTACACCACTAGTGTCCATCGAAATCTTGTACGGCGTCCCCCCCTCTCTTCTAAGGACGCGAGCGATCCTATCTCGGACAACCCTGCTCGGGCTAAGGACAATCACGCAGCCTCCTCCCCCGGCCCCGGTCAGCTTTGCTCCTAACGCGCCCGCTCGTCTTGCTACTTCGACGAGGTGGTCGAGTTTAGGATGTGAGACCCCGATCTTTCGGAGAAGTTCATGATTCTGATCCATGAGTGTGCCTAGATGATCGTCGTCGCCTTCTCTCAAGGACCTGGCAACTCCACTGGAAATCTCTCGAACTTTTGCGAGGTAGTTTCGAAAATTTTTCTTCTCATTTTTGGATTTCTGAACAACACCTCCGACGAGTGTTCTGGTTGCATGGTGAATACCGGTGTCACAGACTAGGAGAATGGGGTCCTTCTTCGGTCGAACAGTCTTCACATTTGAGGGCCGGCTAAATTGTATTGTACTTCCATAGATACAGGTTGCCTGGTCGACTCCGGAGGGTTTTCCGTGGAGGAAGTTCTCCGGGACAAATGCGAGCTCGAAGATTTTCTTTTTGCTCAGTTCTATTCCCTTGGACCTTGCGACAGCCGAAATGATTGCTACGGTTGTGGATGCTGACGAGCCGAGGCCTGCGGCGACAGGAATCTCGCACTCTACATTTACTTGAAGCGCGTGATTATTGCTCCCAACATGTTTCAGTGTCGCTTCGGCGGCCAGTTGAAGGGGGCGTAGAAGTTCTACGGGATCAGTGACTACTGGGTTTCCTGATTTCCCAGCTAGAAATCGAAGTGGAATGTCCGCCGTAACGCTTACCCCGGAACCGCTCTTTGGTACCACTTGGACGTGAGAGTACAGGTTGATCGCCATAGCGACAGCAGGTGCGCCTAGGACTACGAAGTGTTCTCCCGCCAGGATTATCTTACCTGGAGCTCGTGCAATTGCGGGCGAAGGATCGCTGGTCGAGCGCGAGGACTCTTCACTTCTCGAATGAAGCAGCGGCGTAGCCTACAACCGCGCTCTTGTCTCCCGTGACGTCTCCACTAGTCTGATAGGAAAGCAGATTCCCACTTTTTGCCCCGTAGAGTTTGGCCGCATGGATCATTGCAGTTACCGGACCGTATCCGCAAGCCGAGACTGAGCGTTCTTCGATGATCTCTTGGAATTTCTTCTCGTCCAGTTGAAGCGCCGCCTCGATTGCTTGTTTATCCTTGGATTTCGCCTCTTCCTGTGGTTCGTAGTGTGTCCAGTCGGAGGAAGCTATCACGACTGCACGATGTTTCTCTGCGGCTCTTGCTACGGCTTCGCCGACCTCGATACTGGTCTTCAGATCTTGGAGCATCATGCAGATCGGGACAAATTTGAATCGTCTTGGATAGATGAATTGTAAGAATGGTAGCTGGACTTCGATGGAGTGTTCGTTTCTGTGAGCTTCGTCCTCGACATCTATTAGATGGGAGCTATCGACGATTTCTCGCGCGAGATCTGTATCAATAGGCACATCTCCTAGAGGAGTGCTCCATTCACCTTCGATCATTGTCGAAACTCCACTTCCAAGCCCCGTGTGGTTAGGTCCGAGAATGATTACGGATTCAACGATTCCTGCTTGCGCGAGTTGGTAGTAGCTATGAGCCGCGACTGGTCCAGAGTACTTGTAACCTGCATGTGGAACGATTAATCCGAGAAGGTTCTGGTTTCGGGTTCCAGGAATTGTCGGTATGGCTCCTGGTCCCAAGGGATGGAGGAACGACTGCTGGATCTGGGTTCTCAGGGCTCCTTCAGTGTCCGGGTAGAATGTGCCTGCTTGGGCTGGGTGGCGCTTCTTCACGCCTCGCCACCTGAAGCTCGTCCAACCGGCATGGCGGCGAGCTTCGTCTCGAAATCGTCTATCGTCAACGGGATGGTCCCATCCTGTGGAATCTCTCCTCTCTCTCTAAGAATTTGGCGAGCTAACAGCCAATAGACTACCGCCAATGCTCTCCGTCCCTTGTTGTTCACTGGGATGACTAGGTCGACTCCTGAGAATACGTTGTCCGTATCGCAAAGAGCAATAACGGGTATTCCGACCGCCGTTGCTTCTTTGATGGCTTGCCAGTCCGCCCTCGGGTCCGTAACTAGTACGACTTGTGGTTCGGCGTGTTTTGGCTGTAGAGGGTTGGATATGAGGCCGGGCATGAATCGGCCGACTATCGGCATGGCCTTAGTGAGCTCCGCGAATCTGTCGATTGGAGTCTTGCCATAGAGTCTCGATGACACGGCCAACACTCGGCCCGGTTCGAACCGCGCCATGAACTTGGCGGCTACTCGGATCTTC
>DASPWY010000066.1:0-14022 GCA_035637575.1 Bathyarchaeia archaeon
GATAAGCTGGCTAGGACACGACTCTTTCCGGATCAAGAATGGGAAGACTGTAATAATCGACCCCTTCAAAATCCGTCCAATCCCGGAGAAAGCCGACATTCTACTCATCACTCATGAACACTACGACCACCTCTCAATAGAGGACATCAAGAAAGTCGTCAACGAAAACACGACCATCGTAACCATCCCAGCTGTCAAGAGAGAACTGTCCAGCCTCAAAGTCAAAGAAGTAAAAGCTGTGAAACCTGGCGACAAGCTCAAACTGGGAGACATTTCAATCGACGTCATGCCCGCCTACAACTTGAACAAGTTCCGTGAGCCCGGAAAGGTCTTCCATCCGAAAGAGGATGGAAAAGCGGGCTACATTATTGGAATCAAAGGTGTGAGAGTTTACCATGCCGGAGACACTGATGCAATCCCAGAGATGAAGGGAATCAAAGCTGACGTCGCCCTACTCCCGGTGAGCGGAACGTATGTTATGACGGCAGAGGAAGCAGCTCAAGCGGCGAAGATGGTAGAGCCAAAACTGGCAATACCAATGCACTATGGAGTAATAGTGGGATCAGAGCAAGACGCACAGAAGTTCAAACGGTCAGCAACAGTTGAAGTCCAAATCTTAAAGCCGGAATAATCGAGGAACAGCGAAGACACTGAAAGTCAGCGTCACCACAGACTGGTTAAACGACCATCGACGATCGAAAAACCTGGCAATTCTAGATACCAGAACAAGGAACTCCTACGTCAAGTCGCACATCCCCGGAGCGATTCATGCAGACCTGTTCCACTACTTCGTTCCCGGAACTGACCGGAAAGGCCTCCGAAAATTCCAGGACGATCTCGGAAAGACCCTTGGAAACATGGGACTAACCGGGAAAGAGACGGTAGTTGTCTACGAAACTGGTTTCGGAATGCGGGCTGCAAGAGTCGGGTGGATGCTCGATTACGCAGGCGCACACAAAATCTCTCTCCTCGAAGGAGGATTCCGTGCCTGGCGCAAATCTCACCTCCCAGTTGAAAACAAACCCGTAAAACCAGATCGGAAGACCTTCCGAATCAGACCTACCTCAAAACTCCTCGCTACTGCCGACGAGATTCGCACAGGTCGATCATCTCTAATCTTGGACGTGCGCAGCGAAAGAGAATTCACAGGAAAAGAAGGACGAGACTGCGACAAACGCCGGGGACGGATTCCCCGTGCTCGATGGCTTGAATGGACCTACTTCCTCCAAGACGGGAAGAGATTCAAGACCAGAGCCGAGATCGCCAGCGCTCTGAAGGAAAAGGGATTGAACAAGAATCGACCCGTGATTACCTACTGTCATCGCGGAGCTCGAGCCGCAGCGGCATACTATGCCCTCCGGTCAATCGGATACGAAAACGTCAAGAACTACATTGGATCGTGGCACGAGTGGTCGGCTCGAAGGAACCTGCCCGTAGAAAAATGAGATTCTTCAAGGCAGGAAGAGGCCCTAGTTGCTTCGAAGCTTCGCCATCAGATCGTCGAGGCTGCCGAATTCTCCCTCTGGCAACGATTCTAGAACAGTAGAGATCTTCCTCACTTCTTCGGTGTCTTGAAAGACCTTCCATCCCTGATCTCTCAACAGACGAGACTTGGTCGTTGGAAATCTCGCGTCCTCGCTCAACACCTCGCGGATCGAGTCTGCTCCGACGCCACTTGTTATCTTGGGAAAGTATCCTTTCTCGATGAATGATTTGACTCGTCCCGCGTCCCGGTACATCCGGACCCCGTGAAAGGCAAGGATGCTCTTCTCGAATTTCGGGGCTGAAGCCTTCTTGGCGATCTCCTTCAGCTCCCTGTCGTCAAACTCGTAGATGTTCTCCTCGCCCTTTCCAAAAAGCCGACTGTACAACACTCTTCCCTCATAACGAGGTTCGCTATTCGAGAGATCGACAGAGTGAATCGCCCCCGAATCTTTCATAATGTCGAAAACCTCGTCCGAGGGTCTCACTCCTCTGAATTCGACCGCCACAGCAGTCCCGTCAGAACTGAATGTTCCAAGAAAATCTCTAACTCTAGCAGCAAGTTCGCTTTGTTCGATCGGCGAACTAGCACTAATCAGAACCGTCATGACCTCCGCCTCAAGCTGTTTACAAACTTCCTCGAGTCTCTCTAGGAGCGAACGAGTTCCGGGGAGAAGGTTTAGGCCATAGTGATCAACGAGGATCCGGGGACATCTCACCGAGAAACGAAATTCGCCTCGGACTCTCTTTCGCCATTCAGACGCTGAGGAAATGGCCGGTAGTTCGTAGTAGCTACTGTTCAGTTCGACAAAGTCGAAGGCTTGAGAATAAGCTTCGAGGCTATCTGTTCCAGGAACCTGGAAGTAGGCCCAGCCTCCCGCTCCAACCAATAGCTGAGACATATCTTCAAGAATCCACTCCGATCCCAGTTACTAAGGATAGAGGTTGGCGAACACAGGCCGATTCCTCCTCGGGACTTCCGGCTGGTCATATGCTGAATGGGTCGCCGTATTCTACCCTACTTCAACCGAGAGCAAGCTCGGATTCTACAGCAAAATATTCCCGACAGTAGAGATCGATTCCACGTTCTATGCGTTTCCGAAAGAAGGCATGGTGATAGGATGGGACAGATACTCCCCACGCAACTTCGTATTCAACGCCAAACTTCCGCAGACCATCACCCATGAGAGACTGGAAGCACTCGGAAAGCCGATCGAAGAAGAACTAGACAAATTCGCCAGTCTGATGCTTCCGTTGAACAACAGTGGCAAGCTAGGTTGCTTACTCATCCAACTGCCTCCGAGATACAAGTATGACTCTAACCATCTCGAAGAATTCCTCTCACTCTTACCTCACAGCTTCAAGTACGCTATAGAATTCCGGCACAAATCCTGGCTACGAGACGAGACTTGGAAGATTCTTTCCAAATACAACGTCGCCTACACAATTGTTGACGAGCCACTTCTACCGCCTGAGGTTCATGTGACAGCCGACTTTGCTTACATTCGTTGGCATGGCCGTGGCCAGAGACCCTGGTATGACTACCATTACACCGAGAAAGAATTGGCCGATTGGCTGCCCAAGGTGAAAGAGGTCGAAGGCTCGACAAAAACCACGTATGGCTACTTCAACAACCACTTTCATGGATACGCAGTAGAGAACGCGCTCAGCATCCTGAAGATGCTGGACAAACTCACCCCAGCGCAGGAAGAGGCGCTCAAACGCGCGAGAACCCACCTGAAGCAGGCGAAGGAGAAACCGGTAGGGCTTGGGGAATTTACTAGGGGAGGCGAAGACCGAGCAAAGATCGTAGACCTTCTAGGGTCGGTGATGGGCGAGACACGACTTGCTAGATCCTTCACAATTCCGGATGAAGACGTGAAGATCAAAGAGGCCAACCCGAAAACCATTGCCGCTGAGATCAGAGACTACACGCTCAAAATGGACATGGCTTCAAAGACGATCGTTCACGATTGTGGTGATTGGGAACGCGCGATCGAGACCCGCCAGTTGTGCAAACATATCGGAAAGGTTCTCCTGACCATACCCGAACAGGTATCGTTGACGTGGGTCTCAGCTATTCACGAGAACCTTGATACTTGGAAGTTTCAGCAACTCAAGAAATAGCGGGTACGATCCTGTCCTCTGAGAACCTGCTCCTCAAAGTCAGGAACCAAGTCGTCGATTGTCGGCGATGCCCGCGCTTGGTTGAGTATCGCGAAGAGGTCGCGCGCAGCAAGAGAAGGGAATTCATAGACTGGCATTATTGGGGTAGGCCCGTTCCCGGGTTCGGGGACCCGGACGCTTCGTTGTTGATCGTCGGTCTGGCCCCGGCGGCGCATGGAGGGAACCGGACGGGCCGGGTCTTCACTGGAGATCGAAGCGGCGACTTCCTCTACAAAGCCCTCTACAAGATGGGTCTTGCAAATCAGCTCACGTCACAGAACCTAGAGGATGGGCTGGAACTAAAAGGCGCGTACGTGACAGCCGCGGTCAAGTGCGCTCCGCCCGACAACAAGCCATCGACAGAAGAGACAACGAACTGCTCCGCGTACCTCGCCACCGAAATAGACTCGCTAGAAGATTTGAAGGCAATTCTCTGCCTGGGACAGTTTGCTTTCAACACTGTAATCAGAACAATTCGGAACAAGTACAATCTCCCGCAATCCTCCGCAAAATTCGGCCATGGAAAGGCCTTGAGGCTTGGCGACGGGATTCCTCTAATCATTTGCTCCTATCATCCTAGTCCACGGAATACTCAGACGGGTAAGCTGACTGAGAAAATGTTCCTCTCTGTTCTGCGAAAGACATTTCGCGACGGAAAAATCGCCCGGAACAAGCCCTGATCCCGAAACGCGGCAGGCGATTTGAGATCGCAGGATCTTCACGCTGATCTCTACGCTTAATCTACGATCAGAGAAACGGTCGACGGTTCTATTCTGCGCCCAGAATCGCTAGGCTCGCCCGGATCAGTTTCAACTGGCGAGACCCCTCGTCGAAAAATGTCAAAAGTAGTTGCTCCTCGCGACACAAAACCCGCCTCTGGAAGGGAATTAGCAGAGCGCAATCGATACCTCACGCGCTCTTCGAAACGAAAACGCAGAATGTTCTTCATCAAACCTAACAGGAGCAGAACATGCTTGGATCGGGAATCTAGGCAGGCGATTTTTGACCCTCGGGGTCTTCACGCTTGATGACCCGGAGAAATCCATCATGGAATAATGCTTGACTTGCCCGTTCTAAGCCGTGAAACGGAAGACTCGCCTAGATCAGCTTCAGCTGGCGAGAGCTCTCTAGAAAAAAGGGGCCGGAAATATTTTCTCACGACGTGGAAGCGGTATTATGAAGACGCCCTTGCCTAGGTCTTGCGGCTTCTCAAGCGTTCCAATCCTCGAATCTTGTCACTCATCATCCGCCGCTTATCTCGACGTTCATCTATTCGGAGACTAGACGAGATCCGTTTCGCACCCATCGAACGTAGCGCGCGGTGTGAAACTTCAACCGCCACCAGTATGGTCCCGATACTCTCAGCCTCCAAAACACTCGACATGGGAGTAACATCGACTGTCAATCCGGGAATCCTCGACATCGCCCGTACCGCGGCTTTAACGTACCGGCCGACGCTCGTCCCTATTCCTATAGGATGAATGCTGAACTCAGCGACCAGAACAATCCGTCTTTTTGCCTTCGGCTGCACAGACAACCGATAAGCAATGGAGGAGAGTTTAGTTTTTACGGACTAGCTGACCAGTCGGTTCTCTCTAACGCCCGGCTTCTGGCGCAGACCATGAGACTCTTCATACTTCGAAGTCTTGTCGATGTCAAGCTCCATCAGCTGCACCGTGGCTTTCTTGATTATGCCGAAGATCTCCTCTAGCTCCCGCTGCTCAAAATCCTTCAGCGACAGGTTCCCGATCCACTGCATCCATCCTTGCATGCTCTTCGCGAGAGTAGAGCAGCAGAGACCTATACCATACACGATGTCTAATCTGTCCCTCGGATCTAGGTCAGAGATGCGTTTCACTCTATTCCGGGCCTCTTCAACCCACGACTTCGGTTCATCTGACAATTCCATTTTTTTGTTCACACACTCTTTTCGAGTCGCGACCCGCTGTCCACCGGTTCTAAGAACGCCTAGAACCGACCTACAACTGATCGCGTTAAGAATCCACTCAGGAGTCAATATTAACGTTTGGTGAAACCTTAGGCTCAAGGAGCCCAGAACAAGAACTCGGCAATTGCTGTGACAATTACAGCGACAAATCAACACCGCCGACTAATTCGGAAGCTCTCGCAAAATACCATCAACAGAACGGATAGAAAGCGAGTAGCTGATCCGTGCAAAGATCAGTCCTAGCATTCCACCGAGGAAAAATGACAACTGGAGAGAGAATGGCAGCAAGAGAAAGACTCTCGCAAGAAGCAAGAAAAGAAGGGGAAGAGACATCAACAGCATCAATACGACTCCTAGAAACGCTCCTATGATCGAGCCGATTATCGTCACGAACCGTGGCCGGGGTCCGTCAGAAAAATCTGGGTAGCGACTCCCGATCGCAACACCGAGACCCGCTTCCGCTAACACAAGCGTAATGCCCACGGCGATGAAGGTCAGCGCGTCTAGAACTGAGACCTGGAAGAAGAATACTGTGAGCCCGAGCCCGAGAACCAGCCCGATTGTAGAGATCAGCGACGTGAAGAGAACCTTGCTAGTCACGATCATCCCCGCCTCGATGGGCAGAGAACTCAGATTCCACAGTCGCTTCCCCTCTTGACCTATCGAAGTCATTCCGAGGAACAGTGTCCCGAGACCCACACCGAAGAGAAGTGGGACTGCAAGGAACAGTGGACTGATCAGGCTGGATTGTGCACCCGTGGTTGGCGCAGGGGAGAAGATTGCAGGGAAAGAGATCATCACCGGG
This sequence comes from Bathyarchaeia archaeon, assembly GCA_035637575.1. Lineage (GTDB taxonomy): Archaea > Thermoproteota > Bathyarchaeia > 40CM-2-53-6 > 40CM-2-53-6 > 40CM-2-53-6. The sequence continues at coordinate 6,402 of DASPWY010000066.1, forward strand.
AGAATTATTGGAATCGCCATGAGGCGAACCACCTCTTTTCTCCGTGTAGCCGAACGGATCTCACGCCTCACGAGCGCGAGTGAAACTACGCTGACTCCTATCTTCCTCAATCTGCTGACGCCGGATATCGTTACCTTGTTTGAGAAGTGAAAGGACGGTGGCGTGGAGACCCAGAATTTCGAGCGAAGGGCGAGTGCGGTAGAGGCGAGAGCTGCGAGAAATCCTAAGCTTAGAGTGAGGAAGAAAACCGAGCTCAGCGTATTGGACCTGAGAATGCTAGTAATGCTTATGGTTGGCCAGAGTAATGGCACGAGAATGGTCGCAGCATTCGTACTTGAGACCGTGTTGATGATCCTTATGATGAGGAATCCGCTGAACAGGGTCTGAGTGAAAAGCAGAATCAGTATCACACCGAGGATCCGTAGGATGATCATCGAGCGCCCCGCCACCTTGTTGAAAGCTGTGCTAGCACGAGCAAGGAGGGATCTTAGAATTTCGATAGTGACCGAGCCGATGAACGCAGCGACGACGCTGGCGACTACAAGCACGAGAAGCGCTGAAGTGTTGCCGGTCAGGATTCCGATTGGCATACTGTAGCCGATCGTGACTAGTACAAGGGGAGAATAGGTGTATGTGGTCGAGAGGGTTGAGGCGAAGACGTATTCTGAGGGCGAGATTGGAAGCCAGTTTATCGAGTCCGCGGACTCCGACTCGGAGGAGGCGTTGAGCTCCCAGAGAAGGCCCATGGTGAAGAAGAAACCGATCAGAAAGATAGGAATCCCGCCGAATATCGTCTCGACGATCTGGCCGATGTCCGAAGGACTCGCGCCCGCGCCTCGCAGAAAAGAGACTGTGGCTGTCCCGAATCCGACCCCGGCGACGAACATTATCGAGCCGATCAAGGCGATGAGAATCGGGCGATTGGTGAGGCTATTGGAGAGAAAGCTTCGTCTAGTATTGCGAAGGCGTGAGAGCATCAGAATTTTGGCAAACTTGAGCAGGACACTGACTCTCATCTCCGGAGAGCCTCAACAATATCTTCAACGCCTTTGGTTCCCGTGAGTTTGAGGAAGACATCTTCAAGCCCGGAATGGGAGAGACCTGCCTTTTCCCGCAACTCTTCCGCAGTGCCCTCAGCGAGGACGCGTCCGTTTTGGAGTATTGTGAGACGATCACAGATCGCTTCAGCAATCTCGAGCACATGAGTGCTGAAGATAGTAGTGACCCCGTCTCGCGCGAGGCTATGGATAAGCTCCTTGACCACTCGGGCGGACTTCGGATCTAATCCGTTCAGCGGCTCGTCCATCAGTAGGATTTTCGGGTGGTGAAGAATCGCACCCATGATAGCGACTTTCTGTTTCATGCCTTGCGAATAGCCAGTGATCGTCTCGCCTTGCTTACCTTCAAGGTCGAGCGACTCGATGAGTCGAGTGATCCGGTCCCTCTTCTCCTCGTAACCTAGACCTCTTACATCCGCGATGAAATCCAGATACTCTGTCGCCGTCAGAAATTCGTAGAGCCTAGGTGATTCTGGAACATATCCGACAAGACGCCGCACCGCCATGGGAGCCTTCTGCACATCAACGCCGAGTACTCTAACCCATCCCGACGATGGATGAATCAGGCCAAGCAGAGTCTTCAGCAAAGTCGATTTACCGGACCCATTCTGCCCCAGAAGCCCCCGAACTTCCCCCACCCCCACAGCTAACGACAGATCACTGAGACCTAGGACCTTTCCGTAGAACTTGCTAAGATGTTCCGCCTCTATTGCTGGGCTGGGAGAATCCATGTTCCTAACCTCCCCGGTCGGCGCGAGGAAGTTTAGCCTGTTGTCTCTAGACTCAGAGAAAAAAGGGAAAAGAAAAAGAATTGTAGTTGGACTATTCTGTTGGGCCAGGTGGACCTGTAACGGGTCCGGGTGGTTGGTTAGGTGCGGGCCCGGCCGTTCCAGTCACCGGGATGCTCGTAATACGTTTGCGTCTGAACAGGAATGCGAAGACTCCCCCGATGCCGGCGGCGACTGCGACTGCGAGAAATATAGCCGTCAGAATTCCAGATGGACTCGTAGGCTGATAGTACGCGGTGTAGGCTGGGTCATTGACGATCCGGTATCCTGTCCATGTTGGATAGCTGATGATGTATAGATAGTCCGTGATGGTGAAGCTAACCATACCGGTTCTTGCTTGCTGGACTAGTCCCGGGTCGACGTGTGCGACGAAGAGTGGTAGGAAGCCCATGAACGCGTTCTGGAACCAGAAGACAGGGTTTCCTCCCCATCCGGCTCGATTAACGGTTCTCGTATTTACGTTGTAGGTTGCATAGGTTGCTTCACTGGGATCTTTGGTATAATTGTAGAGATTGTATTGCGGCTTGACGCCGAAGTCGGCCCGGAAGGCTCGTTCCCCATCGCTCGCTGCAGTGTTTACTGCGGTGTGACTAACGTCCGTCGAAATGTCATTGTCAACGCTGGCCCCGGAGTCGTCCTTGTTGGTAGTAGTCGTGCCTGCTATGATCGCTTTCTGGGAGAGAACAATGGACAGTTTGAACTGTTTCGCTGTCATGTACTGGTAGACAGTCGTTGAGTTACGCGCAGTGCCGTCTAGGTTGTAAGTTCCAGTAGAATTCATGTGCACACCCGGCGAGGGCGTGATTATCCATAGGTCCGTAAGCCGGCCAACCGTATAGCTCGCGGTAAGCGTAGCGGTCTTCGATCCGGGGTCTATGGCCAGAGTGTAGTTGAAAGTTAGCTCTGTATACTGTGCTAATCCTCGAGGCGTAGTTGGAGTGCAGCACGGAAAGAGAGGGTCTGGGTTGACCTTCCACCACATAGCGTTGAGACTTGTGTATTTGAGACCCCACGAGTAGTGATTGCTATCCTGAGAGGTTAGAGGAGTTATCTGCGCCGTTGACACGGGCGAAGGCATCTTATGACCCGTGAGGGCCGTGAGGTTGACGCCGAGGTTGAAGGACGCATAGATCTCATCACCCCTGTCAGGGGAGTTTGGATAGATGTCGGTTGTGCTATTCTCCTTGAAAGCGACAAGTGAGATGAACGATGAGGCAGTTATTACATCCTTGCCGCCAGGAGTCTTGTAGTGTTCGAAAAATGTCTGGAGAGGGATGGTGACGAAGTTGACGTTGTTGTGGGTTACGTTGACAAGACCCGCGGAGAATAGTTGGAAGCCACCTACGTTGATGTAGTTGGCGTAGATGTAAGCGTGCTCTGTCGAGTTGGGCGGATTGAAGCCGTTAGCCGCTGCGTACTGTCGTGCATAGTCATACCAGTCGACGACCTTGCTGAAGCTCTGTGTTTGAAAATCGGTACTTGTTACCGTCGCCGCACTAGTCGTTTTTGGAACGAACGCGAGAACCATCATCAATCCGAGTGCGAGTACGGAGATTGCTCTGACTTTTCGAAGTTGAATTTTCATTTTCAATCCTGCTAGTAGCTTCCCATGTGGACGGGACGGACATAGAATTCGTGTTACCTAGCAAGCCATCTAGCAGAAACAGGACCGCTCGAAAACGTGATGAAATTTCTCAGATCTAATTGGCTGGTTTGACATTCACGACGCGCTAGTTGTCTTCCCCGCCGCCATCGTCCCCGCCACCCCAATCGTCATCCTCGCCCCATTCGTCTTCGCCGCCCCAGCCCTCGTCTTCACCCCAGTCCTCGCTCGCAGTATTGGGCCAGAGAGTTTTGGTCATGTGAAAACTGGGTTCGCGCGAAACCTTGGCTACTTAAAAGGCTTCCCAGAAGCTAGCTCACTCGCGTCCCGAAGATTTTCGCCCTCGAACTGTCAACTGTTCTGGCTCCCCAACACAAGTTACGAGTGTTATGCGCGACAGCATACCGACCCTTCCGATCAAGAGCAATGAGACCTGCTCCCACGCCTAACATCTTGGTCGAATAACGGATGACCTTTGTTCCAGCGGAGACAGCACTTGTATGTCTCATCAGATCGCACGCCGCTTTCGAAATAACTAGCCTCATCGCTTGCTCTCCGATACCTGTAGCTGTTGCTGCTCCGGACTCGTTATCCGCGTAGAGTCCCGCGCCTAGTATCGCACTGTCTCCTATTCTTCCGGGAAGCTTGAGTGCGACTCCGCCAGTCGAACAGGCTGCGGCCAAGTTTCCATCACTATCAAGAGCGAGAGCACCTACTGTATCGGAGGACTCGGCGAGAAAATGTTGGAGGATCTCTGGACTAGTTCCCGACAAGTACGAAAACCTCTTGCTCTTCAGCTTGCGCAATCCTTCCTTCCAAGCCTTCACCCTATTTGGAACGCGCAGGTCAGACTTCGCTAGTCCACTAGCCAATGCCAACCCTCTCGCCGCCGTGCCTGCGACGAGAACATGGTCAGTCTTGTCCATGACTATCCTAGCTGCCTTGATAGGGTTCTTGATATCTCGCAGTAGCGCAACGCCCCCTCCGCGAAGGGTCCTACCATCCATCATCGCAGCATCAGTCTCGATCTCACCCACCAGATTGAACGTCGAGCCTCTCCCAGCGTTGAACACTGGGTTGTCTTCCATCGCAACAATTGCAGCCTCGACGGCGTCGAGGGCAGAGCCTCTCTTAGACAAGATGCGGAAGCCGCGATCAGCCGCTTTCCTTACTCCAGTTAGTCCTCGCTTGTGAAGCTCGGAAGGCCAATCGCCAGCTCCTCCATGAACTATGATTATCGGCTTTGAAGATCGCACGATCGCGGGGCGACATTGATGGATTGGATATAAGCGTCCCCTCGCCAAAGGAGAACAGCAGCTTATGACAAGGCTGATCGGAACAAGCGTCGACAATATCAGAGAGGCCGCGAGACTCGTTCTAGAAGGAGGGCTCATCGCCTACCCAACCGACACTGTCTATGGACTCGGCTGCAACCCGTTCGAGGCGGCTGCTGTCGATCGACTTGTCAAAGCTAAAGAACGCATCAAAGGCTCGCTCCCAATTCTCGTAAGCTCCCTCGCCGAAGCGGAGAGAATAGGAGAAATTAACGAGAAGTCGACGGCACTTTCGAGTAAGTTCTGGCCCGGACCGTTGACGCTGGTCGTGCCGACAAGGAGCAGCCTCCCCGCGAAGGTCACAGACAATTCTCAACTGGTGGGACTGAGAATCCCAAACCACGAAGCCACGAGGAGATTGATTCTGGAATCTGGCGGAGCGATCGTTGGGACGAGCGCAAACATCTCAGGACAACGATCACTGAGTACGGCACAGGAAGTACTCAGAGAATTGGGAGGACGCATAGACCTTGTCCTTGATGGAGGCCCTACTCTGTTGGGTAGAGAATCGACCGTTGTGAGGATAGTCGGAGACGAGATTACGGTGCTTAGGGAGGCGGCGATTTCCCGGGATGATATTCTTAAGGCGCTATCCGTGACGCGGGCTTGCTAGGCTCTCGGGACTCCTTTGATTCAGGACTTTAATCTCCTACTATCTAGCGCCCGGGGCAACGAGAGAGAGGCAAACCACGAGATCCGTTATCTGCTGAGAGAGCTTGGCGACGCTTCTCCTGAGACTGACTTTGCGCTCGTAAGTGGGCTTACAGTCGCAAAAACCTCGCTGGATCCGGTGAGGGTTGTCTCGAAACTCCGGCAGGTCTTGAAGTATCGGCCTTGGCAGTTCAGATACATTCTGAAAGTCAAGCCGGTGGAGGAAGTGGTTCCTTGCGACATTCCAAGTATCGGCGCAGCGGTGGTGAATCGGGCGGGGAAGGTGGGTGTTGATGAGACGTTTAGGGTCTCTCTAGAGAAGCGTCGGAGCCGGGTTTCTTCGAAAGAGATTATTGATGCGGTCGCTTCGAAGGTTCCGCGGAAGGTTGAGCTGCGTAATCCTGACAAGATTGTGCTGATCGAAGTGATAGGAGATGTCGCGGGAGTATCAGTCATTTCGCCGCATGGGATTCTTGGGATCGAGAAAGAGAAGAGACGCCTCTAGTCTTCAATGTCCAGCAAGGCTGAACGTTCAACTATCAACCGTTTGAGAACGGATGAATCGGTTTCTCCTTCAAGCCTAGCCGCCTCCATTTCCGTACCGGCAACCCCGTAGGAACGTTGTAGCCTAGCCATCTTTTGTTTTGACCCGATCTCAATCAGATCCTCGTTTTCGTTGCCGCCGACGACCGATCTTGCCTGGCGATCTAGATCTTGTATCGCACCCTTTGAATCGGACAACGCGACGAGGGCGATTCGAGAATCCTCTGAATCGACTCCTAGTATTTTGATGGCTTTCGCAATCTGCCGTTGGCAGCTGATGTAGAGTAAGAGTTCCATTGCAAGGCTCTTCGACCTACGCCGCGGTCCTTTGAACGAGGAGAGTGCGTTCCGCGCGGCGAACTGTAGGTGTTCGGGTCCCGCAATCAGATCCGATTTCACCAGTTGCACCTCGGCTTTGTTGTTGATGGAGCGTAGCTGCTTGAGGGTCTGTTCTGGGTCTGAGATTCTGGCGTCAGAGAACGCGAGGCTTAGGAGGTAATAGTTGTCAATCTCTTCTATCAAGAGCATCGATCTTCAATAGTTGCCTGACGAGATTGGCGCTCATCCCGCTATCTTTGAGCGCGCGGACCGTAGATGAGACTCTTGTCCGGGTGTCTCTGAAGCGTTTCGAGATGAGATGAACCGCCTCTAGTCGTTCCCATGGAAAGATGATCCATTTTCGAGTAGTTCGCGAGTAATAGTCGGGTCGGTAGATGCTCTGCGGCTTCATGTAGATCGTGCAGACCCGGAGTTCTTTGACCGGTTTTCTTCGTAAGTGGTTTGTTACGACTCTAAGGCTGTGGCCAGTGTCTGACACGTCATCGACCACGAGGACCTGCTTTCCCACGACCTCCATCGTTACTGGTTGGGTAATCCGTGGCTTCTTGTTACGAACTCCAATATCCTTATAAAATTCAACTCTCATGTTTGCCAGGTTTGGGTTCTGTAGGAGGTCGCTCATGACTCGGGCGGGGGGCCAGCCTCCTCGCGAGACCCCCACGATAACTTCTGGGTTGTACTCGTCCTTCTTGATCTGCTGTGCTAGATCAAGAAGCATGTGATAGATCTCATCCCAACCGGGAGCCTCGTACTTGGGATTCGACGTTTCAAGGACCTAGCTTCGCGAGGTTTGTCCATATCCCATTAAGGCTTTTGAGAACAAATGTCTATGGGAGTAATCGAATTACGGAATTGAAGAGTCAAGCCAATATAATGGAATCCTGAATGTTCGGGTGGCGTTCCAAAAGCCTCCCGGCTGGTTGAACGCCTATGATGTGGACTGACCTGCACAGAGGGCAACCTCGCCCAGATGAAGAAATGCATCTCCACTGACAATTCGACCAGTCGGCCCGCCGATCTCACAGTGTCAGATGATTCGGATTCTCGTAATACACAGAATATCCTGTGGTATCCCCAGACTTGCTGTGAGTAATGAGAGGTAATAGAGTAATGCTGGTTGACTATTCTTTTATCCGGTTTGATGTCCGGTTTGTATGGATATGTTATGGAAGGGAGTAGGAGACATGTCTCCCGACCTCGTCCACTGCCGTTAAGGACCGCAAGGGACTCGATGTTCGAAGCAATCCTGAAGCACAGGATTCTGCTACTCTGGCTCCGCTAAGAAAACGAACGTTTCTCCGGACA
>DASPWY010000067.1:0-7461 GCA_035637575.1 Bathyarchaeia archaeon
TTCTGCACACTGCTCTAGCCACATGAAGTTCGGCCCCAGGAACGCTTCCTCCAGGAAGGATGAATCTGCGGAGTCGGGGCAGTCCAGAGTTCAGTTCGTCAGTAACACTTTCTAGCCTGTCAAGCTGTTCTTTGCTGATTCTAGGGACATTCGCTGTCACAAGTTCGCTTGCCAAGTCTCCTCCTAGGATCCAGAGATCCCTCTGAATCCCCTTCAGAATCAGGTTCACCTTCTTCGCTTTGACATGTGCTCTTGCAACTCCCAACTGGGAGTTCAACTCGTCAACAGCGCCATACGCCTCCACTCTCGGGTCCGCCTTCTCAACCCGGGTCCCGCCGTAGAGACTGGTCTCGCCCTTGTCGCCTGTTCCGGAGTATGCCTTCATCCCATCAACTCACGTTACCGGATAGGAGGTAAGGAAAGGGATTTCAAGCTGATTGGCCAAGGATCGCTTGGGCCGTCGTGGGTTGAAAAGTTGTGTATGGCCCGGTAGAATAGTGTGATATGATAAGAGAGGCTCTGCTGTACCAGCCACTTGCAGACGGGAGGGTCAGATGTACAGCATGCGCTCGATACTGTAACATTCCGGAGGGGAAGGTTGGACTGTGTGGGGTCAGGCAGAATATTGGCGGCAAACTCAACCTCCTGGTCTATGGGAAAGTGATTACCGGACACATTGATCCGATAGAGAAGAAGCCCGTTACCCATTACATGCCGGGCTCGAAGATATTCTCAATAGCCACGACGGGATGTAACTGGCTCTGCTCGTACTGCCAGAACTTCGACATAAGCCAGCGGCGGAAAGTGGAGGGAACAGATATGATGCCACCCGAGGTCGCGACGTTGGCTTTGAGCCATGGCTGTCAGGGTCTCGCCTACACGTACAATCAGCCGACTATATTCATGGAGTTCGCACATGATGTTGGTGTAGAGGCGCGGAGGAACGGCTTGATCAATATCTTCGTCTCAAATGGTTACGATACTCCGGACACGGTAGGGATGATGAATGATTTTCTGGACTGTATCACGATCGATTTCAAGGGGAACGCAGAGACAAATTTTGTTAGGAAATACATCGGGATTGCGAACGCCGAACCGATCTTCCAGACTATTTTGGAGATCAAGAACAAGACCAAGGTCCACATGGAATTCACAGACCTAGTAATCCCAGAAGTCGGAGACAAGCTAGAGGACGCAAGAAAGCTCAGCCGCTGGCTGTATGATAATCTGGGTCCTGACTACCCAATTCACTTCCTACGCTTCCACCCAGACTACAAGATGATGAACATTCCACATACGCCAGTCAAGACGTTAGAGGAGCATTGCAAGGTCGCCAGAGAAGAAGGATTACGATACGTCTACGTAGGAAATGTTCCCGGCCATCCCTGGGAACACACCTACTGCCCCGAATGCAACTCGATAGCCATCAAACGTTACGGATTCGACATAACCGAATGGAACCTAGACGAGACAAATAGATGCGCCAACTGTAGATATCAACTACCGATCGTAGGAGGACTAAGCTCCGCTGTCTCTGAAGAAAGATTCCTACCAGTAATAAACTAAGCCGAGTCTTGATAGGCGGACACCGAACTCACATCGCTCAACCCGAATACCCCACCAGCTAACGGTAAGCTATCCCTGCAGAGCGGGCATGCGAAACGGTCCAAAAGTCGGATTCGAAGTCCATGTGGACGGCCGTATGTCCCCATGCTACGTTATTCTCCGAACGCTTTCAATTCACAGAATCTTATCGAAACGTTTCTAGGTCGAATTATGCCGGCCCGGTTCGTTTCCTTTCTTGATCTAGAACTCGATTCTAGAGATGCTCGCTTCTCTAGGATTATTTTCACAGGAAATTGTTCATTTGCCCATGTAATCTACGCTCTCGGGATCGAGAAATCCCGAATAACTAGGTAATCGACCGAGTGTATGGTCGAGCTATGTTTGGACGTAGATCCCAGTAGTAATCCGTATCTTACTTTCTCGCTGCCCGCTCTCCCGACACGATGTAAGGTACGGTCTCGCCAACATACGTAGCGTGGTCTGCTATTCGCTCCAAGTATCGGAGAATCAGGGTCCCTGACACAATACATTTCAGGTTTCCTTCGCTCTCCAGAGCGGACTTTTTGACGAAATCGAGATAGATGTTATCAACAACGTCGTCCATCTTCTTCAATCTACCCGCCAGTTCAACGTCTCGTTCAGTAAACGCTTTGATGCTGACTCGGATCATGTCCTTGGCTTGAGACCCAGCCTCCTGAACTGTCTGCCTATCACAGTCTGACAAATCTCCAAAGATCCCGATAACGTCAGAAATATCGTGGGCGTATCTTCCAAATCTTGAAAAACCATAAGCGACTTCCATGCATGATTTGATGAATCTGAGGTCCGACGCTACGGGCTGGTATCGGGCGATCAGTTCAACCGCTAACTCGCTCACCTCGTCTTGCAACATGCGAAGCTCTTCGGACCAGCTGTAGATTCGATCTCGCAGGTCTCTTCCTTGGACATAAGCGTCTATCGACGTGGATACGGTGTTCTGAGAGAGCTCTGCCATGTCGAGGACCATGTTTCGAAGCTTCTCCAGACCCATGTCCATCAGTCTTGGCATTCGTTTCTCTTCGTCCTAGCCAAATTTTCCCGTGAGATATCTCTCCGTTAACTCCTCGACGGGATTCTCAAAGAGGCTCGTCGTTTCGCCATACTCGATCAGTTGGCCCAAGTACAGGAATGCCGTGAAGTCTGATACTCTCGCGGCTTGTTGCATGTTGTGCGTAACAATCACTACCGTGTAATTCCCTTTGATGCTTGCAATCAATTCTTCTATCTTTGCGGTGGCTGTTGGGTCGAGTGCTGAACAAGGTTCATCCATCAAGATGACTTCTGGTTCAACTGCTAGTGCACGAGCGATGCAAAGTCGTTGCTGCTGGCCTCCAGAGAGACTTGCACCTGACTTATCCAGGTCGCCCTTAACCTCGTCCCATAGAAAGGCTAGCTCAAGGCTCTGTTGAACAGCTGTGTCAAGTACTGAATGATTTCTCTCTCCGTTCAGTCTTAGACCTGCGGCGACATTATCGTAGACTGACATGGTTGGAAACGGGTTAGGTTTCTGGAAGACCATTCCGACTCGCCGCCTTATGGTTACGGGGTCGACTCCTTTAGCGTAAATGTCAGAGCCGTCAAGTATTACTCTGCCTGAAGTCCTTGCTCTCGGGACTAGCTCATGCATTCGATTGAGGCAGCGGATGAGCGTGGACTTTCCGCACCCTGAAGGCCCGATTATTGCGGTGACTGAATGCTCACGGACCTCGATGTTGAGCTTTTTCAAGACTTGGTTATTCCCGTACCATGCGTCCAAGTCCTCGGTGCGGACCTTACTGTTCTCCAAAGTCCTGTGAGGCTGCAGAATCTCCTCTCTACTTAGGGGTTGTTTCTCTTCCGTCTGTAGGTGTAGTGTCAAGCCCGTGACCTTGTTGTGTACAGCCGTCCCCTAGTTGCCAATCTCACTCCGATGTTAACAACCAAGACCATGAGTATTAACGCCAGTGCTGCTCCCCACCCTTGGGCCTGCGCATAAGGATAGGGCAGCAGCGCCAGCCGGTATATTCGGATTGGAAGCGCGTCCATCGGGCTGTTTAGGCCTGAGAAGAAATACTGGCTCCCCAAGATAGTAAAGACTAGGGGGGCAGTTTCACCAGCCACCCTGGCAATCGCCAGCAATATTCCGGTAACAACGCCGCTCTTGGCTGTCGTTAATACGACGCTCAGAGTTGTTCTCCATCGTCTTATCCCGAGAGCCATGGAGGCGTCACGAATTGAATTCGGAACTAGCTTCAGGGATTCCTCTGTGGAGCGCGTTATTATTGGAAGCATTATGACGGACAGCGCAAGAGCACCTGCAATAACTGAAAAACTCTTGAAGGTTAGCACTATGAGAGTGAAGATTACGACGCCGATTACGACTGACGGAAACTCTGCCAGAACATCGTTTAAGAATCTGATAACTCGCCCGACAGGATTGTCTCCAAATTCTGAGAGATAGATTCCGGAAAGAACTCCCAAAGGCACTCCCATGATGATTGTAAGCCCCACCAAGAGAAGTGTGCCCTGAATAGCGGGCCCGATTCCGCCTCCAGCTTGTCCTATTACGCCCGGCGCTCTGGTGAGAAAATCTACGTTGAGTGATGATGCCCCGTTTTTCACGACATCATACAGTATGCTGACTAGGGGTATCATGGCTAGCGCAGCACAAAGTGCACCGATCCAGAGAGCAAGTTTGTTCTTGAATCGTCGCATCGAGTAGTTTGACATTTGTTACTCGACAGCACCTGCCTGCACTTTGAGTACTCTCCAGACAAGAAGCTGGGCAACGATGTTGATCGCGAATGCAATAGCGAAGAGGACCAGGCCAATGCCTAGTAAGGCGGCTAGTTGAAGAGACCCAGACTCGGCCTCGCTTAGTTGGTTGACTAGAATCGTGGCCATGGTTTGGCCAGGTTTGAACAGCGAGGTCGGCAGGGCCGATGCACCTGTTGCTCCACCTATGACCATAGTCACGGCCATCGTCTCTCCTACGGCTCTTCCAAGACCCAAGACCGCAGCGCCGAATATTCCTGACCGCGCATAACTCAGCACTGACATTCGAACAACCTCCCAGCGGGTCGCCCCTACGCTATAGGCTGCTTCCCGTTGAGAAATTGGAACTGAGACCATAACTTCTCGGGAGATCGAGGCGACTGTAGGAATGATCATTATTGCTAGAATTAGACCAGCAGTCAGAAAGTTCAAGCCATAAGACGTGCCACTGAAAATGGGCAGAAACCCAAAACTATTCTGGAGTGGAGATTGGACGTAGTTGGCCACCCAGACCCGGAGAACATAGAGACCCCATAGGCCGTAGATGATGCTCGGAACAGCCGCGAGGAGCTCGATGATATTAGACACGGCCACCTTTATGACGTCAGGTGCCATCTCGGCGAGGAAGATCGCGATTCCAAGACTAATCGGAACCCCGATGATAATCGCTATTGATGCTGTGACTAGGGTTCCTAGGATGTATGGAAGAGCGCCGAAACCGGCTGCAGCATCCCAATTGACTCCCGTGAGAAACCTGAAACCGAAGCTTGTCAAGGCCGGGAAGGCTCCTCGAACCAAGACCACCATTGATAGCGCGATGACGCCTATAACCGAAGCGGCGAAGACCAGGGAGCCGTACTTGAAGAAAACATCAGAGGAAGGGTGTTTCAAGCCCTCCAGCAACTTTTCAAAGTTCAATCGGTTTGACACTGACTATTGGCTCCAGAAGACCCAGATTCAGGAGAGATTGCCGAAAAACCAGACGGAGAGAATCACGGCCCAAGCCTTAGGTTGGGAGGCTCTGGCCGTTATAGGTTATCGATTTAATCGACGTTTCGTCGATCGTCACAATTGACTGAGGAAGAGTAGCATAATCGAGACTAGCCCCGGCAGATTGCCCTTCATGCACCATATACCATATGAAGTCGACTAGGGCCTTGGCCTTGTCCAGAGTCATCAACGGCCGAACATTCAGCTGCTGATAGACCAGAATGTAAGTGAAGCTTACTATTGGATACGAATTCGCTCCCGGTTCGAGGATAAGGCTGACCCCACTCCAATCATGGAGTCCCGTCGGTAAGCTACTGACATCGGCATTGCTTACAGCTGCAGTAATGTTGGCAAGCGTGGGCTCTACGAAAGACGACCGATCCTTGTTCTGGACAAAGGCGACGTTCATGTTGTTCTGGAGTGAGTACGCGACTTCCACGTATCCCATACTGTAAGGCGTCGTTAGAATGTCAGTTGCCACTGCTTGATTACCAAGGCCGGCCAGGAAGGTGCCTCCTGCAGCACTTGGCCATGATTTGCTCTGCGGATACTTCCATATCCCTGATTTGATCAAGTATCCTTCGATGATGAACGTAGTTCCCGACGAGTCACTTCTGTGAACGGTTGTGATGGTATTGGGAGGAAGACTGAGCCCGTTGTTAAGTGCCATTATAGCCGGATCATTCCATTTGCTTATGTTCCCGTTGAAAATCTCCGCGGCCACTGTCTCGTTCAAATGAAGCCCTGTTTGGACGCCTGGAATGTTGTAGGCAAGAGTGACTGCTCCAATTGTCTCCGGAATGGTAAGCGTGACATTTGGCAACGAAGAAGGAACGGGGGCGGCGTCTGTGCCAGCGAAGTCCACGACTTTGTTCGTGAAGTCTGTCACTCCAGTGCCGCTGCCCACGGGTTGATAGTTGATTTGGACGTTGGTATGTAATTTGTTGTAGTTGGAAGTCCATGCTGACAGAACGGGATATACCAAAGTGGAACCGTCACCGTTCAACTCGATTGTAGGCACGCCCGGATGCAACAATGCGTTGGTGAAATATCCGCCAAGTCCTGCTACTACGGCAACCACTATTAAGCTGATGATGAATATCGTTCTGCTTATTCCGCCACGCCTTACTATTTGCCCTGGAACGCTCGTCATGATTGACCAGCGTCCTAACCCCGAATACTGTGTAATTAACCGTCCCACTGATTATACGGAGCGGCTACATAGAGCCGGAGTCCACAATAGCCTCTCCCATTCTTGGAGCTTGACTTGCCACTGATCCTCCCCGTTGCGAACAAGTTGTTCGACGTCGTAAGCTTCTCCGCTTTCGCCCGTATCTGGATAAGAAGCTCTGATTGTTCGGTCGACGCAACCTTCCTGACCCGCCCGTACCTGTCGTGTACGAAGTCTTGAGAAACGGCCGGATGGCGCGACTCCAATTCGACTTCGCCCTTTAGGCGATGCAAGAAACGCCATGTGCAACTATTTTCCAAAGCGCCGCTAACTGTGTGCATATAAGTAGATGCCGGGCCGAGTATATAGTTGCCATAAATATATCCATATGTGTCAGTAGAGGTGCGAAATTGAACTCGGTTGAATTGCGAAAGCTGCAGATGACTGGGGGCGCGAGCTACACGGTTTCTCTGCCGAAGGACTGGGTGAAAGAGCAGGGTCTCAAAGTTGGCGACGTAGTGGCGATAATGCCCCGATCGGACTCATCATTAACGCTCATTCCCCATGAGAAGATCCCTACCGGTAAGAATCGAGGTGCGGAGGTTACTGTTTCTCCCTCAAAGGAGCAAGACAAGGAACAGATTCTTCGAACCGTCCTCGCCCAGTACCTTGCGGGATACGATATAATACGAGTAAGATTTCCCGCCAGTGCAAAGCCTGACCTGAGAACGTACCTAAGGGAGGCCGCGAGAAAGATGTTCGTAGGATCAGAAATCATCGAAGAGTCCAAAGACGAGCTGATAGTGCAATGCCTCTCCAGCTACGGCGATCTTCCTGCACCGAAGGTAATTTCCCGCATGAGCCTTATCGCGAAACTGATGCTGAGAGACGCGGTGGATTCTTTGAAGGGGCGGGACCCGGCCTTGGCCGAGGAGATCATT
>DASPWY010000068.1:0-3891 GCA_035637575.1 Bathyarchaeia archaeon
AGGGACTGCCCGGAACGGTCGCAGGAATACTGGAAGAAGCCAAGAAGAGAAACGTCAATCTCTACCCGGTACCGTATAATGACATAGTCGCAAAGACGGCTGCTCAGATTGGAGAACACCAGCTCAGCAAAGTCTCACGGATAGTCAACGTACTCTCGGTTGCAGCCTCATTCGCAATCCTCAGCTTTGACCTCAACTACCTCAACCAGTCAATCGCCAGGACCTTTGGAAGCAAGAAGAAGGTCATCGACATGAACGAGATCGGTGCGAAAATGGCCTATGATACCGCCAAGGGACTTCCGAAACAGTCCTTCTCGTACCAGCTCAAGCCCATACAGAACCAGCCCAGACTATTACTCATGGGCAACGAAGCAGTCGCCCTGGGAAAAATTGTCGGCGGATGCAGAGTCCAGACATACTACCCTATCACACCCGCAGCCGACGAGAGCGAGTTCATAGAATCACACGAAAACTTCGACCTCCTCGACGGGGGTCAACCTGGAAAGAAAGGATCCGTTCTCGTCACTCAGACAGAGGATGAGATTGCTGCTATCACAATGGCCATAGGCGCGGCACTAGCCGGAGCCCGAGCCGCAACATCAACCTCCGGACCAGGATTCTCACTAATGGTCGAGGGCCTAGGGTGGGCAGGAATGAACGAGGTCCCAGTAGTGATAACACAATACTCGCGCGGAGGACCCTCAACAGGCCAACCCACGCGCCACGAACAAGGAGACCTCAAATTCGTGCTCAGCGCCTCCCACGGCGAGTTCCCGCGTATCGTCCTCTGCTCAGGAGACCTCGAAGAATGCTTCTACGACGCGATCCGAATCTTCAACTATGCAGAACAATTCCAGATGCCGTCCATACACCTCATCGACAAATCAATGGCAAACACCAGCGTCACCATCCCACAACTCAAAACCGACCTGGTCAAGATCAATCGCGGAAAGATGGTCGAGAACAACGGGTCCACGAACGGGAACAGCGAGCCATACCACAGATTCGCGTTCTCTCCCGACGGCGTATCGCCTAGAGCAGTCCTCGGCTCGGGACACCGTTTCTGGAACAGCGGAGACGAACACGACGAGATGGGACACATCGAGGAGGACCCATTCAACAGGATTAGCATGATGGATAAGCGGATGACTAAACTGGAAACGGCGGCACGGGAGATTCCTGAAATGGAGAAGTTCAATTTCTTCCCGTCCAGCAAGAAACAGGCCGATGCCACACTTGTCAGCTGGGGATCAACGAAGGGACCAATACTCGACGCGATGAAACTTCTCGAGAAAGACGGAATCAGCGTGGAGTTCTTGCAGATACGACTTGCAAATCCCTTCCCGACAGAGAGTGTTAGGGAAAAACTGTCAAAGGCCAAACTCCCGATCGATATTGAGCAGAACTATTCAGGCCAGATGGCCCAAGTCATTGCGGAGAAGACGATGATGGACATCAAGAACAAGATCATAAAGTACAACGGGAGACCGATGACCCAGGACGAGATCTACGAGAGCGTCAAACGGATAATCTCAAACCCGACACAAAACAAGAGAGTGGTGTTGACCCATGGCGCTTAAACTCTCAGACCTCCGGACAGACGTCCACAACGATTGGTGCCCCGGATGCGGAGACTTCGGCATAGAAGCCGGGGTCAAGATGGCACTGACCGAGCTGCCGATTGACATCAACAAGCTCGTCCTCTTCTCCGGAATAGGCTGCTCCGGAAAGATCGTCCACTTCACAAACGCTACCGGCGTACACACACTACACGGCAGAGTTCTGCCCTTCGCGCAGGGCGCGAAACTTGCGAACCCTGACCTAGAGGTCATCGCAATAGGAGGCGACGGCGACGGGCTCGGAATAGGAGTGGGACACTTCGTCCACGCAGGTCGGAGAAACATCGACATGACCTACATCATCCACGACAACGGAGTCTACGGACTCACCAAGGGACAAGCCTCACCAACGCTCCAACTAGGGATGCAGACCAAATCACTACCTATGCCTAACATCAACACAAGCGTCAACCCAATACTACTCGCGCTCGCGTCAGGCTTCACATTCATCGCCCGCTCTTACGCTTACAACACGAAACATCTCAAAGAGACAGTCAAGAAAGCCGTCGCCCACAAGGGCTTCGCACTAGTCGTCATACTCCAACCCTGTCCCACCTACAACGACATCAACACAAAGGAATGGTATGGCGGGGAAGACCGAATAGACCCTGTCACGAAAAAACCTGCACCCCGTCCATACGAGCTGGAGCCTACTGGTTATGATGGGAAGATTACGCCAATGATGAGCGAGGATGAAGTCGAGAAGAAAATGTCGCAGATAATTGAAAAATCGAGAGAGTGGGGCGACAAGATCCCAATCGGCGTCTTCTACCAGAACGAGACCGTTCCAACATACGAAGACCGGATCAAAGCGCGACTGCCAAGCTATCTCTCGGAACCACCGGCCGCCCAGCAACTTGCTAGGACAAACGGGACATCGCCCGTAAACCTTGCAAGCTTAGCCAGAGAACTCGTATTCGAGAAACTCGTGGTAGCCTAGAAGGCCAGGGGTCCAGCTTTCTGCGCGATGAGTAGCTGAGCGCCCCAAGCATCGCCAGTCTCTCCGCTACGATACGAAGAAAAAAGAGGGAGTAGGATTGTACGCGAGTCTTGTCTACATTCTGCCTGAGGCTTGGAACAGTGCGAAGGTGTTGTTGTCCGGGTCTTGGAGGATCGCGAACCATCCGATGTTCGGGATCTCTTCCTTGCCCTTGGCAACCTTCGCTCCAAGATTCGTGGCCTTGGCGAGGGATTGGTCGATGTTGACTACGCTGAAATGGTTGAGAAATCCTGTTTCGCCCATGGTCTTCTTGTAGAGTCCGCCCATGGTCTCGTTCTCACCGGCGTCCTTGTGAGATATGAGCCAGTAGTCCATTGGTCCCATTGGAACCTTGGCAATTTTCCAGTTGAAAAGTTGCTCGTAAAAGCGAGCTATTTTCTCCGGCTCGTTGGTAGGGATTTCGAAGTGCACTAGCGTAGATTCTCGCGGTTGAGGTCGGGTTGTGGTTGTAGCTGCTTCCATTAGAAACCAGCGAAGCGATGATGGGCTCGCCCTTCTTAAACGTGACAGCGCTCCTCGAACTGCTATCGGCACCGGGTCGACGAGTCAGCACTCGCCGGCAGAGAAGTTATTTCCCGACACTGACATCGCAACTACCCGAGCCTTCATTGTCGAGCGAGTCCAACTACAGTACTAGAGAGTTGAGCCCCGATACCTGGCCAGACTTCGAGAGATTGTTCTCTAAGCACGGAGGGGTAGGAGGTTGCTGGTGTATGTACTATCAGCGTCCCCGTGGTGGAACGATGAAGGGATTGACGTCTACAGAGAGGCACTCAAAGAACAGGAGAGACAAGAAGTCGCTAGTCGACGATGACCGTTCTCATGGAGTTCTTCTCTACGACCGTGAGAGTCCGATCGGTTGGTGCGCTTACGGATTGAAGCAAGAATTCCCGCGAATCGACAACGGAAGAAACTACCGACGGATGAACCTGGAGAACGATCCTGAGAAGCTGTGGCGGATCACGTGTTTCTTCGTGGATAGGGACTATCGTAAGAAGGGCGTCGCAAAGGTTGCTCTGATTGCGGCTCTGAGTTCGATCAAGGCTAAGGGTGGAGGGGTGGTCGAAGCGTATCCTGTGACGCACAAGTCGGCGAAAGCGTGGTCAAAGTGGTCCAACTGGTTCTGGTTCGGAACTGAATCAATGTTCGAGAGGCAGAAGTTCAAGGTGGTCGGTTTATTGGGACCCCATCATCTACTGATGAGAAGAACTATCAAACCTTGATGGAATGTCCGACTTACGGTTTAGAGGGAGGTTTTGCCAGAGCCTCGAT
>DASPWY010000069.1:0-7572 GCA_035637575.1 Bathyarchaeia archaeon
TGTTTTCTCGATGAAAACCGAGGAAGTATCCTACCACCTTACGCCACTGGATTAAAGAGATTTGTACAGATTCGTATAAAAATGTGGAGTACGTTCCACGACACCGACGATGGTTGCATGCGTCATCAACTGCAATGGTTCTCACGACAGCTAGAGACAGCTATTCCTTCAGACTAACCAATACGCCGTCGCGGAGTGGGACAATCACAGTTGACATTCCAGAAGACTCTGAGACTAGGCGGTTGAACTTGATCATGGATTGTGTGTCCTTCGACTTGCCCCCTTTAGCCACGTCTCCTCCCCACAGAGCGTTGTCCGCTATGAACAACCCGCCCTTCCGGAGCATAGGTACGGACATTCTGAATGCGTCAGGGTAAACGTCCTTGTCAGAATCTAGAAAAATCATGTCAAACTCTTCCTTTAACGTCGGTAGGACTTTGAGGGCGTTGCCCTCGACTACTTTCACTACGCGCTCGAGTCCCGCCTCGGAAATATTCTTCTTGGCAATCTTGACCCGCTCAGGGTCCATGTCGATGGTCGTTACATTGCCCTTCAGTGGAGCTACGGCGCGGGCCAGCCAGATCCCTGAGTAGCCTATCGCGGTCCCGATCTCTAGAATTTTCTTGCTCTGGCTTGTCTTGGCTAGATTGTAAAGCAGCCTGCCGACCAATGGCCCTATGATAGGGACAGCGTGAGAATCAGCGTATTCTTCCATCTTCTCAAGCAGAGGATCTCGAGGTGCAGCAATCCGGAGGAGATAATCATCAATGTAATCGTACGTTATCGACATGGGACGATCGAAATACCCAGAGTCGCTTCGGCTACATAATTCTTAGCAGGTGGAGTCTAGAGGACTGTCTGAGTTATGTTGAAAGAGTTCGTCACTGTCTGGTCCGGGATGGAGCCGAGCGGCAAAGATCGTACAACTGAAACGTTACTGTGGATCGTAGCATGTGGTATGTCGATGTCCGAAAGAAGAAGAGACTGGTCGCTTGAACGGCGTCGCTCACGGCGTTTCCATTCCCCCAAGTCGAAGTTGATCCGTCAACGCTATCCTGAATGCTTATACCCGTTACTCGGACTCCGAAGCCTTTAACGATCGAATTTGTGATCGTATGATTGACGTCACTGATGATTAGTGAATAGTCTGTTCCTATGCCTGTCCGCGGGAAAGTCACGTTTGATATTGAAATGGCCAAGTATGCGTTTCCATACCTCATCGTCTCCATGATGATCCAGCTTCCTCTATTCGAGTAGGGTCCGAATGTTGAGTACTTGCTTCCCACGATGGGGGGTAGCTGGGGGCTGGTGAACTGCCAGACGGCGACGGCGACAATGATGATGAGGACTATCGAAACGGCGATCTTCTTCCGGACCCCCGGGGAGCGTCCAAACTCTTCCGATCCAGGGCTTCCTTTCCGGGACGTGTTACTGATTGATTTTTTATCGAGTTACACTAGCATTAGTAGTGATGCGGGGAGAGGGTCGTGATGAAGCGGCTAACATGGTTGGAGCGAAGCCCATGCTCCTCTGGTACGTCTGGATACGACTGGTTGACGGAGCGTGGCATAGGCTGGACGAGATTTCCAAACAGCTCCGGCTGCCCAGCAACGCTATTGAGTGGGCTGCGAAGTTTCTTTGCGATAAGGGTATGGCGGAGCGGGGGTTTGAAGAGGATGAAATCCGGCTGCACCATGGAAACGCGAAATTCGAAGACGCTGTAAAGGCACTCTCCCCTTCTACCAAGCCCTCGAAATAGAAGAACCAACCCTGCGAGAGTTTCTCCCTTATTGAGAAATTGATCAGAACGAAGTTCTCGGCTACCGCGGGGGATCACTCCCGACTGGCCCAGACTAGGGCTTAAGACAAGAGTTCTAGCCAGACCGAATGGGCAACAATTTGGAATTTCGTCCCCTCGGTAAGACTTCTGAATCGGTTCCGGAGGTAGGTATGGGCACCTGGGGAATGGGCGGGGGAATGCATGCTGATTCTTCCCGTGACTCCGAGTCAATCGAGGCGCTAACGCTCGGCCTTGAACTTGGCATGACTCTGGTTGACACTGCGGAGATGTATGGTGCAGGTCACAGCGAGGAAGTCGTCTCGAGGGCACTGGAAGACTGGCGGAAGCCTGTTTTCGTCGCGTCGAAAGTCTCGCCGTCGCATTTCGGGTATGACGATCTTCTCCGGTCCGCGAGGAAGAGCCTTGAACGGTTGCGCATGAAGAAGATGGACCTCTACCAGCTTCACTGGCCCAATCCTCGGACTCCGATTACTGAGACCATGAAGGCTATGGAGAAGCTCGTGCAGGACGGAATAGTGCGGCACATCGGTGTCAGCAATTTCTCTGTCGCTCAGATGAAGGAGTCTCAAGCTGCACTATCGAGGGAAGAGATTGTGTCGAACCAAGTAGAATACAGCCTTGGTGATCGATCAGTGGAGGAGGAGATTCTGCCTTATTGCCAGCGGGAGAAGCTCACACTCATCGCCTACAGTCCTCTCGGTCAGGGTAGAATTGCCAGAGGCAGAGGCGGACCGTTCAAGATCGTAGACGAAATAGCTGCGAGACTTGGGAAGAGTCGAAGCCAAGTCTCTCTGAACTGGCTTCTACAGCACGAGTCTGTCGTGGTTATTCCGAAAGCAGGTGACAAGAAGCATGTTGTTGAGAACGCCGGAGTAAGCGGCTGGAAGCTGAGTCTGAATGATTTTCAGGAGATTGACAAAGCGTTCCGATGAGCTCCGGTTAAGAAGCTTCAGGTTTGCGGACGGGGTGGATCCCAAGCGATTTCTGAGGCAGATTTCTTCCAAAGACCTGTTTTGTGTCGCGGGAAAGATTTATTTTGTAAATTCTAGGATGAGTCCGTTCGCTGTCTGAAACGTTTCTGGGCGAGATTGCTGGTTTTTCGCGCAGAACAGGCGAGTCGGCCGTTTTTCGACCGGTCTCCATCTGTATCAATGCATGCTTGAACTGGGCTTCATATGAAATGCTCCTCCCAGATCGTTGATCGGGGTTTGTTCTGAACGATTTTGTGTCCGTACTCTCGGCTGAACCCTCGATCCAGAAATCGACGGAGACTGGGTCTTAACCGCTCGGTGGCGCGAAACGAGTTTGAACCTATAGATCCTTTTACCGCGGAATATCTTTCTGCGAGTTTTCCGTAGGATTTTCTCAGAACGAGTATCATTGCGATGTAGCATATGGTCGCGGCTAGGCCGAACCAGAAGAGACCCGCGTAGGTGTCTGAGCTATTGACCCTGTTGCTCTGGAGAGCGGAGATCCACTCTAGGATAGCCAGGAATTTCGCCCCCAGCCAGTAGCCGACAAATCCAGAGATAGCCGCGCCTGACAGCGTAAACGCCCACTTCCAACCGGCGTTGGCAACCGATGATACTGCCAGTATGACGACTAGAACACCGAGGATTCCCTGGAATACAAGAGAGTTCAGGAGAAGAACGAGAATAATCCCCAGAACGCGGCCATAGCTAGTTATCAACGCGGATGTCCCAGGGTCCACCGGGAGATACGATGCGACCGCGCTGGAGACCGCCAGATACTGGGAAGCGGTTAGAAAGGCGCTGGATAGGGATCCGAGAAGATAAGTGCCCAAGTGTTCTCTAAGACTACTGGCAACGGATTCTCGACAGAGCACACTTTTCACATCGGAAGGTTTCAGGATATCGCGCAGCGGCTTCTCATATGAGGGTCTACCCTTACCGAGGCCTCTGTTGAGGGTCTAACTCTTAAAAGCGGTGTCGCAGCCTTGTCCGGCGGGTCTTTTGCAGTTGTCAGTAGATGATGCACGGCTAAGAAGAGCGCGAATGATCGCAGAAGCGCGTTATGGTTTCCGGTGGCACCTTGCTATCTACATAATCGTCAACCTTGGGTTGGTCGCGATCTGGTACTACACGGGCGCCGGATTTCCCTGGCCTTTGTTCCCAATCCTCTTCTGGGGCCTCGGCGTCTTGGGTCACTACTGGGGCGCGTACCACACCACCGGAGGGGGCTGGATTGAGAGGGAGACCCAGAAGATTCTGCTAGAGGAAGAGGACAAGAAAACCTAATGCCGCACTCGGATTAAAGCGAGCAAAAGTTTGGCAACGAACGCACGAGATTCTTGGTGAATCACTACCTTGAGGAGATCGCCAACTGATGGGCGTGGACTAACGGCCGAATAGTCGAGTTCATATCCCTAGATAATGCGGTTGCTGCTGATCAGCAATGAGTGATTCTGACAAGTCCCTTCAAGATATGGAAGAGGGCGGGGACGGTATGACAAAGTACGGCAATATGATGTTAGAGTTCATCAAGAAAGAGATCTTCGAGGAGAGAATGAACGTCTCTGTTGAAGAGGTCGTGACCCTGGTTGCTGCTCTTACCGACTTATCCGTGAGCCTTCTTGCTAAATTCCGCAAGGACCCGATAGACCCCTCAAGAGCTACCGAGATAGGGAGGGACGTGTTCAAGCACATGGTCGGCAAGATCGGATTCGACGTGGGACAGCTCGGAAAGTCATCACTCTACGCATAGCGTCCCAGACTAGTGATTCAAGTCCACGATTCGAAGCCTCTCGACATTCGCTAATCCAATTCCTACTTGACAATGATAGAACTGCGATCCTTCTCCAACTTTGGATAGTGAAGATCCATCTTTTCCATCGCCTTTACAATTATTCGCGAATCACCGTATCATCTTCGGAGAGTAATCTTTCGAAGTCGTTGATCTCTCGATACCGGCGCTGCCAGACATTCTCTTGCACAAGTTTGTGGACTCTTTCTACTAGTACGCCTTCGTAGTGGCTTCGGTTGAAAATAACCAATTCTCCCCTCCCAGGCACTCGTTTGTGGTGCCGCCACAGGAAAGCATGGTCAAGCTCATCCAGGGTGGGTACTCCAAAGTGTGCGACTTGGACGCCCTGAGGGTTGACTCCGTCAAAGACACGATGGATGATCCCGTCTTTACCTCCCGTATCCACGGCCTGGAGAATAACTAGGACTTTCGTCTTGTGCTCCGCGTAGAGCATTTCCTGAAGCTCCCGCAGCTTCTCGTTGAGCCTTTTGGACTCGTCACGTTCATCATCGCCCTTCGCTTCGAAACCAGAAGTATTGTTGGGATCGACCTTGTCCAAGTGAACCTCTTCTCCTGGCTCGATCTTGTGTCGGCCGGTGTGGACACCGCTTGGCAAATTGAAAATCAGTGTCTCCAGACGAGTTCTTAGCTGTTTTTCGCCACATGCGCCTCGGAGCAAGGTCGCAGAAAAATCGTCGACTCTGAACCTTTCCCGCTTTTTTGGAGGGAGGGCTGACTTAGCTTTGAAGTTGCATTCTATGCATGGACAACCGTCCTTGAATCCCGGATTGGGGCGGAAGGCGTGGAGCCATGTTTGGGATTTGCAGCGTCCTCCTTCAGCATGCGTTGAAGAGCTTCGAGAGCCAGCGAGGCGTCTTTATCGGCCACGACTAAAGTCAACTCTGGGGCGCACTCTACAATTCCTGCTAAGTTGATGTCGTTCAGGAATAGTTCTGTCGTGACCTTGGCTACTATACCCTTTGTCGTGTGCGCGGCAGGGGGAAGATGAACCGTGATCTCAGTAAGATCCTCAGAATACGCGGTAATCTCTCCGGGGTGAAGCGACTTACGGAAGCTTTCAAGAGCGTTCTGGCCAGCGATGATTCTGATGAATCGGAGCCCAAGGACCAGCTTGACGTTTTCTCCTCTTGCGGTCCTGTGATTGCTGGCGAACTCGGTAACTAGCCTCATAGTGTCAGGATGGTATCTGACTTCCAACTCTCCAATTTTGTTGCGTAACGACAGCTCGCATCCCTTGAAAATGTGCCGGATGTCTGACGATTCCCCGTCGGAGAGAGGGTAGCGACGAATGATACCTAGAATGGCATCTGGAGTCGAGTCTACGTCTTCGGTGTCTCGGATGTATCTAGCCAGCGCCCTCGAGTTTACGATTCCTCGTTGTAGACCCTTCTTAATGACAGGATCCGCCTCAATGACGCGCTCGATTCGCCGCCTAATATCAGCCATAAGTGGCACGTATGCGCTACGCCTATTTAATCTGGCCCAACTGCGACAGCAAGCTTAAACCAAATTTCACCGATTAGGATGCTTAGGATAGAAATGCCTCATTCGTACATCTCCAATCGTCGGTGGAACCACAAAAGAGTCTTCGCAATTCCGATCTCAGTCATGATATTATCATCGATCATGATTGCGACCGCGGTTGTTCATGCCCAATCTCCTGACTTCGCCTTCAACGCGACCCCATCGAATCTCTGCGTCAATCCAGGCGTGAATGGAGCTGCCGTAATTACTGTCCAGAGCGTTGACGGGTTTGCGGGCACAGTGAACCTCGCAAGCAGCGTTGACCCAAGTGTGAACAACGGTCCAACACTGTCTCCAATTCCGTCAAGCGAGACCCTTGCACCAGGTCAGAGTGTAAGCTTCGACCTTGCAATCTCGACAACGACATCGACCCCGCTCTACACATACTCCATACGCGTATCCGGCCTCTCTGGGGCAACGTTCCACCAAACAACAGTCCTGCTCACCGTCGCTGCTGGCTGTAGCGTAGGAGGAGTCGTCCTTCCAACAGTTGGGCTCGCACCAACGACCTCATACATGGTCTATGGCTTAGTCATCGCAGGACTAGTCGGAATCGTCGGAGCCACGCTCGCCATTCGCAGGAGTAGCCGGAAACCCATTCCGAACCCGTAAGCCACCCAAGCCCGACGTCTGCTGAAGACCATCCCGTTCTCCTTTTTTTTCGTTATGCTCAGCTACATCTAACCCGTCGCCAGGGCATACTGCCGCGAAAGGGTCCACCGTAGTCCTCAAAGCCTAGGAAGCCCATCTCCGTGGTGGGCAGCGAGACAGTGCCGAAGCTCAAGTTCAGCAAAGAATACCTTCAACGGGCTACGAAACCCATTCCGAAAAAGGAGCCGGGCAAGAAAGATGAGACGACGACAGAGGTCCAGTCTCAGCCAAGACACGCAACGGGGTTCGTTCAGTACTGTGGGACCTGCGCGAGGAATCAGAAATTCAAAGTTGATACGCTAGGCTGGAAGACATGCACTGTCTGCCACAGCACGGCGCCAGATAGAAGCCAGAGCCCGCTCTGATCGCTAGTAGAACGTTCCCCGACCCTGCTTCCTTTCTTCTGGTGTCTGGAGTGCATGCCCCTACCCCTTTCACGAACAGATTTCATGAAGGAAGTTTCGCTTTCCTAGGGGAAACTGTTCGTTTAGCGCATGTTTGAGCGGTATTTTTGATCAAAGCTGGCGTTGTAGGAGGCCATTGTTGGCGATGTTCCTAGTCAATACGGGGAAAAGGGTTGATTCAGATGCCTTCACGTTCGGACTGTGCCCGGATCTCTACGCGATAGTGTAGTTAGTATGACGTCTACGAGTTTCCTTGCGGACTCTGGACTGAGCTCGACCGCAACACGAGCACTAGGACCTTCTTTCTCGTTGACGAAATCGATGTTCAAAGCATGCTCTAGCTGCGCGTCAGTGGGATGATCATAGGAGACGTTGACCTGTTCCAGCTTGAACCATCCACGCGGACCC
>DASPWY010000070.1:0-5175 GCA_035637575.1 Bathyarchaeia archaeon
AGTGCTTCCTCCGGTTTCCCACCCAAGGCTTCAGCGGAAAGGACGACCAATAGAGGTCGGCAACGCTTTCCGCCTGTTCGGAACATGTACTTGATGATCTGGTTGGCCTCACGTCTGTCAAAATTCGCTTTCAAAGTTTTGTTGATCGTCTTCTCGATCGGGTCGCGCCAAGCTTCAAGGGAAGGTGGAAATTTTCTCATTTCCGCGGACCTATCAAGTCTCATCACTCAAACGTTTCAACCGCTATTTAATCGGTTGCGGACAACACAGAAAGCACCCATCGAACTGTATTTAGATGCCAAAAACAACCTTTATAGCAAAACCTCCAAACTGAAACTTCAAGTGAGAAAATTGGAGCAAGCAACGAAGTCAGCTGAAACACCAAAGCCAAAGACGAGGACAATGGTGCTGGCGATAATTATTGTCGTGATACTCATAGTCGTCGGAGTCGGCATCTATATCCTAACACGTCCTCCGGGAACAACTACCAACGGCACCCCCGTGAGCATTTTCGATGCCCATCCCTTGTGCTCACAAGTGACTCCCGCAAACTGCGGATTCAGCCCTTCAACTTTGACAGTGAAGATAGGAACCAATAATACGGTGACATGGACTAACAATGGCGGACAGGCCCATACTGTTACGTCCAATCAGACGGCGAATGGAAGCTTGCCATCGTTCAACTCGAACGGGATTAATGCCAACCAGCAGTACACATTCACATTTACCCAGGCAGGAACCTACCACTACTACTGCGAATATCATGTTTGGATGGAAGCAGTAGTTGTGGTATCGGCTTAGACACCGTTTCAACTCCCCTACCGTTATCTGACTTCCAAAATTTTTTCACCCTGTCGCCCTTCGGGGTCTATTGTGCCCTTGAGAGAACTACTCATATGAAACTCTCTGGTTATTCGAATCTCGGTAAACAGATGTATGATTAAGCATCGAGCGTATTTGGATCTATGTTCTTCGGCGTCGAGGAATGTTCGACTTTGACGAAGCATTCCTGGTTAATTGGCATTCGTCTTGAAGTTAAGATCGGCGTTATCAGAAGAATCGGAAGCCCAATTACGATGAACACAGATTGAAGTGAAGAAAGAGTCAGAGCGAGTCCGACTGCTCCAGTAAGGCCTAGCATTGTCAGCAAGAAGAATCCCGCGCAGGAGGGACAGGCCGTAAAAAGTCCTACAATCGCCCCGAACCCCGCGAGCCACCTTCCGCTGGCTGTTTCCGGCCGGTTCTTGTAAGCGAAAGTTGCGATCCCAGCATTCAGACCCACCAACCATGATACTGTGACCAAGAGTATCAGGTTCGCAGGAACAACCAGAATGGCAAATTGCTGGGTAAGGTAAATTACTAACTGAGGCATTTGTCCAAACGGGGCACAGCAGAATACAGGCAACACAGATGGAACGCTTACTCCGTAGGCGTCGGAGAAAATTTCGAAGGGTCGATAGACAAAGAGACTTGACAAGATTCCGAAAAATAGTCCGTACATCAAAGCTGATAGAACGAATGCTCGGAAAGATCGCTTGTCATTCAGCGCTATTGAAAGAGTTATCCGGCTCGGAGTAGACGTGGCCTCAGCGTCCCTCGACGGCTTGTGCATGAAATAGCTCGTGGCTCCCGCGAGGGCTACGAAGAGACCCAAGAATACGATAGCAAGTACAACGTATGCAGTCTGTCGTAGAAACTCAACATTCCGAGTTCCTACGGGATAATAGGAAATGATTGACTGATAGAATAACAATGATGCAAGAATCGTCAAACCACCTAGGACGAAAACTGTGATCGGAGAAGAGAAGCGAGACGGGGCTCTATTCAATTCCAACCTAACGTACACTACTGGTCAGTGACCGACGTGAAGCTGGACAAAACTGAGGCCCATGAGAAGGGATGCGATCACGAGCCCTATTATGACCCATGTGGAGAGAGACTTCGGTTCATATCTCAAATGCTGATAGTACATGGCGATCAGTATTGCCTTGGTACCAGCAATCCCTAAAAGCACAGTGACAAATACGTTCTCAGCCTGAAAGATTGAGCGGAGATTCACTTCGACATCTGTCTCCCCGATCAGTGCTGCGAAAACTAGAAGATAGAGATAGTTTGTGTTCATTCTGCTCACCTAGATGAGATAGAACAAAGGAAAGAGGAAGACCCATACTATGTCGACGAAGTGCCAGTAAAGGCCGAAGTGTTCGAGCGTCGTGTGATCTCCGTTAACGTACTTGCCCTTTATGGCGTTGGCGAGCAGGTATACTGTCATGCACATTCCCGCGAATACGTGAACTCCGTGAGTTCCAGTTGTTATGAAGTAACTCGTGGCTGGAAGTGAATAGTTCTGGAAGACGCCGCTGCTGCCCAAGCTGAACCATTCACCCGCCTTGATGTACAGAAAGGCGGCCCCTAGAACGAGAGTTCCTCCAAGACTAGCAATGAGGCCACTGCGATTCCCGGCCCTGGCAGATGCAAGAGCCATTATCGCAGTGAGACTGCTTGTGAGGAGGACAAGCGTCATGGCGAAACCATTCCTGATCTCGAAGAGTGTGCCTGCCGGTGGCCATGCGGCATCGTTGGTTCTTACGAAGAAGTACGAGCCTATGAGAACCCCAAAGAAGATCACCTCGGCTCCGAGGAATGTCCAGATTCCGAGCTTCATGTTTGGAACTTGCTTGAAGGGCCAACTCTCAACGTGTGAGTCCTCGTAAACAGTAAACTTCTCTCTGCTGTAGCCGAAAAGAGAAATGACCCCCAATATGACTCCGTCAGCGATGAGCGGCCAGAATGGCTGGTAATTGACCGGTTGCGGATTTGCAGGCTTTCCAATCGTCAGACCGAGAAAGAAGATGAAGGCCGCAAATGCCATGATAACCGGCCAGGGACTGAGTCCTTCAGAATGCATAGCGATAGCACCGTGGTCGATAGATGAGCCGTTTGGATGGCCTATCCCGTTGAGCTGGCCTGACCCATTAGGAAGACCAGGGGCGGTTCCAAAGTGGATTATTCCGTCGGCTGAGAAGGTTGGGATAACGTCAAAATCGTGAGGAGGTGGAGGTGATGGAAGCGCCCACTCAAGGGTCCATGCGTCCCAAGGGTTTGGACCAGAGGGTGGGCCGACTCTCGAGCTGCGATATAGATTGTAGAATAGCAGAAGTTGAGCTCCGCCGAAGATGAAGCCTCCCAAGGTAGCGGTGAGGTTAAGCAGTCCCCAATCGGGCTGAGCGGAATAGGTTACTATTCTTCGAGGCATGTCCAAGAGGAGGAACATTGGGAAGTAGAGAACTTGGAATCCGATCATTGAGAGCACGAAGTGGACCTTAGCCATCTTCTCGTCATACATTCGGCCGGTAATCTTGGGGAACCAGTAGTACAATCCTCCGATGAGACCGATAATGCTTGCTCCGACCATTATGTAGTGAAAGTGCGCTACGACGAAGTATGTTCCTCTGAGAGCGTAATCCAGCGCAACCGAAGCGAGAAAGACCCCTGTAATCCCACCGACGATGAAATTTGCTACCGCCCCCAAAGCGAAGAGAGCCGGGGCCTTGAGGCGGAGCTTGGCGAATCCAAGAGTTTCGATGAGAGAGATCACTATGACATCGAACGGTAGCGATACTGCAATAGTAGTTACCGTGTACAACTTGGTCGAGACTATTCCAATTCCAGTTACGAACATGTGATGCCCCCAGACCACAAAACTGATCAGCGCCGCTACGACCAGGGCCCCGATTACGTACTTGGAGCCGTAGAGTGGCCGTCTCGCAAAAGTGGGAATTATGTCGGCAATTATTCCAATTGCAGGAAACAAAACAATGTAGACTTCAGGATGCCCGAAGAACCAGAATACATTGTCCCAGAGCAGAGACCCGCCCTGGATCGACGAGAAATACACAGTGCCAAAAGCTCTGTCGACATAGAGTAGAACAACTGCGGCGAGAAACGATGGAAAAGCATAGAGCATCATGAAAATCGTTACGAGAATAGCCCACGGAAATGCAGACATGAACCTCAGCTTGAGACCCGGTGCTCTCATCTTGAACATCGTAACCAGAAAATTGATTGAACTCATCGTTATCGAGACAACCATTAGGATTAGCGCGCCAGCCCCGAGATTGATTCCGATCGAGGGGCTAAACTGAGCCGCGGTCTGTGGTGAATAGAGTGTCCAGCCAAGATCTGGTGCTGCCCCGAAGAAGAAGCTGAGAATCATCATCACGCCGCTGAACAGGAAAAACCAGTAGCTCATCGAGTTGAGCCGAGGAAAGGCTAAGTCTCGACAGCCGATTTCCAAAGGAATTATGAAGTTTGCAAAACCAAAAGCTAACGGAGAAAGAACCCAGAAAATCATCAAGAGTCCGTGAACGGTCACGAATTGATTGTAGACATTGGCGTTGAGAACGGTATTCCCTGGGATGGAGAGTTGACTCCTCATAGTGATTGCAAGGACTCCCGCAGCGGCGAAAAGAAATAGCGACGTGACGATGTAGAGTATGCCGATGTCTTTGTGGTTAGTAGTGTAGAGCCATCTTTTGGCAGAATTGAGTAGTTGCTCGGCCATTTCTAGTGTACTACCGTACTATTGTACCATGCAAAGTAGGCTGCTTGAGACATGACCATGAGAATGCCCTTCATAGTTGCGTGACCCGAGCCGCACAATTCAAAGCATTGGATGGTGAAGTTGCCTGTCGTATTTGGGTAGAACCAGATCGTGTTCGTTCGTCCTGGAATCGCGTCTGTCTTTATGGAGTAGCCAATTATTCCGAGGTCGTGAAAAACGTCCGCGCTCGTTACGTTAAGGCGAATATTCTCTTCGACCGGGACCCGAAGAATGTCAAGAGTCCGATATGGCTTGGTTCCGTTATCGTACTTGAATTCCCAGTAGAACTGATGAGCGATGACCTCGATGGCACAGCCCTGGCAGACATTCTGAGGCGGAGTGAGAATGTTATCGATAGCGCCGAAACTTCCTATTATCAAGGCGACTAAGATTATGGTTGAGAGCGAGACTGTAAGCACCACACTCCGGGCATGTCCTCTCGAGGGTGGTATCCTGCCCAGTATCGGAGTGTCATCCGGTTGTCGGGAAGACGGTCTCTCCCTGTACTTGACTATGAAATAGATCAGAAGACCAAAGACGACTATCGAGACTGCTATGGCAAGATACGTGAA
>DASPWY010000071.1:0-2601 GCA_035637575.1 Bathyarchaeia archaeon
CTCGGACTAAGCCCCGAAGATCACTCTGATGTTGACTGAGTCACCATCCTTGAGGTTGAAACGGGTTCTCAGCTTCTCGGGCGAGATGATTTCGATGACATCTTCTCCGTAATGAGCTCTAACCGGAACAATTACTGCCCCCTGAACTTCTCCGTTAATGATAGCTCGATAACCCTTCACTGCTCCGTAGGTACGTGTCTTGTTTGCGAACCCTTCTATTTCGACGAAAGGATTACTGTCAAGTTCCCGTCGTGCACCCAAGTCCTCTTTTCTCACCCTGAGGTTCAGCGTTCCGGGAAACGGGTCGAATCCTAGTTTGGACCTGAACTGCTTCCGGTATCCTTCCATTCCCATGTAGTAGGCGCCTTCAGACAGACCGGAGAAGACGACCGCACTAATCTCCACCTCAGCCCTCGGAGCCTCGAAAACCGATCTCAACACCCGATACATCTGAGTCAGACTGTCGAGACCTTCCTTTGTTATCCTAACTGTCTGATTTCTTCCTTCAGCCGATCTACTGAGAAGACCTAGTTTCTCCATCTCTATCAGTCTACGAGAGGCAGTCTGCTGCGATACCCCAATGCTCTTCGCCACGAGGCTCGTGCTGTAGGGCACGTTCCGCTGATAGGCCCCCATTTCAGCGAGCCTGTACAGTGCGAGGAGGTGCGAAGGCTTCAGTCTGAACCACCTCGTTTAGAACGGATCGATTCAAGATGTGCTTGTCTCAGTGGAGAAGGATGACCGTTGACGATGGATTTCTCAACCACGTTTGAAGCGGTCTCAAGAGAGATTCTGTTGCCGACGCTTACGTAGAATTTTCGACCCTGAGCGGTTACAATTCTCCCGATCACCATACCCTCAGGGTCGAGTATCTTGCTGTCATCTGTTTTTCCGTACAGGCGGGACTTTGCCACTCCGATCGTAGGCCTGTCCAATGCTAATCCGACATGGCATGCCAAGCCGAATCTTCGGGGATGCGCGACTCCTTGGCCATCAATGAGGAACACGTCCGGCCTCTGACGGATCCTTTCCGCGAGCGTTACGAGAAGGGGACCTTCTCTGAACCCAAGAAAACCAGGAACATACTTGGTGGACACACGATCGACGATTGTCGCGGTCTCAATGATCTCCATGTTCGTCGCGTCCCAGACGGAGGCAGCGACAAAGGCAGAGTCACCCTCGTATGCAGCGTCCATTCCACACAAGTATCGAGGCTCGAAGTTAGAGTCGTCGACGCATTTGACGCGTGTTGATAGATCTCGCTGTAATGATGCGGCGTGATCTTTGTCTACAAACTGGAATAGTTTTTCCGTTGTCAATTCTTCGAAGAGGCACTCAGCCGCTTCTCCAACCTGTCCAGCGACTGTTCAAGAGCATAGCGTCTTACCTCGGTGACAACATCGCCTCGAGTGGATTCAATGATGCGCCGGTCAGCATCCATCTTGACTCGAAACGTGGGAATGATCGATGTGTGTTCGAGAGTCTGAAGATCGTCGTATATGCCTTCCATCGCTCCCAGAAGCTTTTCCGCCCTCTTTACTTCGCCTCTTCGAAGAGAGTTCAGGGCCATTCTCCGAAACTCGCCTACGGCATCGAGCAATCCCAGAACATAGCTCCGATTATCCGTCTTCAATTCCGAAATCGTAGGAATTCGTTCGCTCTGCGCGAAGGATCGAAGGGTCATAGCCTCCACATATTCTTGAAATGCGACGACCACCCCTGATGAGGTCTTGAATTCAGAGAAGTCGTTTGCGAGGATCTCTATCTTGCTCAATGTCTGTTCAACCTTGCGAAGCGTATTTGACGCGGATTCCATGTCTCCCCGATGAATCTCCAGAATCGACGATCCTGCAAGCCTCGTCGCAGTTCTCGACAAGGTCAGTACGGCTTCGCGGGCTTCGTCATAATGAACAAGCTGCTTCTGAATCGAAGCGAGGTCTCTCTTACTCAACACGCAAGTTCAGCCTAGAGCCCACTGGGGTGAGTGACCCTATAACAGAATTTGCCTGCGAGTATCGTGTTCAGGCGAACTTTTGGGATTCTTCCTTAATCCCGCTATGTGTAATTATCAAGAGGTCAACTCCATCGCCGCTTGATATATCCCGTGCTACCGCGGACTTTATCGCTCTGAGAATCAGAGGCCTTCCTTCCTCTACAGAGAGACCATCTCTATATTCCGATTCAAGAACTCCCATAGCAATCTCTGCGCCAGTGCCTACAGCCGCAAACTTGTCGCCGAGCACCGACCCGATCGGGTCCAAGACGAACAGTTCAGGGACACCGTCGTCGATTCCTGCAATTATTGTCTGTGCGAGGTAAGGAAAGAGGCGTCTGCTCGAAAGGATTGACGCGAATAGTTTCGCCGTGTTCTTGACGGTGCCTGGTCTTCCCCGCTCGTACCGGTAGATGCTCATGTAGGCGTTCGCTTCTCGAGCAAGAACCTGCATGTCGCCAATTATGCCAGCACAGCCTACTCCAATGTTATCTGTAATCTTGAAAACCTTCTTGGCGACTTTGCTCATCACGAAGGTGCCGTATGAATATCTGCGTTCGGACGCTAGAATAGCGCCGTCTTTACAGACGAGCCCCACTGTTGTGGCT
>DASPWY010000072.1:0-5389 GCA_035637575.1 Bathyarchaeia archaeon
GAAGCCGAGGACCGCGGCATAACGGTCCAAGAATTGATCAGGGCCGTCATCATCCCGGACTGGGTCAAGATCAACCCCCCAGGCAAACAAAACAGTAACGGAAACGCAGAGAAGATCCGGCCATACCAGCAAGTCAGTAGCCGAGAACACATTCTCCAGGCAGTAGGCAGACTGCGAGACTGACAGCTAGACCGATCTAGACAACCCCCTCAACCCTTCCTATTTTTCAAGAACGCACCAGGGCACCGTGCACTAATGGTGAATCTCACTAAGCCTTTTTGGGAAACTAAAGCCACATTGTTGTTCCAACAATCGAATAGACGGTTGATCCAGGGTCTAAGCGATGAGGAGGGGGATTCGGTTATCCCTGGACGACGATGCTTCCCGACATGGATGGCATGTGGAACCTACAGTAGAACGGAAATATTCCCGCCTGGCTGGCGCCTATGGTGATGGTTGCATTATGGACCGGACTGGTATCTGTTGGGCGTCCGGCTACGACCACATCGTTTCCATAGGGCGAACCAATCGTAAAGGTATGATTTGCGTCAGTCGGGTTGTAGAAGCGAATTACTAGGGTGTCACCCTTGTTTACGTTGATTACGCTCGAAGAGAAGGCGTAGTCACCTCTGAGTCCCGAGGCGAGAGTAGAGTTGAACGATTGGTCCACTCCGAAGAGATAGAAATCCCGTGTCTGAGCAGTCGGACCCGGGCGAGAAAGATAGCTCGCACTAAGCCCGGTGACGCCTCCAACAAGTGCCGACAATAATACTGCAGCAATTACTGTGTTTCGAGGACTCCAAGTAACCATGGTCTCTAGGTCGAAGGCTAGAACTTAAAAGCTTTTACACGTATAGTAGCTTAGAAGTGCCTTTGCATTGGTGAAAACCCCGTTGAAGCAGCCCAATCTCCCACCTAGAGATCAATTCGGTTGCTATCATGATAGTACCTTTTATATAATTCCTATGAAATAGTTGACTTCTAATGTACCACGGTAGGACAGCCACCTTCGCGATTACCTTAGCGGTTCTGATGCTCACAATAGTTCCCGTGTTTACCCAATTTTCTCCTATTCATACTGTAGCCGCAACAAAGCCTCAACCACCACCATCTTCGACCTCCGCGACATGGGCTAAGGCGTACAACATCCCATACAGCTACTCGGTGGCCGAAAGCATTGCTCAGACGTCCAGCGGTGGTTACGTCGTGGGAGCCTCGTGTACCGCAGCTGCAGTAACCACTCCCAACTGCAACACACTCTCAGAGCCAACTGCAATGGTCATGAGGGTCGACTCAAGCGGAAATATTCAATCGCAGATCCAATACAACTACGTGAAATATCCATACTCTACACCATTGAATCTCATCCGATCGACCGCGGACGGAGGCGCTATCTTCGCGGGCAACGCGCAGTTCGGCTGTCCCGCAACCGGACAGACCAGCTGTGGTATGATCGTCAAAGTGGACTCGAACGGGAACGTTCAATGGGCAAATGACCTTCAATTCGCTACCAGCTCCACCTACGGCCCCCTCACATGGCCTCTCGACCTCCAACAAACGACCGACGGAGGATACGTCGTAGCAGGCTATACCTTCGCCCCAGCGTCGATCTACAACCCGTTTGTCGTGAAACTCAGCTCAACCGGGCAGATACAATGGCAACATATCTTCGTAGATCCGAACAGCCAGTACTCAGCAGCCTACGCGATCCGGCAGACGCCAGACAGAGGATATGTGGTCGCTGGAGAAGTCTACTACAATCAGATACTCGTCTTCAAACTCGACTCAACCGGTGCACTAGTCTGGCAGCACGTCTACGCTATCGGAACTGACAGCTACGCTGAGACCCTGGCGCTGACGTCTGACGGTGGCTTCATCCTCGGCGGGCTAGTGTCCATAAGCACTGCGACATCATACAGTAGCAGTGTTCTACTTCTGAAGCTCGACTCAACAGGCAACACCCAATTTGCCAAGACCTATGCTCCGTCTGGCAGCATCAGCGACCTAGCAATCACGGGCGCACAACAGACAGCTGATGGAGGATACGCGTTCGCGGGGTACTACTTCCAGAACACCGTCTACGACGAGAGAGCATGGTTGGTTAAGACAGACTCCGCTGGCAAAGTGCAATGGGACAAGATCTATGGCGCGGATGTTGAGTATTCTGATAGAAAATTCCTGTCCTTCCAGCAGATGAGCGATGGCGGATTCATCGCAGCAGGCTTCACCAACCAATATAACGACGGGTATGGTTCGCTCTGGATTGTAAAGACAGACCCGAACGGCAACATCTCAGGCTGCAGCGACGTCAAGAACGGATCAGACACCAGTAGCACGGCCTCGGTGAAAGTCTCGAACTCAGATATTGGAGCAGTCAAGGATGGCATCTCCTACTTGGCCGACACACTCGCGGTCTTCACAGGACCCTTAACAGCGACAAAGGAATGCTAGCAACCTTTCCTACACTCTCTCCGGTCGAAGGTCCCGTCTGCTTGTGAAGAATGTCGAAGCCGTGAACAAGAACCAGTCGCCCATTACCTGCTCCACAGCAATCTAGGCCTGGAGCAACGGACCCTTGAAGCCCCGCAATGTAAACTCGGACAAGTTTGCCTTAGCGTTCTAGGGTTTTGCATGTTCGAAGGTTGATGGCGTATTTTGAGATGTGCTTGTCTGCTAGGCGAAGAATCGGTTCAACTGTTTCTCGGTTGAGGGTGTACTCTATTGTTTTTCCAAGTCTCTGGCTTGTTACTAGTCCGCAGAATGCTAGGCACTTGAGGTTGTGGGAGGCCATGGTTTGCTCTATTTTGAGAGCTTCTGAAATCTCTCCCACATTCTTCGGACCATTTCTGAGCAGGTTCAGAATTCCTACTCGACAGTCGTTCGAGAGCGCAGTAAACAGCAACGAAGCCGCTGTTACGTCCGTCTTTCGAAGGATGAGCTGTTGGCTCATGATTGTCCTACATCCCATAATGCCCCTGTCTCTGCAATTAAACTGATCGAGCCGTCCTTAGCTTGTAGCTATAGCTTATATGACAACTGCGTCATATGACAAGCGCACCGTATGTTTGACT
The DNA here is from genome assembly GCA_035637575.1 of Bathyarchaeia archaeon. Classification (GTDB taxonomy): domain Archaea; phylum Thermoproteota; class Bathyarchaeia; order 40CM-2-53-6; family 40CM-2-53-6; genus 40CM-2-53-6. The sequence goes on from DASPWY010000072.1 coordinate 3,072, forward strand.
TGGTCATTCTCGGGTCGGGCTCGGCGGCATTCGCTGCTGCGCTCAAGGCTGCCGACCATGGAGCAAAAACGGCCATGATAGAGAGAAGCACTCTGGGTGGAACATGCGTCAATGTTGGTTACGTCCCTAGCAAGAACCTTCTCCGAGCAGGGGAGCTTCGATACTACGATAGTCATCGGGAATTCCCCGGGATAAAGCCCGGAGCTACAACACTCGAATTCAATAGAATCATAGAACAGAAGAATCAGATCGTTAGGGGACTCAGGAAAGAGAAGTACGCCGACGTTCTAAAGTCACTACCCTCAGCCAAACTCTTTCGCGGAAACGCAAGATTCGTTTCCCGGACGCGAGTAAAAGTGGACGGCATCAATGTTGACGGTAGAAAGTTCGTGGTCGCGACTGGATCCTCACCCCGGATACCCAGCATTCCTGGCATTGAGAAGGTGGACTACTTGACCAATGTGGAGGCTCTCAGCCTGAGGAACAGGCCCGCCTCGATGGTTGTGCTCGGTGGCCGAGCCTTGGGCCTCGAGTTCGCCCAGATGTACTAGCACATGGGAACAAGAGTGACTCTTCTACAGAGGAGCAATAGGATAATTCCTGAAGAAGAGCCTGCAGTCTCTGACGCACTACGCCAGTACCTAGAGGAGGAAGGAATCAAGATCAAGACGGGAGTACGGATCAAACGCATCTACCAAAACCAAGGCGAGAAGATCATAGCCGGCACAATCAACGGGAGAGAGTTCGAAGCCAGAGGAGAAGAACTCCTTTTGGCCACGGGGAGAGCCCCCAACACGAACCTGCTAGGCTTGGAGACCGTGCGAGCAAGCGTCAGAAAGGATGGCGCTGTAAAAGTTGACCGAGAAATGCACACGACCGCCCCGCACGTCTGGGCTGCCGGAGACGTCATAGGCGAACCGATGCTAGAAACGATTGCTGCCAAAGAGGGAGCTACGGCCGCCGAGAACGCCTTGTCTGGGACGCATAAGAAGATAGATTTCCTCCCGGTTCCTAGAGCCATATTCACGTCGCCACAAGTAGCCTCAGTCGGTCTTACTGAAAAAGGGGCTCATGAACGGGGCTACAATTGCGCCTGCAGAACGATACCAATGTCAAAGGTGCCAAAGGCCATTGTCATAAGAGACACTAGAGGATTGATCAAAATGGTTGCCGAGGCTTCGACTGGAAGGACATTGGGAGTTCACATCCTCGCAGACGGCGCTGCTGATATTATCCACGAGGCAGTTCTGGCGGTCAAGTATAGGCTGACGATCGACGACATCGTCGACACCGTGCATGTCTTTCCGACGATGACCGAATCGATCAAGCTGGCCGCGACGTCTTTCCGGAAGGACATTGACGAGCTTAGTTGCTGCGCGGAGTAGAGGCCGAGGTCTGAAAGATACGTCGTTTTATGGTTCCGTAAGACTAGTCGGGTTCTCTGACACCCCAACATTATACCGAATGATTCTGCCAGAAAGAGGAGATGTCTATGTCATGTGTGGAGCGGACATACTCATCAACGGATTGAAGACGGACCTCAGGGCCGAAGCTCGATGCCCTTTATGCGAGACAGTCACCCGGTTCCACATCGATAATAGACGAATCGAAGACCTTGCCCCAAAGGACCCAACGCTTCACGTCGTCGAACTCGAGCAGGGACCGGGACGCCTTAGCATCGAGTGTGAATCAACCCACATCTTCGATAAGAAAGACTGCCTCACAAAGTGGCTATCAACCTACACTGGAAAACCGGGCCTAGTAATCTCGCTACCAGAATACATGGAATCGCTGAACAAGCGCCTTCCAACGAAGGTATCGCCAGCATGAATCTCACTCGATCACCGAGCACAATCAGGAATTAGGACACTCGAAACGAAAACTCTCACCGATAGAAAAAAGCAGATATTGAAGAGCACGCTTCTATCATGGGAGAGCTGGTCGTCAAGGAACTGACGCCGTCTCTGAGAGACGACTTCCTACACTTCTTCGACAGTGTCGCATTCGCGGACAATCCTGACTGGTCTGACTGCTACTGCTCAGCCTATCACTTCGCAAACAACAAGGGAAAAGCCGAGAGTCGTCGCGAGGCCTCTAGCCTCATCGAGGAGGATAGGATGCACGGATTCCTCGCCTTCAACAATGGTAGACCCGTCGGCTGGTGCAACGCAGCCTCACGCTACAGCTACCCTGGCATTCACTGGCTGATGCGTCCCGGACCCGACAGGGGTAAGAAGGTCGGTGCGATCGTCTGCTTCGTAATCGCCTCCACGCACCGCGGCAAGGGAGTCGCGTCCCAGCTGCTCAACACCGCCTGC
>DASPWY010000073.1:0-4167 GCA_035637575.1 Bathyarchaeia archaeon
TTAACGATGCGAGATATATCTTCTGCGAGAACTGCAAACGCGGGGTCCGTCCAGAACACTCAGAGATTGACGATTATCTTGCCAACACAGTTGTAAGAGAAATGTGGAAGAGTCAGAAACAGAAAAACACAGAATGATTCAGGTACGACGAGCCCTCGACTCACAGTACAGCAACCGGACTAACAGCGCGAACGACCAGTATCAACACTATGACTTGGGTCATTGAGATAATCAGTGCATTACCCATGACTCAATCGGATGCCATATCGGCCTGCCAGAACTACACAAACAACATCAAGATACCCACCATCAATGACCATATCACGGTCACCGGATCCTACGTTTTGGATACGGACCACCATAACTGGGCCGAGATTCACCAAGTCTATACTCTTCCAATATCCTGAACTTAGGAAACTACACGACTATGGAGGGGCCAGGGTGGCACCACAAATAGACTGTGTCCTAGTCCTTCGGGTTCTCTTGGTGACCAAGACAGCAGTGATAGCAGCAACGTCCACCACTGCAACTGCTAGGTAGACGATGATCATCGGAATACTGGGAACTGGGCTTGAAACTGTCGGGAGGTTTGTAACATAGTATCCGCCGGATGCCGGACGGTTCAATAACGACCTTGTGAAGATAGCCTTCGTCCTTGGAATGATGCTCATCTTCGTTCCAATTGACATCATACTAGAGATCGGCGGGGATATCGGAGTCCTGGTCCATACCGCCCTAGTCATCGGGCTACTGATCTGGCTGCGAGAACGAATCAAACAAGCCGAGAAATTTCCGTGTATGACTCATTCTGTCGGCTGAGAGGTCGCTCTGTTGAGAGGTGAAGAGTAGGAATGAGAATGATTCCTAAGCGCGCTCGGCTGAGAAGGAGCGCTAGTAGGATATGGTCGCGGTCTGTGCTCCGGAAAAGGTTCCCGTAGTCGGCGACGTGAACGTTATCGAAGCTTGGACTGTCCCCGATCCCGAAGCATCAGCAAATCGGCCAGAGCCGCCCGTGACTGTGAAAGAACCGATTAGAATGAAGACATTCGGAGTGGCGGTTGAGCAGATTGTGTCATGCACTGGTTTGGGTTCTACGGTTTCGTGGTCTCCACAAACCTTGCGCGTGGCTTAGGACGCTCGGGAAGATTTCCGTTCTATCCATTCTTGAGAGCCAAGGATGATCACTTCTCGCGTGTCCGCTTGTGGCCTCGGTTCTTCGACGGGACCCACCCTCCATCCGTCGTCCTCTTGTATCCCTGGTCGTAGTGGCGGAAGAAATCCTCGGGTGTAATCAGGGACTCTTCTGGAACGATGGCCGCCCACCCGGACCCACTCAGTAGGAGCTCCTTGAAGTCTGGGTTCACTATGATATCCTTGGAGTCTTGAGCCCGGTCGTGCCAAACCTCCATGTCGAGTATTCGGAGCCGCTCTCCTCGGTCGGCAATGAGTTGCGTAGCGACCTCCGGCCCGGCAGGTTTGCCCACTAGGTCTCCCACTTTCACCTCTGTCTCCGAACCATTGTATCTGAGCGTCCCTTTCCCGCTGAGGATCAAGTAATATTCATCCACGTGGGAATGACTGTGGAATCGAGCAGCGCTCTCGTCCTTCTCGACCAATCTGACCCTGAAGAAGGCGCGCCCAGTTCCGAGTAGCGGCATCAGGAACCTGTCGATCGAGCCCGTTTCTTTCCTCGAAGTCAGCGGGCGCTCGGCTCCTTCAAGGGTGTCATCGTCGAGAACGTTCACAACCGGCCTCCTCCACATGTTTCCCGACAGAGATCCTCTCTTCCTCAGATAGACCTCGTCAGCCCAGAACGATGCCAGGCGCACTACGAAGTCTAGGGCTTCAGGAGCCAGGGGAGGGATTGTGACCGTTGCCTCCCCCTTCGAGTTCTTCGTCAACCGTCCTGCCCTCTGGCCCATCTCGTCCCAGAACCAGTTGGCGAAGGGGAGCAAAGGTTCACCGTGTCCCTTCGGCATCTCCGTCTTCGACCTGAAGAACAATTCCCACGCGAGGTCTGCGCGCACCGCCCGTTCCGTAATCTGGTCGTCGAGCACGATCTTCATGTTCATCAACATTTAAGCAAAGAGGTCTTTAAGACTGCATTGGGGAAGCCTCGCCCGCCGCTCGCGGAGGGATTCCGGAACAACTCAGCGTTACGGAGGCTAGGATTGTTAGACCAGAGAATACCGATGTCGTAGTAGTCTCAGAACTCGGTCCTTAGCTCACCGCTTTCTTCACGAGCGCGACGATCCTCGCCTCTTCCGCGGCAGTCAACCCCTTCAGCGCGAAACCGGTCGGCCACATGAGGCCTTCGTCGAGGTTCGCCTTGTCGCTGAAGCCGAACGTCGCGTACCTCGTCTTGAACTTCGCCGCTGTCTGGAAGAAGCAGACGACCTTATCGTCCTTGGAATAGGCGGGCATTCCGTACCAGAGTCTCGGCGTGAGGGCTGGCGCGCTTTCTTTCATAATAGCGTGGAGCCGCTTGGCCATGGTGCGATCCGGTTCGCGCATCTCCGCGATCTTCGCCTGCACGGCGCTCTCCCCCTCCCCCTTGCCAGCCTTTATCTCTTGGACGCGATCCCTTATCGCGCCTCGTTCCTCCTCCGTGAACGCCTTGCTGGTCGCGGTCGTGCTCTTGGCGGACTGCCTCGTGCTCTTCTGCGTGGGTTTCATAGAATTCGACTCGTCTTTTCAGAGCTTAAGTATTTTTTTCTCGAGTTCATTCCTTGCGTCTCAAGCAAATTTGGAGAACTGAGCGACATGACGGGTTTCATATTTTCTGCTCCGTGATAGGCTAGAAGCTGCTCGGAGAAGAGCCGGAAGTTCAGCGGGCAAATTGTCTCAGAGAGAGAACAATCCCGAATAACGTCAACGCCGGAGTTAGCAAAACAGGCCAAAAGAGCAATTCGAGGAGCTTGATATTGCTGAGAATGTTACAAGAGATTGGGTCGCCAATTTCGGCGCAGCGATCCCCGAAAGGCGCGGAGGCCATAGCTGTTGAGCCGAACTCATACAATGCAAGAAACACGAGAAATCCACAGGCCAACATTAGGACCTCTGAATATGACACACCTATTGAGCCGCGCTTGATCAATCCCACGAGCGCAAAGAAAAGTCCGACCAACACTAAGAACGCCTGGACAACAAACGATTCATCGCTGTACCATGCGACACCCACCATTGCAAGACCTAATGGGGACAAGAAAGACATCCCATCGAAGACCAGTCCTATCGAAGTTATCCTCCAGTCCATTAGCCTGGGCCTCCGGAGAAAGATTTCTACTCCGACGCAAGCTTTTAGGATTCTCCTGTCTTCATCTCAATGAACATTTAATCTTCCTCTCGTCAACGGAGGTAGGCGTTTAGCCTGCTGAAAATCCGATCAGGTATTGACCTCCTGCTTTCTTGATGATTGTTGTTCAAAAAATGAAATAGGCATCAAGAAGGGACACAGCTATGCTATGCGAGAGTTCAATTGACATACCCGAGGATGACCGCCCAAAGAGTGTCAGGGAGAAGAGATCAGTCAATCATAAGAAACACTAAGCCAGTTCCTCGAGTAGCAGACTACGTGTGAACCTTGATAACGCGCTCGGTCTAAGGCTGAAGCATCATGTCTGGACCCGAGTCTGAACTGCAGAAGCGCTTGAAGGGTATACAGTGGCAGAACGGAAACTGTCTATCCTGCATCTGGTTTGCTACAACCGATCCGCTCAACGCTGATTTGTTAGACAGGGCAAAGTGCATTCATCCGAAGCTCAAGATCTACCAGCTTGTCGTCTCTGGCCGTGACTGGTGCAACCTCTACGAGGAGATCAAACAGAAACAGATCGAGCACAAGCAAGAAATGTCTTTGAAGGCAGAAGAAAAATCCGGATAAAAAAGACCCTATCGAAATATTCTGACGTCTAAGAGTGAGTGCCCTGTTGAATGTCCGTAACTCTCTGACGTGGAAGCAGGAGTTGTCGAAAGGCCCGGTCACGCTACCACAGAAGCGCGCGCTCTAAGCCGAGTTCACCAGACTCTCGGTGCGCTCTCAAGTCTAGGATGAGACAAAGAAAAGAGGGAAGAAGAGAGACGATTTACTGTCTGTCTAGTGCGTTACTGCTACAGCTACTGTGACCGAGTGGACTATGTTGCCACTGGTCCCGGTGACCGTTACCG
>DASPWY010000074.1:0-2653 GCA_035637575.1 Bathyarchaeia archaeon
TGGAAAGTAGTATTAAGGCTATGATGACTGGAGAAGGAGCGTCCGAAGATTTGTCTTGATTCTGCCTAGAAAAATGGTCTATTCCATTGCCTCTGGAACATGCTTGAGAGACCGGACAGGGGAGAGAAATACCCACAGGAAGGAAAAGATTCCTCCGATGACACCGATCACAATTGCTTCTCTGAGGCCGAAGACCTCGGCGAGCACTCCTCCCGCAATGGCGCCTGCGGGGATGGTGCCCCAGACTATCCATCTCATGCTGGCATTCATTCGTCCTTGAACGCTCTTCGGGACAATCGCTTGTCGCAGACTCACCTGGTTGATGTTGTAGACGACGACTCCAATCGACGTGACAAAGCCCCCCACCATCAAGATGAGAGCATTAAGGTCAAGTCGGAAGGAACCGAGTACGGGAATCCCTGTGGCTGAGAAGATGGGAGCAGAAAGACTGGAATTAGCGAGAGCATATGGTATGGTACCCAGTCCTCCCAGGATCATACCAGCGATAATTACGGGTCCTACGCCAAACAATCTTGTGAGCCTCGAAGAAAGGGCAATCCCGCCAAACGCCCCTAGTCCTCCGATTAGGAAAATTGTGCCAACTACTGCGGCTGTATAGCCGAGTTGCCGGACGAGGTAGAGAATGAGAATCGAGAATATTACATTACTGAAAAAGTTTGATGTTGCAGTTGATCCTGCAATTGATCGAAGACGTTTGTCCTTCAAAACAATCGCAAGTCCTTCCTTTAGATCATGCCACACACTTGCCATCGACGGTTTGATTATTTCATCCTGCTTTATTCTCGAAAGAACTGATGCGGACGCCATATAGGAAGTGGCGTCGATGGCAATAGCTAGCGGGGGATAGACTGCCTGAACCACAAGCCCAGCCATCCCAGGTCCAACGACTTGGGCCCCGGATCGGCTCCATTCGAGTTTGCTGTTGCCCTCGACTAGTTGACTACGGTCCACTAGTGACGGTAGTATTGCCTGATAGGAGACGTCGAAGAACACAGTGAGTAATCCGACCATGAAGCTCACAACGTATAGCAAGGGCATCCCTGCTCGAGTCAGAGTTCCCGTGACGGCAGCTAGCGGGATTAATCCGAGGAATATTCCTCGTCCGATGTTCGCTAGGGTCATTATCCGTTGTCGGCGGTGCCGGTCAACATAGACCCCGATGAAGAGCGCAAACACAGCGAACCCGATGAATGCGCTGGCGTTGAGAATTGAGAACGCTAGTGGATCGCTTGTCAGTAGCAATGCTGTGAATGGTATCGCATATCCGCTGAACTGGGTGCCAAACTGGGATATGGTGTCAGAGGTCCAGAGCTTGAGAAAATTAGGATGATGCCAGAGAGAAGTAGGCCGCTCAGTCTCCGTCTCCATACGCCGTTAGAAAACGCTCGGCTCTCTTAAAGGTCGCTCACTGTGAGTAGTCACATTTGACAGTCACGTGCAGTGTCGAAGAATAAATGATCAAGATGGATATGCCGAATTATTCCTGTTTACTGCGAAGCGTTGTAGACGAGGATTACTGGTTTGCCTTCGAACTTGTAGCTACTGTCGATCCAGGCCTTATGTCGCCCGTATCTTTTCAGTGTCGAAGCAGTGTGAGTCTTGTCACCATCGAGACGATAGCCTGTCCATGTTCCGTCTTGGTTTGAGAACTCCGGCGGTAAATCAGCGCACCAGTAGGTGTAGCCTTTGTCCTTGTACTTCTCATAGATGTCTTTGAAGCTGCCGTAGTCTTTGGTGTTGATCCAGCGGTAGTAGTGGTACTTGTAGCGGACTCGGATCTTGTACCTGCTACTCGTTAGTCTCTTTGAGCGTTTTCTTCTTTTCTTTCTTGACTCCATTTGGGTTTGTTGGCTCATGCGGGTTCACCAGCTGTTTCTCCCACTCGTGGGCGAGACGAATGAAGACGTCCTTGCTCGCGCATTTCAAACGCTTAGTGTGATACGCGACGAAGTGCATGAAGCTCTCAATGTCGATGTCATCTTCAAAGTCGACGGTTAGGATGTATCTCATTTCAGATCCTCTTGGCGTCTCCTACGTCTCGCCAATTGAAAACGCGGCTTTTCGGAGATTAAGCGAATCGAAACCCTTGAAACGAGTCCACAGTACTATCGAATTGCCAGTCACTAGGACACATTGCGAATCCTCTATAGAGTGACTACCTAGAAATTCGCCACGAATCATTAACTCGTGGACCCTTTGGCCTCCAACAGTGGTTGTTGCGGCTTTCTTGCGAATAGGCGTTGGAGTAAGCCCTTTTTCTCTTCAATCTCTTTGGGATGGTAGGATATGTTCCCAGAGCCGATGACTAAGAACATCTTCAGACCATACCCTATATCGACCCAGCCCTCCGTATGAAGGAGAACTCCGCCCGGCAATCTTGCGTCAGGTCCGTGAAGCAGTGCTACATGGACAACAAGTTCATTCTGATGTCTCTCTACCTTAACCGTATGAGGCATTCCTCTCATTCCGCTCACTTCAATCCTGGACCTGTCTCACGTTTCATTTAAGAGGCGAAATTTCTGGATCAGTGGAATTGCCCGTGGGGCCGCAAAAGTCCTTGGTGCGATCAGTGGACGTTTGTCCAGCTTGGACGCCAGATACCTTAAATTTCATTATTCTTTTAACGCCAGAA
>DASPWY010000075.1:0-4541 GCA_035637575.1 Bathyarchaeia archaeon
CCATCAACAGCGTAACGCTAACAGCCACGAACCCGACTGGCACAACCAGCTTAACGATCTCCACAAGTCGGGCGACAAATAGCGGGACCTACACGGTCACGATAACAGGAACAACCGGAACAACAACCCACAACATCACAGCAACAGTCACGGTAACCAGCAAGTAGCCCGCGCTGACTAGCCGACAAGGGCTGGCTCCAAGCTCTACCGTCCAGTGGATCTTATCGTCGACACAGACGCCTTGGCTGTCTTCCAAACATTTCCTTGCACCCTCAGGCTGATCAACATATGCAGCCTCGCAGGTAACAGCAAATTGAAGCGTCAACATAGAGAGGAGTCCAGACTGGCAAGGAATGAGCGAGATCGTCCGTGACCTTGTTCGTCAGATGCTCAGATTGCACTTCGACGACGCCACCATAGTCTTCCACCTGAAATCGGCCAAAATTCGCAACGCCCAGAAGATCCTGGACAGTGTCCTCGAAGAGGCCAAACGAGAAGCAATAGCCCGACTAAGCTCCAGAAACCGATACGTCCCCTAGTCCAATCCCCATTGTTTGCTACGAGTCTCCGCTGACGGATAGACTTGAATGTCGGATTGGCACCGATTACTTCAATCGTGAATGTTCTTCATGAGTGGCAGGTCTAGACTTGGCCTTGCGGGAATCGGAGCGTGCGTCCTAGGCTTGGTCATGACTGTTGGTGCGGCTGGAATCTATCCGCATCCCACCGGTTCAAACATCAACGTTGATGCGGACATTCTGTTTGCGGTTGTGTTCTTCACTGGAGAGTTCATCGGCCTCCTCGGACTAGGGGCTCTGATCCTCCTTGGGATCTACCGGCGGCAGAGGGGAAGAAGCGGGAAGAACTAGCCTAGCTTAGTGTTCCTGTGGTAGGTTGTTCACAACTCGAACATCACGAACACTATCCACCGCATATAATTCGCAATTGTTGAACTTCACATTGAACTTGAGCCGGAGGATCGTTGTCATGGTGCAGTGGTTCCTCGCGAGTTCTAATGCCCCCTAGGCTGATTTCTACGCGATTTCCTTGGCGCCATCAGGGACGCTGCCCCGAGTTTATCCTCACTACTTGTGAGGGGTGTTGTAAAGGTGATGTGTCAAGCATTTCCTGCAATGAATCCACGCCCCACACTTCCAGCATTTCACCCACTGAGACTTGCCCTCTACTGGCAATAGTTTTGAGGATGGCTTCTCCAATTGTCTAGGCATCGGCTTCCTTACCGCTTCGCCCGGGCACCAACCGAGGGTTTCCTCGAAGGTTTCGAGAAACTAGCCAATGTTCAGCAATAAGGTGTCACGTTTGGGAACATACGCCAGAAGGGGCCTGCTCTGCGGGTGAGACTTCTTGGCCCGCTTGTAGACTTCTAGAGGGCTCTTCCCAGATGCTACGATCCGATCACCGATTATCGCGACATGTTTGCCCGCGAAACGCCTGTTGATCTCTGGGGCTTTTGAAACGTAGAATCTGAACTCTCTGCTACCAGCCGTCGCGGGTTCCTTCGGCGGTCGTTGCCTTGAAGCCAACGCAATCACCCTGAGTATAGTCGAACTGCTATTTGTAACCATTGAGACAGGACAGAGCGAGGAGGAGGCTGGCGACCTCTTCCAGTACAGACCAGTTCGAACCGTAGGTCTCACTAGCTCAGCGAGATTCCGATGATGGCGTAGCTGCTCTTACTCTAGAAGGCTCCCGGCGTGGTTCAGAGGCCATGGTTTTCTATCCATTCTCACAGCCTGTTGAGGACATGAAAGCCGAGGGCTCCGAAATGCGCGTCGTAGGAGAAAATGTCAGAAATGAAATGTTTCTTCGCCAAGAATGCAATTGTTGAATCGGTGAAACTGAGGGCCACGTCTGATCTCTGCTTGTAGAGATTCCAGGACCCCATTAGCGCTTCGTCGTCTGTTTTGAGGAGGATTATTGTTTTCGAGGTGAGGATGTCTGTTCCGAGTTGTACTGAGAGCTTGTGGTTTCGGGTTCTCGCTCTCAAGAGTGTGACAGCCTCGTCTAGGACGTAGTCTGACGTGTAGAGGCTTCGATATGATGTGTCTCGTTTCGCGATCTTCCGGAAGGTCTCGACCGCTGATGGATGGTCTCTGTCTCGTTTGTTGTAGAACGCTGAGAGTGGCCCAGTGTCGATGAAGAGCCTCAGATAGGGCTCACTTGTATAGTGTCTCGTCTACTTCTTTGGACGCGTTTTCTGTCCCCTTGCCCCAGTCCTTCGCCTTTCGCCTTCCCAACGCGATGTCGAAAATGGGATCGTTGGGATCTATTCCAGATTCTTCGTGGACCCACAATCGCGCAGCCTGCCTCAAAGCCTCCTTGATGGTCAATCCTTTCTTTTCAGCCGTCTTGGCAAGCGTCTGATACTCGCTCGGCTCCAGCTCCGTCTGGGCAACCTTGCGTTCCATGTTCCGCGCATGTAACAGTGCATGTAGCGTACATGTAAAGCTTCCGCAAGGACGACAACAGACCTTGACGGAGGCGACTGCAAGCGAACCAGTCGATGGTGAGGAGGAGGCTGACGACCTGTTCAATTACCGACAAGTTCTGTACTGCGGGTCTTGCAGCCTCCATGCCTCCTAAGATGGAGTGTTGTTGCTCTTAGTCTGGAGAGCTGGCCGACAATGAACCGACCAGATCCGCCAAACCAGTTTCGTCCTCGTGTCTGAGCAATAGCCGAGAGACAGCTGAGAGTGACTGATGTCGGGTCAGCGGAAAGACTAGCGCGAGCCCACAACGCTCGTCGTAATCGCTATGTCTGTTTGTCTGCCGCTACCAGATAGAGTTCTACGCCCGCGTCGTTGCAAGCAGCACGAACGTTGCCAGACGTACTCAGAGCAACTATCGCTCTCCTAAACGAAGACAGTCCCAGCTTATCCTTCAAGCCATCAGATTTGTCTGAGACTTGTCCGACAGTTACTGGAGGTGTGCGCAGGAAGGCGTGGCACATGCCTCAGCGATCGAAGACCAGCCGCCCAAGAAGACGCCAGCAGGAGACGCTGATATGCTAGTCGCGGCGAAGTCCAGTCTCAGTAACCAGAGCTGGTTCCCGTCGGAATCGAACTGTCTCAGTCCATCACTAACGACTACGTAGGTCCCCTTGGGACCAGTTGAGATTCCGTACGCACGGTTCTGGTACGCCGTGCCAAACTGTTTGATCCATAGTTCCGTACCGTTCTGGTCGTATCTTCCGACGAATGCGTCAGAGGCGCCCCTTCCAGAAGAAGTGGGAACCTGGCCAGGAATTACTCCCTCAGTCGATCCAGAGACATAGACTCCGGAAACGCCTGCGCTGATACTGTGGGCGAATGTCTGTGGCGCGCCCTGGTAATCGCATGAAGAGCTGTGAGATGTAGGGCCACAGTAGCTCGGTATTTCATGGGTCCAGAGGGTCTGGCCGTTCGGGTCGATTGCTGTAAGATAGGCTTGGACGGGGCACACGTCCGAGCTGGTAGAACCGAGGCAGCCTCTAGAAAACCCGGACAGGTAGACGGCTCTGGGCCCGGAGGATATTGCGGTCGTTATTGCGATGGGATCCAGTCTCTCTACCCACGACTGGTTGCCATTAGAGTCGGTCTTTGCGACCCAGCCGTACTGAGGATATCTATAGAACAGCAGAGTGTACCCGGCTACGTAGATTCCCGTTGAATCCACGGCTACTGCTGATGCCCAGGATGTTGTAATGGATTCTGGGGAGGTTGTTAGTTCTCGACTCCAGACTATGCTCCCGGTGGAGTTGAGTCTCGCCAGAGTAGCGTTCCTCTGCTCGAACCCTACTCCGTTATAGTTAGAATCTGGAGCGGAGCCGACCACATAGACCCCCCTAGGGTCAGCTGCCAAGCCCGTTACCCAACTATCAACATCAGCAGTCCAGACTAGGGTACCATTAAGATCATACCTTCTAACCTCGTTACCTCCAGCCGCATAGACAGCATTGGGAGCGACGGATACGCTGGTGGCGGAGAACGGTCTCTCCCACACGATGAAAGGCTGAACAAGAGCAGAGCCATTACTGCCCACCGCCAGACTCACAAGAATCAAGGCAGCCAGCAGAACGATTCCTCAGCTAAGCAACCATTGTGGATCTAAATCTGTCTATCGGAGGAGATCCTGAGAAGGCTTTCTTGAAGAATCCACAATTCCTATGAAGGAGACTCGCATCTGCGCATATACCTTGAAGAAGAATCAGCGCACTCCGAACGACCAGCGGTCAGATTCGATGAATCCCAACAACCCGAGGTCTCGCGAATACATGGCGAGTCTCAGAAGATTGATTGAAAGGACAGACGAAATCGAACAACGGTTCAGGGTCTTTGATCGCATGTCGGACCAGTTTAATCAATTGCAACGACAATTTGATCGTATCGAAAGCTCGTTTTCGAGAAAGAGAACGGCGCTGAGGTACCGAGAAAGCGGTATGCACCACATTCTCTTTGAATAGCGACCGGCCTCCGAACTAGAATTTCTTTCGACTAGTTTCGTTCTCGTGTCTGAGCAATAGCCGAAAGACAGATGAATTC
>DASPWY010000076.1:0-1835 GCA_035637575.1 Bathyarchaeia archaeon
TTCCACACGTTGCCGTCAACGATTCTCCTCACTCTTGGCTAGTCGCTCGACTCAGTATTCCTCTCTCGCGATATGTCTGCTCGCCCTGGATAATTCGCAGACAAGTCTGGCTTTCGTTCGGAGCGCCGCCTGATGGTATCGTGGCATACAGAGCATTGGACGCGGCTGCCTGGTTGAAACGACAGAAACCGAATCCCGCAGTGCTCAAGCAGCTTTCACTGAAAAGGGACAAGCCAATCATCCTGTTGCGAACTGAGGAATCGTTCGCCTCTTACTTGGAGGGGAAGGCTAGCGACAAAGCGCCGGTGATTGGGCCTATCACAGAAGAACTCTTGAGACGGAGATTGGATGCTCAGATCGTCATTTCGACGAGATACGGACGCCAGGCGCCAGTTCTAAGGGATAAGTTCGGAAGCAAAGTCCGAGTCGTCGATCACATTATCGACACGACAAGCCTCCTCTACTACTCAACCTATTTCATCGGCTCCGGAGGCACGATGACTGTCGAAGCAGCATTATTGGGTCGCCCCGCTATCTCGTGTTTTCCCGGGGAGAAACCGCTCTACATCAAGTACCTTGAGAAGAAAGGCTTAGTCAAGACGATCCAATCTCCCAGAGAGATCGCACTAACAATCAGCAGGAGCCTATCCTCGGACGAGGAGAGAGAGCAGCAGGAGAGGCGAGGGACGAAACTACTCCACGAAATGGAAGACCCGATCAAAGTCATCTCTGGAGTAGTCAGGAAGACCTGGAAGGAGACCCAGACCTAGGCTACGTCCGCCCTGCGCTTTGACAGAGCGCGAGCAGTAGATGCTTCAACTCCAGAAAAAGCAAATTACCTAACCATATAATGCTGAGTCCTCTCCAGCCCACCAAAGAAAACACTCCATCCCTCCTTGTTGTTACCACTCACGGTTACCAAACCCGTTACCAGTCGAGAAATGTCAACTCCACTTAGTGCTCGCGACCCAAAACTTGAGTCCCGAAGGGAGCTAACAAAACGTAACCTCCTTCTCCCCCCGGATCTTCGAGAAAGAAGCCCGCAGACTGTTCTCTTTCAAACCCGACAAGGGTAGAACAAGCCCGGATCTGCAATCGGGGCAGGCGATTTGAGATCGCGCACTTTTCACGCTGACCTGCACGCTGAGCTACACCATGTCGAAAACAGCCGACGGGCTGATTCCTGGCCCGTTCTCGCAAGACTCGCCAGGATAAGCTTCAACTGGCGGGGACCCCCTCCGAAAAATCTGAAAAGCAGTTACTCCTCGTGACACCAATCAGCTCTTCTGGCGTGACACGGAAGGATGGTGATTCTCGACTAGCTTCCGATTGTTTCGTCGAAGAGCGGTTTGAATTCGTCTAGTAGCTGTTTCAGATCGGTCTCGGTCCTTCCTTCCACATAGATTCGGATTAGCGGCTCTGTTCCGCTCGGTCTGACAAGGAACCATCCCCGGTTTTTAATGTCGACGCGGATTCCATCGATCGTGCTCGTAACTCTGTTTCCGAGCCGCTGACGAATCTTCTTCATCACATCCTTCTTCTTCTCATCTGGGCACTTGCGCTTCTCTTTAGCCATGAAGAAGGTCGGTAGACGAGCCATCAGTTTGGAGAGAGGCATTCTGTTCTCAATGATAGAATTGAGGATCAATACTGTAGCCATTGTCCCGTCTCTTACAGGCTGGTGCGGAGCATAGAATATCCCGCCGTTCTCTTCCCCCCCGAGGATCGCCTTCTCTCGAACCATCGTCCTCGCCACGTGAATACTCCCTACTTGGGTCAGAATCACTCTTCCTTTTCTCCGTCGAGCCACCTCTGTGACGGACATCGATGAATTA
>DASPWY010000077.1:0-2857 GCA_035637575.1 Bathyarchaeia archaeon
TCGGTCTTCTTCAGATCCGCATGTAACATAGTCTCCTTCAGCTGATTTACTAAGACCCCGGCCGCTCCCTGGACCATGCACTTTGGCTTCCCCGTTGTGCCTGATGTGAACATGATGTAGACGGGGTGATCGGGTGGCTACTGCTCGAACCGGGCTTCGCCTGGTTCCGACTTGATGAGGTCGTCGAACGCAACCGAGCTAGAGAGATTCCCAGCTTTCGGTTCAAGTCCAATATGTGATGTGAGCACGACCTTCTTGAGCGAAGGAACTCCATCGACAACCTTCTCCACGTTGGGAAGAGTGTCAAACCTGTTACCTTTGTAGATGTACCCATCGGCGGCAAACAGCACCTTCGGTCCGATCTGACCGAGACGATCCAAGACCGCTCCGGAACCCAGCTCTGTGCCACAACAAGCCCAGACCGCACCGATGCTGGTGGCGGCAAGCATCGCGACGACCGTTTCCTGAATATTAGGCATGTAACCTGCCACTCGGTCTCCTGGAAGGACGCCGATCTTTCGGAGGGCATTTCCTAGGTTTCCCACTCTTTGGAAAAGGTCAGAATAGGCTGTCTGTGACAAGCGACCTTCTTCCGTTCTTGAGACCAAGGCAACTTTCTCATCCCTCTGTCTAAGTAGGTTCTCGGCGAAATTCAGCCGAGCTCCAAGAAACCACTTGGCTCCAGGAAACTTGGCAAGGTCATCGACGACCGTTTCAAACCGACGGGAGCAGACGATCCCAGTGTAGTCCCAGATTGCTGACCAGAAGTCGGAGACCCTGTCAACCGACCATCGATGTAATTCAGGATAGGATTTGATATTGAGCTGGTACTCTCGATTGACAAACGCGAGGAACTTGGTGAGATTCGCTTCGCGGATTCTATCCTCGGAAGGCGTCCAGAGCGGTCTCATATGCGCTACGTTCCCCTGCTGGTAGTGGTAGAACGCGTCCAAATAGACCTTGATAACTTGTCGACACTCCTCGCAAAGCGCGTTCCGATCCGGGATAACTTATAGCCCCTCAAGAATCTCGTTGAGATGACCTCGAATTGGCTGTTATTGATGTGAGACTGCTCAGCGACGGCTACTTCACGCTGGACAAGAGCTTTCTCGTCTTCGGAAAATATCAGGGCACAAAGTACAAGGCTGCTCTGAAACCTCTGCTCGTCCGGACTGAGAAGGAGAACATAATCGTAGACACGGGCGTCGGAAACCTCCCACCCAACTATCAGAAGTTTCACGACGTGATCAGGAACCGTGAGGAAGAGCTCAGCAATTCACTCAAGAAGAACGGTTTGCGTCCGGAGGACATTACCATGGTCGTAAACACTCATCTACATTTCGACCATTGCGGCAACAACCGACTATTCCCGAATAGCAAGTTCCTGGTTCAGATAGACGAAATCAGGTATGCCTACTTCCCGGACCGGTTCATGAGGGTCAGCTACCTGCGACCCTTCTTCGACGTTGAGGGCGACTATTTGCCGGTGCGTGGAAAATACGAGATTGAGGATGGGGTGGAGATTCTGCCTACACCTGGACACACTATCGGCCACCAGTCTCTTGTCGTGAAGTGGAAGGGGAGAAACATCGTATACGCCGGTGACGCAGCTCCTCTTCCTGAGAACATCGAGAAGCGAAACATAACCGGGATGATATACAGCGGCTCACAGGGTCTAGAATCCATTGACATGTTAAGGAGAATCGAGAATCCTGTGTACATCTACTCTCATGATAACGAACAACTCGAAGTAGAATTCTGACCTTACACCGACTCATCAGTCAAGACCAGCGCTTTTTCAGAGCCCGCCAGTAAGCATTCCAGTACGGGTCTCGATCAGGGTAACGAATCCTGAATCGGCCCCGACTAGAGACTCCGAAAATGCCTCGAGTCTCGGAAGACAATTGTCCGATTACCGTAGCCTTTGTACCGATCGAGTGAAGAATGTCAATAACACGTCTTGTTCGATTTGGTCTACACGCGATGAGCAGGCTGCCCTCGCCGAGGGAGGTCAAAGGATCCAGATGGAATAGCTTGCAGATTTGTTCAGTCTCTTCTGATATGGGGATGCTCTCCACATCCATTTCGCCTCCGAGGCTTGAAGCTCCCGTCAGTTCTACAATTGCTGCTAGGCTACCGCCTTCTGTGACGTCATGGATTGCTGTAACACCGTGCTGGTGGATTCCTGCCTTAACGGCCGACAGAGAATCTTTGACTGTGCTGGCTGTTTGCAAATATTTCCAAGCTCTTTCAAAAAGGGATTGACCGAGATACTTACGAACAGTACGAGGAAAGGCCCTTGTCAATATTGAAGTTGCCCCATAGGCAATGCTCTTCGTAAAAATCAGATCATCGCCATCCTGCGCCATGCTGGAAGTCAAGAACTCATTCTTCCGAGCTGTTGTCCACATTGTCGCGCCTCCTACGACAGAGTAGTCGCATCCCTCAAACCGTCCCGAATGACCCCCGACGATCGATAAACCAAGACTCTTGCAGCTTTGATGAATAGACTTCCAATAAGCTGTCAACAGATTGTTCGAAAGTTGTGGAGGCAAGTTCAGGTCAAACATTGCGAATGACGGCCCGATCCCACATGTTGCAACATCGGACGCGACTTCGTTAACGCTCAGGCGAGCAGACTCCTTCGGTCCCAAAGACGGGATGAATGAAATCGGATCACAGCTAGCTATCATCACTCGCCCCATACCGATGTCGACGACGGAAACATCGACTCCGGGTTGGGGTCCAACTATTATTTTGCGCGATTCAAGCCCTCTGAATTTGAATATTGTTTCCCTCATTACGTACGAGGTAGGCTTGCCTAATCGCAAAATGCTCTAACCGCCAGAATAGCTTG
>DASPWY010000078.1:0-6028 GCA_035637575.1 Bathyarchaeia archaeon
TTGATCGACGAGATTTTCGCACCCAAGTTGTAACTGGCAGAGGTCATTTTCGGAACCCAGTCCTCCGCTCTCGAAACCTTGGCGCGCAACTCGTTACCTTCCGGAGACAAAGCCAACGCTCCACCCAGGCTTTTGAGCTCCATCACAAGCTTGTCCGAAACGGGGTCCTCGAAGCCAACCTCCACCACATCTCCGCCCGCGATCGCGTCCTTCAACTTTGGAATAGAGTCACGAACTACTAGCTGACCCTGGTGGAGAATCGTTACCCTATCGGCCAGGTACTCGGCTTCCCTCACCTCATTTGTCGCGACAATCACAGTGGAACCTTGATCTCTCAACTCTCTGATCTTGTCCCATATCTTCCGTTTGCCTCTCAAATCCACCTGGCTGGTTGGCTCGTCGAAAATCGCCAACTTGGGTCTCTGGACCAGCACCTTAGCCGTCTCTAGCCTCTTAGCTTGGCCTCCGGAGAGATGCATGAACTTCTTATCGCGCGATTCCCACAATTCCAAGTCTTTCATCGTCTGCTCGATGAGGTCCTGACGCTTCACAGGGTTGATGTCGAACATGGAAGCGTGAAATCTCAATATCGAAGAGGGCTTGTGACGCCAGAACCCTCGAGCCTCCTGGAAAGCGATTCCCATAACTTCACGAACCTTCGTGCCCTCCTCGACAACATCGATCCCCATCACCTTCGCGGTGCCAGATGTCGGCTTGAGAATCGTGCAGAGGATCATCAGGAGAGTGGTCTTCCCAGACCCATTAGGGCCTAGAATTACCATTATCTCGCCCTCATCCACTGTAAAGTTCAACCCCCGAAGAGCATCCGTTTTCCCATATCTCTTCGAAAGGCTGAGAGTCTCCACTGCAAACAAAGATGAATGCCAAACTCAAGAAGTGAGCGATAAAAACGTTCGAAGAAAGTCAAATCTCGGACTATCGCTTCTGAAGAAGAGCATCTCGGAAGAAACGGTCTGATATGTCCTAAGCCAAGGGTGCCTTAACAACCCAGTCCCAATTCATCGTGGACGCCCAAGAACAATTAATTCTTTGTAGCCAGTCCTTCCCGCTCCAACAGAGTTGATCGGCCGATTTACAGTGACCTTCCTTATCTCAAAATCATCGTATAGATGCCTGGTCAGTGATGTCTCGGAATTTGACAAAACAACTATGCAGCCTCTATCAACCAATTTCCCGAATTCTTCAGCCAATTCTTTTTGGTCCTTCTCAGAAAAACCGCCCGGAGTGTAGTCCGTGAAGGAGGAAGTCTTGGTTGGCGGTTGATAAGGAGGATCTAGATAGATGAAATCGGCCTTGCCACATGGGGCAAGTGCATCCTTGTAATCAATGCTACGCAGCTCAGCTTTCGTGTTTTCAAGTACGTGACTGGCCGCGCGAATGACGTCAGAATTGAGTATCCTAGGGTTCTTGTACCGGCCGAAGGGCACGTTGAACTCGCCCTTCGAGTTCACTCTGTAAAGACCGTTGTAGCAGGTCTTGTTCAGAAAGATTAGTCGGGCGGCTGACTCGATGCGATCAAGGGGTCGCCAATCTCTCTTCTGGTAGAAATAAGCGCCCTTGTCTACTGCTGATTCGTACTCTCCCTGCAATCTCGAAAGGAGGCGTATCAGTTCCTCCGGGGATTCTTTGATAACTCTGTATGCTGCGATGAGTTCCTCGTTAGTGTCAGACAAGTGTGCCCTGAAGCTTGTGGTCCGCGCGCATATTCCAAAAAAGAGCGCACCGCCGCCCAGAAATGGCTCGTAATAGTCTGTTAGATGCAGTGGCACATGAGGTATGAGATGAGGTAGAAGGCTTGTTTTTCCTCCGGCCCATTTGACGAATGGCGAAAGATGTTGTCTGCCGGAATCTACGCTAAGCTGTGTCTCTTCGACTGCTTGGAGCATTGAGCGAGTGACCACTTGTGCGTTCATGATCTTTCGCTAATAAGTCCTAGGCGCAGGAAAGTGTTCGTAATAGCTGTGCTCGCCAACCAATGATGATCACCAAACTCTTTGGGATCCTCAATCGTGAGATGGCGAGATGGAGAGGTGGGAATGCCAAGGGACACGCGAACCGGTGGAGTTCTAGAAAACATGGTTCTACCAGCTCTAGAAAGAGGGGGATATCAATACAAGAAACAAGTTGTCATTGGCAAACGTCTCGGAGGACACAGCCAGAAGGTAGACGTATTGGCGTGGAGAGTTGAAAGCGAGCAAATCCCAATTTCGTTAAAGTGGCAACAGACATCTGGGACCGCCGAACAAAAGGTCCCATTCGAAATCCTATGTCTAGCTGACGCAGTGCACAAGAGCCGTGGAAGATTCAACAAAGCATACCTCGTGCTGGGAGGTAGCGGTTGGACTCTACGGGAATTCTATGTTAGTGGTCAGATTCGCGAATATTTGAAGGACTGCGAAGTAGTCGAGATTGTTTCTTTGGAAACCTTTGTCGCCACGGCCAACCAATCTGAGCTCTAATTGCACCGAACTTCGAGCCCGGCGGACGAAGATTCTTTCTCTGGCTATCTGGCTATCCCGAGGCAGGCGTGCACATACATGGCATGCTCTCAAACTCTCCATTGCAAAGCGTTAAATTTCGAAGGAATCGGGTTGCTTAGGAGGTTTTTGGTTTGAAAATACTTCTACCCTTGCTTCTCCTCGCCACGCTTGGAATGCTAGTGGCGCTTCCTCACATTGCCACCGCTGACGACCAGGGCTCAGACGATGGAACTCATCACCCTACGGATCACGAGACATTGGTCACATTTCACATCCGGCTCACGGGTGACCAGCAATCTCCTCCTGTCACTACTGCGGCGTTCGGATTTGCGAAGGTGCGCCTCTTTCAGAATGGCACCAGCTCAGCGATCGAATTCCGCGTAGTAGTTTGCAACATTACCAACGTGACCCACTCCCACATCCACGTGGGAGCGATCGGGACGAATGGGAACATCATCGTGCACTTCTTCGACCAGCCTTCAACCCCGGTCTCCAGCCCAGACGGTTGCACCACATTAGCCCACGGTGTCCGAGGACCAACAGACCTTAGGCCGGACCCTTCAGCGGGAATAAACACCTGGGATGACTTCGTCCACGCCTTGACAACTGGAAACACCTACGTCAACGTGCACACCTTAGCGAACCCGCTAGGAGAGATTAGAGGTCAACTCGTGCACGAGCAAGACGACGAGAACGAACAATTCGAATCAAGTGACGACTGAGCCGTCCGCTCGATAACCTTTCCCTTTTCTTTTCATCTTCCTAAGAAGCTATTCCTCATCTCGTCGTCAGAGTCGGAGCGTCTGATATTCTGTCTCACAGGGAGAGCCTAGAGTCGTACTGAGCTGCCCAGTGTACAGGTCCATTACTACAGAGACTACGGTGCGATATCTCTCATCCACGGGAAATGACGGGTTCTCATGTCGACATACTGACTCTGGTTTGCCATCATGATCTCTCAACATATCCTCAGCTCTCGTCATACTCATCTTCCTGTTTCCACCTCTCATCTGCCCAAGAAGGCGGGTTATCCTAGCGAAGCGATGCAACGTGGATCTTCGTTCCTCATCCAGAACCTGCTTGACTCCTAACCGTTCTGGATTCTGGAAATGATTCGTATGGGCCAAGATGCCCTCCTCTGGAGAGAACGCTCCGGTTGCTTCGGGAGCGGATTCAACATCTACAATCTTTCCAGCCCCCAACTTCGTCTGTTGCCCAATCAGAAAGTTTGCAGAACATGATCTTTCCCCGCGGGTTATTCTTGAGATCGCTTGAGAGAGGGTCTTTGACCCGAGAATCTCCGAGCATCTCACGTGGAACGGTTTCCGCAGTCTCTCCCAGTCATCCTTGTTGGAGATCAGCCCATTAATCGCTAATCCTATCCCTTCAGAGTTCAAACCGATCTTCCCTCCAACCACTCCTGCCTCGGTGAAGCAGAGGACGTTGGGACCGGTAGTGGGTCGAATCTTGAGAAAGAGTCCTTCTATCTGGGGAATCCAGTCCCAGTTCTGAGCCATCAGCAGGTGACGATTCACGGTTACCTCCGGCATCGCCCCGAACGCCGTACAGCCATCTACTCGTGGTATAGGTTTCAATCCGATCTTTGCGAACTGGCTGTACATGAGTTCGTATCGAACGTTCAATGCAGTAATCTCTAGCAATCTTGTCTTCGAGCCTAAGGCGACTCCTTCCATCGCGCGGGCGTAGCTGGGACTGCCTCGTCGTATGACCTGCAAGTACTTTCCAGCCCGTCTAAGGGCCTCATCTCTTGTGAGCGCTGTTTCATTCTTGAAACGGCGGAAGTAGACCTCGAGATTGCGTTCAATCCTGTGTCGGGCAAATTGTCCGTGCCGGTATCCTATCTCGTACGGCGAGCCTTTCAGCCTTAGAACGGGTAGTGTCATTGATCTTTCGAAGATTTTTCCTACTCCCGATTCTTCTCGAAAGTGATCCATGCGAGGTCTCGCCTGAATCCCAGTTTCATGTTGATGCTGAGCATGCCTTCGTTGGTGGATGCGTTGAAGGTTCGAATATTATCAAATCCGTTCTTGCGGGCAAAATCTAGGACCTTCAACTTCAAGGCTACGGCAATTCCTTTTCCTCGATACTCCCGTAGAACTCCCGTGAGGCCTTGGTAGAGGCTTCTGGGCTCCTTCTTCAACCGCCAAACGACGCTGGTCCCGACGTACTTGTCCCCATCTTTTGCTATCATGTACGCTTGAGGAATGAGGTTGGGGTTCTTCATCTCAAAGGCAAGCCATTGATCATAAGGAGTGTCTGTAGGGGTGTCAGCTATGGGCACATCTCTGAACGCGGTCTGCACAAGCTCGTACAGCTTCGTGTAACACTCTGGATCCTCCCGTAGTTCCTGCTCAAGGGTCGAGAACTCGATTCCAGCCTGAGAAGCTTTAGTCGAATATTTTTGGAACTCTGAAGTGTCTACTTGGTATGGGTCGATGGTTGACTCCCAGCCACGCATTTTTTCGTCGAATCCCCGCTTTTGCGCGAAGGCGATGGATCGTGTCATATTCTCTCGAATCCCCATCCAGGCGGCAGTCGCACTACGCTCATCAAAGTCATCCTTGAGCCGATCGTAGATCGCACTACCAATGCCCTGGCCCTCGTGCTTCGGATCGACCCAACCGTCAAACCAGAATTTTTTGGGATGAAACATCCACGGAGGATTCCACATCTCTCCAAAACCCAGAGCTACACCGGTTGAGGAGTTTACGCAGGTATACCGTTTGAAGTAGTATCTTGTCTTGTCAAGACTATCATCGTAAAATCGCCACTCCTCAACACTTCTCGCTCGCTCGGGAAAGATCGCATCATAGATTTCCGCCAACCTCCGGTAATCAGAATCTTCGAATCCTCTAATCTCAAGAGAGAGAGTGCGCTGGGCCAAGATAGTGTCGATTCTTCCGACGCCGATGTTAAACTCTTTGCACGCGACCGTCCACTCGTTTGTCATGCACAAGCCGCACTGTTAATGAGAGAGATTGACGGTATTCTTCGCAAGCCCTAGTTATGCCAGGATATCCTGAAAGATTCGTAAAACTGCTCTACGGCATAATCCTGGCGCAGTTCATAGTCATCGCCATCTTGCTGGCGGGGTTCAGTGCCGAGTATCTCTCCAACATCTACTTTCGAATCTGGGTAGATAGCAACTTTCCCCAATTGGGTCTGCTGTTGACTGGACAAGTTGACGCTCTTCTGATCGGGATGGCTCTCGGCGGTACAATACTGCTGATTCAGCGGGTGAAGAACGAGGCGAGTATCGCTGAAAGAACAACTGCGACACTCGGCCGGCCCTCTTCCTTGGCGCAGAGTTCTGACCTACTTCCCAACCACGCTACACGAACGACAATCGTCGAGGTGGCGAGGGAGACGCCTGACCAGGTTCTTGGAGAGCTGGATAAACATGATTTCTAGAACTTATGTCATCACTGTGGCGACCGTTTAGTTTCCGAAATCTCGGTTCCCGTTTTGAACCAAGGATCCACTTCTAAAGCTCTAACCTTCGTCTC
>DASPWY010000079.1:0-2725 GCA_035637575.1 Bathyarchaeia archaeon
GGTTCTCGCATGGTACCAGAGTCTACCCCGGCCTCACGGCCCGGCGAGCCCGACCGCGCACTGGACAGAGTACGTGTTGACCAAAAATGGTAACCATACTCAGGTTCAAGCCTCGTACAGTGATGGACAAGTGACCACGGACCAGATAATCTGGCTGAATTTCGACAATAGGACCGCGGTCTACAACTATTTCGGCTGCACCCCCTCGATGCCCGGCTGCACACTCGACGGCTGCGCCTTCACAGTCCTCAACGATACTGCCACGGAATACCGGGTGAAAGTCTACTGCACACCTGGAGCCTGAGCCCTTACCCGAGCATCTATCACCGCTCTCCTTGGAGAGCTTTGACCAGCCCAGGTAGCGCGCGTAGATTAGGAACCCTATAATCCGGGTCGCCTCCCCGGTTTCCTCTGCGATCAACGATCACAGAGATCATTCCGACAGCTTTGGCCCCCTCGATATCGGTCCTAGGATTATCGCCGATATAGATGCTGGATTTCGGCTGCACTCTGAGTTTTCTCGCGATGAGACTAAATGACTCATGACCAGGCTTGACCCTAGGCGTGTCCTCACCCGCGACCACAATAGCATCGAATAGGTTGTGGAAAGGGACCTGTCGTATCCTCTTCCTCTTCATCCCCGGTGTCCCGTCACTGTCCGAGACGATACCAAGCTTGTATCCGACGCGTTTCAATTTGCGGACGGTCGGCTCTGCGTCCTTGAAAGGGGGGCTGTTCGCCGCATAGATTCTCCAGTACTGAAGCGTTAGATCGCGGATCCATTTTGGGTCCATCCGCTTCAGCCCCAGTTCCTTGAACAGTGTCTTCCACCATACATCTCTATTGTATCGGAATTTTCGCCCCAACATTTCATGATCGATACGCCGCAGATGTTCGAATAATCGGACATGGCCCATGGAGTAGCCGTTTTTCTTCAGCTGCTTGGAAACAAGCTTCGCGACAGCGAGCAGCGAGAGTCTGGCCCCGATCGGCGATCTGAGCAAGGTGTTGTCTAGGTCGAAGACGACCGCTTCGATCTCTCGCGCCGGAATGGCTACTGCCCTTCTAGTCGTAGGTCTCTGGTCTTCGATCGGCGAACCGTTCTCTACGGAGACGGTTATGGAATGAGAGGTCGATCTCTTGGATCACAATTCCCTCTCCCATTCTGGAAACTGACGCGATTTTTGGATGAGAGATCTTTGTTCTACGGTCCTCTCTCAAGCTAATGATCATGCTGTGGCCATTAAACCACGGCGGCGCATACACGTTCGGAGCGACTATCGGCATACGATTCTCCAAGCAGCGAACGGTAACGTACTGTTGCCAGGGCGTGATTCCCGGTTTCACTATTCTCGACGGGCAGAGTATCAATTCGACTCCGTTCAGTGCGTAGATGCGTGATGGTTCGGGAAAATCAACATCGTAGCAGACCAGTATGCCGATCTTGTACCCCTTCACCTGAAAGACGGGATAGGAGCTCCCAGGCTTAGCGTACTTCCTTTCAAAACGGAACAAGTGGACCTTGAACTGTCGCCCAATAATTTCCCCATCTTCTCCAATAACCGGACTGCTTAGCCGCACCTGTCCCTTGACCTTTTCATAGAACGCCCCTCCAACAACAGCCACTCCATACTCCTCAGCCAGCGACTGCAGGCCTGGCAGAGGGCTCATGGGCGCGGGAATCACTTTCTCCGGCAACCAATGCTCAGGCAGACAGATGATATCTACTTCTCTCTCTGCAGCTTTCTTCGCGAGCTTCACCGCGTGAAAGATCGTATCCTCCACGGATGTCTCGATTGGTTTGACCTGCACTGCTGCGGCTCGGATTATCTTCTTCGCCACTAAAAGAACAGTCCCAAGTTAGTCTCTCATTCTCTTGACGGCCAGGTCGACTAGCAGTCGCGCAACCTCCCGCTTCTCGGCCAGAGGAATGTGCACAACTTTCTTTCTACCATCGACAACATACAGCTCGTTGGTATCCACCTGGAACCCTACGCCCTCGTGTCCCACATCATTCGCTGCCACTAGGTCAGCATTCTTCTCGTGTATTATCTTGAACGCTTCGTCAATCAGCTCTTCATTCGACACATTGTGTTCGGTCTTGAAGGCAACTAGGAATGTTTTCGGGCTTGCTCTCCGGATCTCCTCCAATATCTTGGGAGTTGCGCGAAGTTCCAGGTTTATCTGTGGTTTCTCGCGGGTCTTGATCTTCTTAGGAGCGACCGTTACGGGTCTGTAATCGGTCGGGGCGCCTGCGGCGAAGACTAGATCCGGTGCAGTCTTCTTGAGTTCGTCGAGAACCGCTTCCAGTAGTTCGGTCGTACTCTCAACCCTGAGCGTCTTAATCCCGAAGGGCGGATTTACCGTCCCGGGACCCAGAATCAGCGTCGTGCTCGCGCCACGAGAAGCAACCTCCTCTGCGATGGCTACGCCCATCTTCCCAGAACTCCGATTAGTTACAACGCGGACAGGATCGATGTGTTCGATTGTTGGACCTGCGGTCACGAGAACTCGTCGACCCTCCAAGTCCCTACTTTGACTACTTGACAAGCGTGCGATAACTGAACGAACTATATTCTCAGTGGAAGCGATCTTCGCCTTTCCCTCTGAGACTTCTGGCTCGATGAATTCTACACCAATCTTCTTGAGCCGTGAGATGTTCTCTTGGACGATCGGATGGTCGTACAAGGGCTCGTGCATCGCAGGCGCAATCATTACCGGTATT
>DASPWY010000080.1:0-3171 GCA_035637575.1 Bathyarchaeia archaeon
CCTGCGCTCGCAACTTTCTCCACCATGTCCTTCAGCATCTTCTCCTCTTCGTCGAGGAATGATTTCATCTGCTCCGGATTTTCGATGTTTATCTTTGCATCGAACTCTGTCTTCTCCACTTCAAGTGGGGAGTCGACGAGGGCAATCTTGGCGTCTTCGATTCTCTTGGGCATTCCTGGATGAACTACTTCCTTGTCCAGAACGATGCCCTTGATCAGGACGGTATCAAGAAGCGATTCTCCAGGCTTCTTCTCCACCTTGATATCATCAATGTCAACTCTGTAACCTCCCTCCTCATTCTTCTCCGCAACCTGAAGAACTGCGTTCACCGCCAGCTCCGCTATTTGCTCATATTCGGCGAGAAGCTTGCTAGCCAATGAAACGGTGGCTATTTTCTTCAGCATGGCCTTGTCAGTCGGATCCACTTTGATCGCGATCTGATCAAGAATCTCCAACGCTTTTGCTGAAGCGATACGATAACCGTCAACGATTACGGTGGGGTGTAGGTCCTGGTCGAGGAGGTCTTCTGCCCTCTTCAGTAATTCTCCCGCGACTACGACGGACGTTGTCGTCCCGTCGCCCACTTCATCATCTTGCGTTTTTGCTACTTCGACCATCATTTTTGCGGCTGGGTGCTGGACTTCCATCTCATCGAGTATTGTCGCGCCGTCGTTCGTGATCGTCACGTCCCCGAACCCGTCGACGAGCATTTTGTCCATGCCCTTGGGCCCGAGAGATGATTTGATTGATTCGGCGATTATCTTCGCCGCAACGATGTTTGCCTTTTGGGCGTCCCTTCCTCTAGATCTGGATGTTCCTTCTTTTAGAATAATTACTTGCTGACCCGTCAGTTCTGCAGACAATCTTCCCCTTGCTCCTCTATTGCGATTCCAGCGACACAAAACGCGCGCGATATAAATTTTGGCAACCAGAGGAACCTCGAAACCGGAAGCAATCAATACTTCGAGGAATCCAAGAACCGATCCGCAGAATCCAGCTTCATTTCAGCCCTTTTGGTCCTCGATTTTGAGGCTGCGGATTTCTCAGACCATTCTGATGGATGTCAATCGGATCATCGCGCTGATTGAAGACAGCTCACCATGAAGCCTTGGACTCAAGGCCGCTCGAAATTCTTCCATTCAATTTCTCCGAGCTATGCAATAGCTACTGGAAATTTCCATAGGAGTTCGAATTTCCTCACAAATCACTCCATAGAGAATGATGAAGACAGTGCACTAGACTCGCCGGGACAAATTTCTCGCGTTTGTTGCAACAGGGTTTTGCATTACTTGACATTCGAAAAAACCTCGACGAGTTGATTCGGTGTCTCAGTGAAACTAGCGGACTGGCCTTGGAATGGTTTTGTCCTCGGTCTTCAATAGAGAACTCTTTTAGAGTAATCCTTCCAGTCGTGGGAGAACCGGGGATTCTATTAGTTTGCGGGAGCTTATCAGAATCAACCAGCCTTTTCTCGGTAAGGAAGAAATCGACTCGGCCGTGGAAGTTCTTCGAAGCGGGGTACTTACCGACAAGAGTGGGATGGGTCCTCGGGTTCTTGAGTTTGAGAGAAGTTTTGCTAAGTGGGTCGGTGCAAAACACGCGATCGCTGTTGTGAATGGGACGGCGGCTCTTCACGCCGCTTTACTGGCTGCTGAGGTGGGGCCGGGAGACGAGGTCGTTGTTCCTTCTTTCACATTCGTGGGTGCGGTCAACGCGATTGTCCTGGCTGGAGCTACGCCGGTCTTTGCAGATATAGACAAGGATACTTTCTGTCTCAGGACCGAAAGTATCGAGGAGGTTGTGACTCGGAAGACGAAAGCGATTATTCCGACGGATCTCTTTGGATTGCCTTCGGATCTGAAGGCTGCGTCGGATCTAGCTAGGAGTAAGGGTATGATAGTGATTGAGGACGCTGCTCAGGCTCACGGTGCGGAGTATGATGGTAAACGGGTTGGGTGCGTCGCCGACATGACTGTTTTCAGCTTCTACGCTGCGAAGAACCTTACCACAGGGGAGGGTGGGATGATTACGACCAACGATGATGAGCATGCTCAGGCACTTCGAATGATCCGGTCTCACGGCGAGCAGCGACCATACTGGACGGTGAGGCTCGGCCATAATTATCACATGACGGAGCTCGCGGCCGCGATTGGCCAAGCTCAACTGAAGAAGCTTCCAGGGTTTTTGGAGCGGAGGCGGAAGAACGCTGAGCTAGCTACCCAGAAGCTGGAAATGTCTGGAAAGTTGATTCTGCCTAAAGAACCGGAGGGACGTAAACACGCTTGGTACGTGTATACTGTGAGGTTGCGAGGAGTTAACGCGGCGAAGCGGAACAAGATCGTCGACAAGTTATGGAACAAGAATATTGAGGCGGCGGTCTATTACTCAACTCCCGTGCATTCTACGCCATTTTATCGCGAATCCAATCTGGCAAGGAGAGGGCGACTTCCAGAGACCGAGAAGGCTTCACGCCAGGTCTTCTCTCTGCCCGTTCACCCGCGGCTCGGCGAGGAAGAGATGGAGTATGTTGCCGAGACTCTTCGCAAGACAATTGCTTGATTCATCTTGTCCCGCATTCCCTCCTCTGAGGTCTCTAGACCCAAGGTCATTTTCTCGATTGAGGGCGTTGGCGATGCCCTTGGAGAGTTTCATAGGTTTGCCAGTCCCCGCACCTCTGACGCCCTTCTGAGGAATCTTCCTATCGGAGGCCGGGTGGTACGCTATGGTGAAGAGGTATACTTCCAAGTCTCGGTCAAAGCACCAAGCGAGAACCCCAAAAGCAGTTTAGATGTTGGAAGCATCGCGTACTGGCCGATGGGTGTTGCTGTCTGCGTGTTCTACGGTCCTACCAAGCCGTACAGTCCCGTGAACAAACTTGGGAGGATTACTGATGGGTTGGATCTTTTCAGGAATGTGAAAGAAGGAACTATTGTAACGATAAAGAAGGGTTAGGCTGCGGCGGGTTGGTATATTCTGATCCTAGCGTTGCCGCCGACGAGGGTAACTAGTTTTCTTCTCTCGAGCTCTTCGAGTAGATCTTTGGCGACGCTGAGTTTTACGTTGAACTGGCTTGCAAGGCTGTAGGGCGTGATAGCGCTCATCTTTCCAACTTCCCCGAGGAACTTTGGATCATTCATGTCGGGCGCTTGGAGGCCTCGAGACCTTTTCTCT
>DASPWY010000081.1:0-18547 GCA_035637575.1 Bathyarchaeia archaeon
CAGCCATACGTCTGTTTTAGTGAGTAAAACCAAGAGTTTAATAGCACCTGTGAAAGGCTGGTTTGTGTGAATGAAACATGAGTTTGAATAAAGGAAGTCTAGATTTGGGAACTGGAAAGAACTCCCACAATAACAAAGGTCCTCTATCGTCACTGGTTCCAACGATCCACAAAACAGTGCAAGGCTCAACCTGCGTGCGATGCATGACCGCCCCGGCATTCGAGATGCGTCGAAGAGCGGTCAAAAGCGCGAGCCTTTCAATCGAGGCAACAAAGGGCAAAGCTCAAGCAAGGAACCTCTACTCACAGCTAAGGTAAGCGCTCCGATAGAAGGGAACTGAGCATGCAATATGTCGTGACGGCTAGGCCGATAGTTGCAGAAATGGCGAGCTTTTGGAGCCTCCTTAACGACGGGACAATTAACGCCCAGAAACCCGATGGTGCCGAGATCGTGGCATCAATGAAGAGGGCGGTGATAGGAGGAGGTAAGGTCTCATGGTACGAGACATGCTTCTGTAGCCCGCCTCTTCATCACGAAAGGTCTACCGTCTACGATCGATTCTTCACGGACATGAAGATAGAACCGGGGGTTGGTCCAGCGATTGAAGGGGAACGCTTCTGGGACCAGCTTCGAGCTTGGAACACTGGGAAGAACGGCGGCAGTCGGCACGTAGATGGTATCGCAAACGTCGCGAAGTATGTTCCTCTCCGCATTCTCTAACGCCCCCACACAATCCCCTGATTTGAGTTAGAAACCCTATCATATGGCGGCGTGATGGGGTACTAGAGAAGAGCTACGACTAGCAAGCCAGCGGAAGACACTGTTCTCCGGCAGGTCTCTGAGGAGCTTCGCCGGACTCATCTTTTGACGAGTGAGCAGAAGCAAGCTTTGTCGAAGGTTTTCGAGAAACGCTTTCCGCAGGCGCTCGCGATTGTTGAGGCGAGGAAGGTAACGAGTTACAGGTTCAAGCCCAGCGGAAGAACCCTCTGGGTGGTCAAGGGTCGCAAAGGCGAGTATCAAGTGATGCCCGAGAGCATGTTCTGTACATGTGACGACTACTACTTCCGTGTGATGGACAACAAGAAACAGTTATGCTATCACCTAGTCGCGCAGCAGATTGCCGAGGCTCTCAGCCAATATGGGGTGTTAGACTTTGCCGATTCGCAGTACGCCGAGGTTACTTCGAAGTGGAGTGATCCTAGTTATCAAATGGGGGAAACCGGCCTATCTGGTTAGGCGCTCAGAGATCAGTATCTCTCCGAGAGACGAATCGAACATTTGTCGCGGGTCAGAGTTATTTAGAACTCTGGAAAGAAACGGCACACTTTGGCCGATATTTCGGATCCTACAGTCTGGAGTACTATCGTCCAGACGATTGTTCTATCTCTGACGCTCGTCATCTTCACGCTCTCCTTCCGTAGCCAGAACAAGGCAATCCAAGAACAGGCCTACCAGAAGGTAATGGACGATTATGGTGACGCTATGAGGATGCTCTCTGAGAGGCCTGAGCTCTACGCATTCCAACTCGAGCTATTCAACATAAGTGGGCGACCATTCGGCCGAGAACAAAAGTCATACTCTCGCGAAGAAATGGTCATCCGCAACTACGTCATTATGCTTTACGGATTCTTCGAAAGAATCCACTTCCTCTACAGACGGAAATGGATTGACGAGGACACGTGGAAGCAATGGGCAGCGTTTCTTGAAGTTGTTGCCGCACACCCCGTTTTCAGGGACGTTCATCAGTCCTCTCGAGAAATGTTCGACAAGCCATTCCAAGACTACGTCTCTGGAATCCTCAGCCGCAAGAAATGAAACAGGCTCTCTCGCTCCGGGATCGCGTCTGATTCTCTCGGTGGTTCACCGTTCTGCGACATCTTGTATGAGTTCAATGATTGCATCTGCTTGGAAAGCAGGGTCTTCTTTGCGTAGCTGAAAGTTTTAGTAGCCGCCGCTCGGCGAATCGTCTCGAAATGGTAGAGCGCGCGTGTCTTACAACCTCACGCCTGATGCAGAGTATTCATTACTCCAGCTCATACTCTACGTTCTGAGCTTTGTCACCGTCCTCCTAATCTTCCTCTACATTGCCAGCGAGAGACCTGGCGAGAAGAAGAAGAAAGAAGAGGAAGAAGACTAGCGGAAAAATGCAGCTGTCGAGAAACGAGAAGGTTCTGGCAATAGCTTTCGCGGTGATGTCGATCTGCGGCATCCTCTTCACGCCCGTAGGGCTTGAAACTCGTCCCCTCTCCGCACTACGATCCTACGCTCTGATTCCACTCTTTCTCAGCGGGACCATTCTGGACCTTGCATCTCTCATTCTGATATTCAAGAAACCCCGAATTGCGGCAATAACCGGAATCTTCGCAGCCATCGAATACGTATTCCTCGCCCCAGGCGACCAAGCTCAATTCTTCTTTGTCGGAGTGGCTGTACCGGTCGGAATAACGATCAACGAAGTAGTTGCGCTCATCGCTTCAATCGTCGTTTTTCTTATCGCTCCCATGGTCTACCTGGCGAACCGGAAGTCCTCGAAGCCCTTGCCTTAATGCGCCAACCTATTGCTGGGTTCGGTAGAGTACCTCGCCGTCTAGGGTTTATGAACCGCTCAGCGTTCTAGGTCGGTAGATGCCTAGTTCGGCCTTTTCAGTCCTGAAACCTCCAGTCCTAAAGAGACTCGAGAAGGAAGGCTTCCTAGAAGCCAGTCCGATCCAGGAACTTTCCATTCCTGCGATTCTCAAGGGCGAAAATGTTCTGCTCATCGCCCCGACAGGGACGGGAAAGACTCTGGCTGCGATACTCCCAGTCTTGGACAAGTTTCTCGAGGCTCGTTCTTCAGAGAAGACCCATGGCATCTCGATTCTCTACATTACGCCTCTCCGCGCGCTGAACCGGGACCTACTGCGACGACTCGAACAAATGGGACGGGACCTTGATGTGAAAATCGAGGTGCGTCATGGGGACACGCCAACGAGTGCTAGGTCTCGACAAGCCAAGAGCCCTCCAGACATGCTGATCACAACACCGGAGACTCTTCAATCGATACTGGTCGGGAAGAGGATGAAGGAGCATCTTCGAGCCGTACGATGGGTTGTCGTCGATGAGGTTCACGAGCTTGCCACAGACGAGCGCGGGGTACAACTGTCCATTGCCTTGGAGCGGCTGTTTGAACTAACCGGGCGAGAGTTTCAGCGAATCGGGCTCTCAGCGACTATTGGAGAGCCGGAGAGGATTGGACAGTTCTTGGTCGGGACGGGTCGGCAGGTTAGTATTCTTCGCTCTGATGAGGAGAGAGGTCTTCAGATTAGCATCGGCTCTGTCTCCCCCACGGGGAAGGATCACGAGGAAGCCACAAGACTGGGTCTTCCTATCTCCACCGTCGCCCGTGCTCGGAAGATACTAGGGCTGATCGAGGCTCACAAGTCAACGCTAGTGTTTACGAACACCAGAGAACATGCAGAGGCGTTAGCGTCTCAACTATTGGCGTTGGGCGCGGTTGGTGTAAAGGTCCATCATGGCTCTCTGTCCCGCGAGCTGCGAGAGGAAGCGGAAAAAGAGTTTCAGGCAGGCTCGCTAAGAGCGCTCATCTGCACTAGTTCACTTGAGCTTGGGATTGACATTGGTAGCGTAGATTTCATCATTCAATACACGTCTCCGAGAGAGACAACCCGGCTCGTCCAGAGAATCGGTCGTAGCGGACACACGCTAGGTGGGACTTCACGCGGAATAATTCTCGCTATCACTCCTGATGACATTCTAGAATCGGCGGTGCTAATCCAGCGCGCGAAAGAGGGAAGGCTCGAACGACCGATTATTCACGAGAAGGCGCTCGATGTTCTGGCTCACCAGATTATCGGCATGCTGATGCAGCAGCGCCGGATGTCTGTCGAGGAGATTCTTCAGCTGGTCCGGCGATCCTATCCTTTTCGAGATCTGGAGGTTGGCGAGCTGGAGGAGGCTGTCCACCAGCTGGACGAGCTGCGTCTGCTTCGGAAGTTCGGCGATTCTTATTCTCCTCGGAACCCAAAGGCGCTCCAATACTATTTCGAGAACCTCTCAGTCATCCCCGATGTGCAAAAGTATACTGTCTTTGATTTCTTCCGCAAGCGCCGCATCGGGACACTAGACCAGGACTTTGTCGCTCGGCGATGTGTTGCTGGCGTGGAGTTTATTCTTCATGGACAGACCTGGAGAGTGATTTCAGTGGATGAAGAAAAGTACCATGTCGAGGTTGAGGTTGCGCCTCCAAGTCTCAAAGCGATTCCAGGCTGGGAGGGGGACATGATTCCCGTCCAGATGGACGTAGCGTCTGAGGTGGGCAGAATGAGGCGCACGCTCGGACTTGCTGGACAGGCTGACGATGGGTTGGAAGATGCGGAGAGGGATAGAGTCAGCTCAACACTTTCTCTGCAGGGCAAGCAGGCGAAGATTCCCTCTGACAAGCTCGTCCTGATCGAGGGTTTCGAGAACAGCGTAATTGTCCACACATGCGCAGGCAACCTAGTCAATGAAGCGCTAGCAAACGCGATGGCCGCGCTCTTCGGCTCCCGGCTCGGATCCAACATTGCCACCCAGGTCGACCAGTACCGTTTCGGACTGATTTTTCCTCGACCTGTGAGTGCTCACATGGTTGCTGAAGAGTTCAGAAAGCTAACACCGAACGACTTGGAATCAATGATTCACGAGACAGTGGAGGCGTCAGATCTGTTCGCTTGGAAGCACTGGCATGTACTCCGACGCATTGGTGCAGTCAGTCGACAGGCAGAGTACAAAGCCCGACAGGCCCGTTTATTGGTTGATATTTTCAAGAACTCTATCGCCAACAAAGAAACTCGACGCGAACTCTTCACTGAGAAGCTGGATGTGGAGGGGGCCAAGAAGATTCTCGCAATGGTGAGCTCAGGCGAGATTTCGATAGACGTGATCCAGGACGCAGGTCAGTGCACTCCGTTGGCGTTGCCGCTTTTGGATCGGATCGTTCCTCACGGGCTTCTGCGTCCGGCGATTGAGGAGACCTCTATCATTGATGTGGTGAAGAGTAGGCTTCTCTCGACGAAGTTGCGATTGTTGTGTATGAACTGTGGAGAATGGGATGGGATCAGGTCCGTCGATAATTTGCAGGATAAGGTTCGTTGTCCAAAGTGTCGATCGACTTTGATCGCGGCCACGTATCTCAGTGATGATGCTCTGCCGAAGATTATTCTGAAAAAGATGAGAAGCGGAAAGTTATCATCCGAGGAAGAGAAGGAATGGATGACCGCTTGGCGATCCGCGGGTCTCTTGCAGACCTACGGGAAGAAAGCAGGTTTGGTTTTGGCGGCTAGAGGCGTGGGTCCGACCACAGCGACTCGGATATTGCGGAATCGTAGTGGTGGGGAAGATAGTTTATACCTGAGTATTTTGAGGGCTGAGAGAGAGTTCGAACGCACGCGCATGTTCTGGGACTAGCCGCTATGCCGGCTTTTGATGATCTTCTGAACCAGATTCTATCTGGCAACCCGAAGATCGGCCGAGACGAGCTTCTGACAATGGTCCAGCGGAAAAAGGAAGAATCTCATGGTCTGTTGTCAGACGAGGGCGCGATCAGGCTTTTGGCTCAGCAACTCGCGGTTTCTCCGTCTACCAGTTCTGATCTGAAGGACCAGCGGATATCCAGTGTTCATGCGGGGTTGAATGATTCTACGATTACTGGTGAGGTGGTTTCGGTCAGTGATGTGCACGAGTTTCAACGATCCGATGGGACGGCGGGGAAGGTCTTGAGAATGAGGGTCGGGGACCCGTCCGGACAAATTACAGGTGTTTTCTGGGATTCTTTAGCGGACACGGTAGCAAGGGAATCGTTGACTCCCGGATCGCAAGTTAGACTTCTGCACGGGTACACCAAGTTCGGGAGGGCTGGAGAGGTAGAGTTTCATCTTGGGTCTCGGGCGAACATTCAGATCCTACGGAGAGCTCGGTCGCAAGGATTCGGTGTAAATGACGTGTCGACTGCCGCGGTTAAGATTGGAGCGTCAGATCTGCTCCGCGTACGTCTCCTCAAGCTTCAGAAGAGCCAGTCAGAGCAGGGTCCCACATGGGCACTCTGCTCCAATGAGGCGGGATTGATGATAGCGAAATTCTGGGACAACCAGGCTCAAAATATTCTCGAACTCGGTGAAGGGTCGCTTGTGGCGATAGAGAATCACTGGGTTACTGAGAGGAATGGTCTAGTCTACGTCAACGTCGGCTCAAAGGCCTCTGTCAAGAAGGAGAGTACAGACTTCGTTTCTGACATCCCCATTACAACTATTGAGTCTCTGCGACCGGGACCCTCGCTGTGGACTATCAAGGGCAAAATCGGCGAGAGAGGTGATGTGCGAGAGATAGAGACCAAGGAGGGTCGGAGAACAAGAGTCTCAAATATTGAACTGGAGGATAGTACGGGTAGGGTACGGGTCAGCCTCTGGGATACCCACGCGCAGAAGACTGAAAGCCTAAGAACCGGAGACACTGTAAGATTGGTAGGCGTCAAGGTCCGAGAGAACATGAACGGGGAGAAAGAAGCCTCCACCGTATTTCTAACCCAGATCGAGAAATCTTAGACCATCGTGTGAGCAAGTTATGATGGCGCTCAGAGTCGGGAAAGACCCCTTCGACTACATCAACGAAGTAAAGATCGAACGGTCCAAGCACGCAATGAAGCGTCGGTTACAGGAGTATACGCCGAATCCTAGCTCTATCGATAAGATGGAGAATATCGATCAGAAGTATCATCTCATTGTCTTCTCAGCCGAATGGTGCGGCGACTGCGTAGCCTACGTTCCGGCACTCGCAAAATCCCTCGCGATCGCAAAGAACAACATGATTCAAGCCAGAGTCGTAGACCATGATAACTACCGTGACATGGGAGACGAGATGGGCGTCGGAAAACTCCCAACAATCATCGTCTTCGACAAGAACTGGAAAGAAATCGGCAGATTCATAGAGACCCCCAAGAAATACGGGACAGTCGAAGAAGAGCTATGTGCAATTCTTGACTCTGGGTCAGAAAGTGCAAAAGTCTAGTCTAGTTATCAAGAGAACGCCCAATTCGCGCTGCTTTCAGAGTCCAGCCGTTAGCGGGATCTTCATCACTGGATATTTCTCAGCGTTCTTTCTCAATTTCCTTTCGATCGCCTCAGAAATGTCAATGTCCAAAACATCCGAGAAACCTAGGCAGTAGATCAAGACGTCGGCAAGCTCGTCAGAAACTTGGTTCTTCTTCACACTATCCTTGACCAGTTCCCGTATCTGCTGATCAGTCTTCCACTGAAAATGCTCCAACAATTCCGCCGCTTCGACGCTAATCGAAATTGCTAGATTCTTGGGAGTATCATCCTTCAACCAGTTTCGTTCGTCCCTGAAACGGGAGACCTGTTTCTTGAGAGCCATCATCGTGGTCTGGTCGTCCATGAAGGGTTCGTTCGAACAGCGGGTACATTTCGCTTCCCATCGAGGTAGGTGGATCGATAATTCTACAGTCGTGTGACGTCGTCTGGAGGTGATCCCG
Source organism: Bathyarchaeia archaeon (assembly GCA_035637575.1). Taxonomy (GTDB): domain Archaea; phylum Thermoproteota; class Bathyarchaeia; order 40CM-2-53-6; family 40CM-2-53-6; genus 40CM-2-53-6. The sequence continues at coordinate 7,526 of DASPWY010000081.1, forward strand.
TCAGAGAACCTTGACTTCGTGCGGACTTGCTCTGAAGCTGTTCTTCGCGTGTGCCGTCCCAGAAGGGCTTGTTGCTGGAGCCTCCGCACCGACAGTACGCCTTCACTACCTTTCTGTCGACGATCACTAGGTTAGGCCCGTTTTCCGTGGAACGGAATAGAACTTCTGGCATAGGACGGTAAATCAATTTCACGTTGATATGAATTTAATCTGCTAGGAAATTGATGACTCGCTGGTTGTTCTTACGCCCATTTTTCCAGATTCTGCTTACTCCCGCTTGGCTCTGAACTCTTTGGAGTGCTAGGGTAGAGGGTCTCCGTGTTCTCCAACATTTGCTTGAGAAGCTGAAAGTCGTGGAAGATTGTTTCCTTGAGGCTGGCGTCGTAGAGGGCTGCTGCCGGATGGTACATGGGTAGGATTGTAACTTCTCCCTTTGTCAAGGGTTTTCCGTGGTGCCTGCTTGCTGAATATTCGTCTCCCATCAGCGTGGTGATGGCCGGGGTTCCCAACGCGCAGACGATTCGAGGGTTGATCAGTCTGATCTGAGACCGCAAGTACGGGTTGCACGCTTCTACCTCAGATTTTCTCGGTGCTCTGTTGTTTGGTGGCCTACACTTGACGATGTTCGTGATGAATACGTTCGATCTTTTCAGCCCAATGGACTCTATGAGTTCCGTAAGAAACTTGCCTGCTGCACCAACGAAGGGTCTGCCCTGCTCATCCTCGTTCTGGCCCGGGCCTTCTCCTACAAAGATGATTCTTGCATCATGGGAACCTTCGCCGGGAACGGCCTTTGTACGGCTCTTGTGAAGCTCACATTTCGTGCACTCTAAGACTTCGGAATGAATGAGCTGAAGCTCGCTGGACAAGGGAACTTCTTTCCGAGATGTCGGCTTGTTGACTTAAGGTTCATGCTATTCGGTGTATCTCAGGGCCTCAGCGGGCGGAATGCGAGCTGCCCGCCGGCTGGAGCCCACGGTTGTGAGGACAGCAAGGCCGTAACTGAAAGCGATGATCTCGAGAAGTGATACCCATGGGATGACGAAGGTTAGTCCAGAACCGGGGCTTGTGGCTATGGCGTAGCCTAGGTCTATTCCCAATACTATTCCGATTAGTATTCCGAGAAGCGCGACGTAACTGTTCTCGAGCAGGAACGCCCATAGTATCATGTTCTTCCTGTAGCCGATAGCGCGGAGTACTCCGATCTCCTTCCTCCTCTCCACCACGGATCTTATCGAGATTATTCCAAGTCCCGCAATTCCTACGACCAATCCAAGTGCTAGGAATGCTTCGAAGATTCCGAGAAACGATTGGCCGATTTGGACGAAGGTACCGATGACGACGGCTATGGCGAGCGGTTGCATGCCTAAACGGGCGAAATCCTTCTTCAGGATAATTGAAACTGATGTCGGGTCGATTCCGTTAGAAACCTTCACAAATCCAAGCTGGCCCGTTCCAGTTCCGAACGAACTCGTCAGAAGCCCACTTGTGCCTACTATTCCGCTGAAAAAGACACCGTTCATTACACCGACTACCGTAACATTCTTGGAAACTGTTGGCCCGGCGCTTGGTATGTAGAAAAGCTGTAGCAGGTCGCCGGCTGCCGGCGCTCTGGAACCTGTCGGCGGTCCGTTGAAATTTACTGATCCAAAAGACCAGACCACATTGGAAGAGTTACTTATGACCGCCTGCCAAACATCTGACGGGGACTTGTAGCCGTTTGCAAGGACAGGCATGCTGAACGTATTACCTTTGTAGAAATTGCTCTGCAGCTGCGCATTTGCGTCACCCCCAACTGCGAGCTGGGGTCCAAAGTCTACTCCTGAAGTTAGATCCCTGACGACTACGCCGGTGTTATTGAATGCGATCACAGCGGCTACCTTGCCATTGAGGTTGGGGTCTGCGCCGATTCGGGCCGCAAGGTCGGGAATCGCCAATGTTGTCTGGGTTAATATATCGTAGCCGCCAGAGTCTTGTCTAACCACTGTATCTAGTGCCGCATTCTGTTCGGCTGTGAGGAAGGCGATCACGGTGACGGAGAGTAATACTAGGGCGAACATGGCGACTGTGGCGCCGGTTCTGAATCTCTTACTAGCTGGATAGGACAGGGCGGTCTTGAAAATGACGGTTAGACGTTTTCTCCCCCGATAGAAGAGGTGCAGGATCCTAAGAATCACATCTGTGTTGTATAATGCGACGAGGATGGCGCCCATGACCATGATCATTCCGCCGACGATGAGAATTTCAGGGCCAAACGTGTAGTTCTGGATGATACTATTGTTGAAGGAAAAGCTCGGTACGCCCCACTGAACTAGCAGGGCGAGGCCCGTTAAGGTGAAGGCGTAGCGGTTCTTGAGAACCCTCGAGAGGACTAGGCCCGCACCGATGATTACTAGGCTGGGACCGACCAGCGCTTCTAGTGCCGACTTAGCTGCGAAGGAGGCTTCGAACTGGAAGACTCCCAATATTGCGAGAACCACTCCAAGTACTGACAGGACTGTGTAGGTTCTGACTCCTCTCGGAGGTTCTGGGATGTCCCTGACTGCCCGGATGATGTTGAGCTTGCTGACGCGCCAGGAGGTCAGAAGGATCGTGAGATATGTGAAGAAGAGGCCTTCTGCGAACGCTGTGAACAGGCTGGTTGGTGTAAAGGTGAAGCTGTCAAGTACTTGGGCGAGGCTTACTGGAAAGAAACCGCTGATTATCTTTCCGAAGGCGTAGAGTATCCCGTAGGCTATCCCGATTCCAACAAAGACTCCGACAAGGGATGCTCCTGCCGCGTAAAGGGTCCCTTCGAATAGGAAGAGTTTCGTTAGTTGGCTTCTCTTCATGCCTACTGCGCGAGCCATGCCCATCTCTGACTTTCGTTCTTCCGCTAGCATGATGAACATGTTGATGATGAGCACCACGCCTGCGAGGATCGTGATTGTGCTAAGTACGGAGAATAGATTGGAGAGGCTTTGAGCCCCCGTTGTGGCGTCGTTGACTGCGACCATCTTTGACCCATAAGCGCAGAGGATTGTTGTTGAGTTTCCCTGAACATTTGGGTTAGTCTTGCAGGCAAAGTTTGGCGTATGCGGTTGGAGACTGTTGAGTGTCTGGTTTGCTGCTAAACCGACGGTCGAAGTGTACTGAATGGAATTTCGTAGCCCGCCGATATTTGTTATGGCGATGTAGTTTGCAGAACCAGGATGGAATGTCAGGGCCTGAGCCGTGTTCATGGTGACGAAAACGTTGTCGCTACCCGAAAATGACCCTCTAGCGTCTGACACCGCGATTCCAGCAAGTTTCACTGACACGAAGAACGTCTGATTGAAAGGCGAGAATATCGAAAGTTGGTCTCCTACAGTGGCGTTGAGGTCTCGTGCTGCCCTATCGTTTACGATTGCTTGGCTGTCAGTCAGGCTCGGCTGGATTACAGAACCATCACTTGCGTGAAAGTCACCCAGAATCTGCGACGCGTTGTTATACGTCCCCATCAATGTCGCGCCAGCTTGACCGACGCCCTTAGTGGTATCATTCACCAAGGGGACCGCGATGAGTACTTCAGGTGTTACACCCCGAAGGACTGGCCCTGCAACTGAGCTGCTTGAGAGGTCTTGGTAGAGACGGTGCGCTATGTTGATGTCGAAGAATTGGTATCCTCCGGGCCCACTCAGCGTGTACACTACTTCGTCGGCGTAACCGTAGCCATTGTAGGCGCCTCGCGTGAAGAGATTGGTGAGCGTGTCTCCGGTGACTAGTGATCCGGATATCATGGCGGTGCCGATCATGAGTCCTGCGATGACGATCGCCATGTTGGTCTTTCTGCGGGTGAAGTTTCGGATGCTCATGCGGACGGTGATTCTATCCCTAGTCATCATGCCGAGAGAGACTAGGAAGAGAACTATCACGCTGTAGACTTCTAGGCTTGTCAGGGAGCCTCCGAAGATCGAACTGAAGACGGCGAACCAGAGGACCAGTGCAATGATAACTGCGATTATCGGAGAGAGACCGCGGATTCGACGGGACGCTCGTCCCAGTCTCCCTGTTGGCCTCGCTGTAGAGAGCTTGTAGGCCAGGAATGCGCTTCCAGAGCTCAACAAAGCTAGTCCGATGATCTGTTCGAAGATCAGGGACATGTTGATTGAGACGTACTGTTGAAGGTAGGAGTTGTTCTGGTAATCCATGAGAAGCGCGAACAGTTCGCCGAGAGCGATGATTGCGACTAGGACTGTTAGACTGATCAGGAGAGATCTCGAACGAGTCGCACTCAAGTGTCCGACCTTCTTCTGCCTACGCCGCTGCGAGGGCTGTGGGGATGACTTCTCTCTCGATCACGCCGTTCCGCATGTGAACGATCCGGTCGGTCTGCTGAGCAATCTGTTGATCATGACTGACTAAGACTAGAGTCAAGCCGTATTGTTTGTTCAAGCTCCGTAGAAGCTTGATTATTTCCTGAGAATTCTCAGAGTCCAGATTCCCGGTTGGCTCATCAGCCCAGACAATCGCAGGCTTGTTGACCAAGGCCCTAGCTATGGTGACTCGCTGCTGCTGTCCTCCGCTCAACTCCATGGGCTTGTGAGACTTCCACTCTGTCAAGCCGACCATCTTCAGCGCGTCGAGAGCTGCAGGATGCGCCTCTGACTCGGAGACCCCCGCGAGCAGTAGTGGGAGTTCGACGTTCTCCTGAGCGGTGAGAACGGGGAGGAGGTTGTAGGCTTGAAAGATGAAGCCCATTCGTTTGGCTCGGAACTCGGACTTTTGATCATCAGACATCTTAGCAAGGTCAGTTCCTTCGACCGACACTCTGCCCTTCGAGAGGTCGTCCAGGCCCGACACACAGTTGAGGAGGGTTGTCTTGCCGCACCCAGAGGGGCCCATGACCGCGATCATTTCTCCCCTCTTGACGGCCAAGTTGACGCCTCTCAAGGCTTCAACTTTGACGGAGCCTGTCTGGTAGACCTTCCAGATATTATCGACATCAACTATGACTGAATTTGCGGGCCGGCTCAAGGGAATTTCGCAGTGATAGCCGCAGAAAAGCGGCTTAGTTATTGCTTACGAAATTCTGTCCAGAGACCCTTTCCTAAGGGGTCCGGCCGCTATCTGATCATCATCACTGAAAACTCTCACTCTAAAGGGTCTGTGAGGGCCCAGAGCTCTAGAAGGAGCGAATTTGTGAGTTAGATTCCTTTCCAGCAAGCCTTCTTGCTTTTGTCATACCAAGAGTTGACGTACTCGCCGCCGCTTATCCTGTTGCAGACGAATTTCGCATCGCAGTAGTCGCAGAGCTCAAGGTTTCCTATTACCCATCCTGTTCCAGGGTTCATGTCTGTCTTCAGTTCCACCATCTCCTCCGATAGCCCTTGGGTCAATGTGTCCAGAGGATTTTTTGTGCATTGGTTGCAACCGTTGGCACATGGATAGGGTTCAACCGTGTAGAAGGGACCCTTGGACCCGTTGACGGTGTTGTGATAATCACAGAAGAATGCGCATGATGCTTCAAGGGGCGAGAGAGACACAGTAACTCCAGGTGGCAGGAATATGTTGTACGCGCCCCGGCCGCCTAGGTTGGGGACCGTACCTTGAGCTATCCAGCCGGCAAGGGTCTGTTTGACTTGCCCGTCAGATATTTTCGCTGCGGGAGCCGTCTTTATGTTGATGAGAGGGCTAACCTTCCCGATTCCAACATTGTATTGGGATAATCCTCCAGAGTATGTCTTGTCCGACTCAATATTTGCGACAGCCTTCTCTACACTCGCCACCCAGGCCAACGCAGAAGAGCTTGTGAAGTATGGGCCCCAGTAGATGCTCTGCCAGGTGTAGCCGTTCTTCCAGAGTGGGCCGCCACCATATTTCACATTGGCTGACGTCGCACGGAGCTGGTTCCGATGACGACAGGGGCTGGCGTAGTGCCAGATTCCAGATTCTTGACCCGCCGTCGCTCTTACGCCGTTGTGTTCGAACCCGGAGATCGAACTGCCACACACGTTGCAGGCAGAAATATTCCTGCACGCTTCACACCTGTCTTTCAAGTTACTGAATGGGAGCTCGCTTGAGAGATCCGAATCCTTTCCTTGGACTTTTGACATGTCGTATTCTACGTCAGTCCCGCTAAGGTCAATCTAAATTGTGGTGTTCCTCATCGCCCAGCTCTAGGGTAGCGGGGTGCGAACTCCGCTTTGTGAAGAGGGCGCGAATAGGCCCCTCTTTCATGCCAGTCTCCATAGCCAACAATCAGTCGTAACCTTTGACAGCTATTCCTAGAAAGTTCTAACCATAGACACAGCTGAGATAGGAGCTATGTCGACATTGACTGATCACAAGGCTACTCACAGCCAGGTGTATCCTGAACCCACCGTGGGCGCGTTGATAGTCAACAAGGAAGGGAGGATTCTCCTAACGAAATCTCACAAATGGTTTGACAAGTACACCCTGCCCGGCGGGCACATCGAGGTTGGCGAGACGATGAAGGAAGCTGTTATCCGAGAGGTCAAGGAGGAGGTTGGATTGGATGTGGAAGTTGCGGAGATGCTGCTTATGCAGGAGGCTATATTCGCGGAGGAATTCTGGAAGAGGAAGCATTTCATCTTCTTCGATTTTCTCTGCAAGAGCAGAGACCAACAGGTCAAGCTTGATGGTCGCGAACTACAGGAGTACGTTTGGGAGTATCCTGGTGCAGCGTTTAGGCTGGAGCTCGACTCGTTCACGCGGAAGACGTTAGAGAAGTATCTTCAGAGAAGCTGACTCAGAGCAAGTGCTATATTCGCATAAGCCATTAGCATTAACGAGTAACGTCCTACGATAGACCCAGCGTCCTTCAGAGAGAGCCAGTTCTACGAGATGGTTAGCTCTCTCCATTCCCACCCGCTCTTCTACTTCCTGGGAGGCAATAGGCAGCGGTCAGACTTCCTCTATGTTTCCACAAGAACAGGTCTCCCGCTCCTGTATCTTTGGGACAACAATCTAGATGAAAGCCAGCCGCTAACTCCTGGCGACGATCCTATTTTCCCGTATGCCGGCGCCGCAGCAATTCATCCGTCGAAGCCTCTCGTAATTTTTCCCAAAGATAAGGGAGGCAACGTAAACTATGAACTGTACACATTGGATTATTCGAAAAACGTCTTAGAAAAAATAACCGGACCGATTGGCCGAATCTTATACACCTTCTGGGTCAATGACGACGAGTGGCTCGTAGTAGGGCACGACAAGGAGACTGTGTACGCCAAATCTCTCCTTCGAGACGGAACAATGAAGGATCTCTATACGACAAATGAACAAATTCTCGGCGCTGCATACGACGGCCAAAGGAACCTTCTCACATTCTCCGTCGGAAGAGAGGCGGCTAAACTCGTAATCATCGACATCGCCCATCCTAATCATTGGCAATGGGTTCCGGAGGCCGGGATTCCCCCATTTTATCCCCCATCAGTCTACACGGAAAGAGGACTCCTCGCATACTCCATTGACAAGCAAACTCACCAAGAACTCGTGGTCAGATCCATAGAAACCTTGGAAGAGCTGAATCGGATGAGGATTCCAGGTTTCGGATCCATGGAATGGGTTGACGAGAGTCATCTGTTCGGGGTAATCTTGGACGATGGCCGGTTGTCGCCGCGAATTGTCAACCTTCGCAATGGAGAATGGTCCGCTCCGCTGGCTGACGTATCTGCCCTATTCTCGACCGTGACTAAGGATGGCCCGGTCTGGGTGGCGAACAGCTTCTTCCAACCTCCGTTCTTGCAAGCTCTCAGAAACGGTGCTGTTGTAAATCTGACCCCTCGGCGTTCTGTTGCCCAAGACATTCGGGTTGAGAATCACCACTTTCAGAGCTTTGATGGACGGAGAGTTCAGGGTTGGTTGTTGAGGAATCCGAATCCTGAAGCTCCTTTGGTCATGTATCTTCACGGGGGTCCGACAGCAACTCAAGGAGATTGGTGGTACCCAGAGATTCCGGCCGTGGCTATTGCAGGATTTCACGTCTTCGCTCCCAACTTCCGCGGTAGCGACGGATTCGGGAAGGATTTCAGAGACCTGAACATTGGGGACTTGGGCGGCGGCGATCTCCAGGATGTTCGTTATAGCGCTCGATACGCGATGCAGGTTATCAAGACTGATCATAGACCCGCCCTGTTTGGCGGGTCCTACGGCGGTTATCTGACGCTCCAGGGACTCGTGACACAACCCGACGAATGGGCAGGTGGTGTTGCGATCGCGCCTACGACTGACTGGAAGGAGGACTACAGTCTCTCAGACTCTCACTATCGAAAGTTCTGCAGCCACTTCTTTGGAGGGACACCGGCTGAGAAATCAGATTTGTACAGTGATATGTCACCGATAACGCACCTCAAGAGACTGACCAGGCCACTGTTGATACTCCACGGTGAGAACGATATGATAACCTCTCTGGAGCCCGTTAAGAAATTCTCCGCAGAAGCTGAGAAGCTTGGACTGCCAGTACAGCTGGCGATAACTCGTGATGAGGGTCATGGGTCGTTGCATAATATGAACGCGATCAGAGACCTCACACTAGCCCTTGAGCATCTTCGAACAATCTTTCAGACCCAAGTGGAAGTCGTCCCTTCGTAGTCGAGTTTGTACTAAAGCGCAAAATAAGTGACAACAGACCCATCGCCTACATTGTCCAAAAGCGAGGGTCTTGAAAAAAGAGAGACCTCTCTGCGGTTCGAGTTCTAGGCTGTGGCTTTTACTGTGGTTTTGGGTAGTAGGTTGAGCTGGGTCATGAATCCGACTAGGTCGTAGAAGAGCTTCTCCTCGACAATCTCTCCATTCTTCCAGTGCGCCACAGTACAGAACTCTAGGCTGAACTTCCTGTGAGTCGCGGGATGGATCTGCCCGTCAAGACCCTTCAATGGACCTGTATGAGTTCCTGTCCATCTCGCCACCGAACAAGTATAGTCGCCCTGACCGAAGAGTATCATGTACGGATCATTCTCAATATGGTTCTCAACAGCCTTGAAGAACTCAACCGACTCCAAATGGTGCGCATGCCGTCCCATAGTCGGCTCCGGCTGACCCGGCCAGTAAACCGCCACATTCTCAGCGTGCCGTTTCATGAAAGTCTCCCAGTCCTGTTTGTTCCAAGCATCGTCCAGCGTCTTCATCAACCGAAGATTTTCCTCCACTGTCAGACCAACACCTCCCAAACTCCACGTTACTTCCACCGACCGAATATTAAAGCGAAAACCGCTTGACGCAACTCTGAGGTCAGGTCTGGGAAAAAGTGATATTGGAACGTTTGAACGGAACGGATCTAATGGTCTCGCCAGAACCGAAGAAGAACTCTAAACCTTGGGTGCCTCCTGTCGCAGGACTGCTGGCGGGAATAATTGGGTTTGCTGTCATCCTCATTGTGTCAAATAACTGGATAGGTGCAGCAGGAGTTGGGATCATTATTTTCTTCGTGACTTGGCGCAACCTCAAGAAGTACTATTGATCAATACAGAGGTCCATCGCACACAGGAGCCGCGAGTACGAATAACACAGCTCGGAAAATCACCCAGAATCAGCCTCATTCACGAATCTAAGCCTTCGATTTTTGATCTATGGGTTTTCGCGCGTATTCGTTGTGGAGTAGTCCGACTTTGGAAATCATTGACAGAACACACCTCCAGGTTCTAAGCCGGAATCCTCGCCCAGAATGGTTCCAACTAGCGAGAGCCTCTCCAAAAACACCCCCGGGGGCTATTAGAAGTCCGCGACGTGTATGAGACACTCTTGGGTTCTACGAAGAAAAGAGTCAGGGGGTTCCGCAACGACGGTTTTGCCGTATCGTCAGTAGCTTTTGTGCGCAGCTCTCATTAGCAGGTTCGACGCGGAGGGCTATCGCTAGCCCCAGATTCCTGCCCCGAGAATAGACGCAGCAATGGCGAACAGTCCTGCCATGGGGAGAGTCACGACCCAGGCGGTCGCCATGCCTCGTAGAGCGGATCCTAGGAACTGCCTACCCTTCTTCCCATGATGACCCGCTGCTGCGCCGTCGGACACGTGAGTTGTTGAGAAGGCGTCGCCGAAGTATGCTCCCGCTGAGACTAGGAATGCGGTCGCAGCATGAGCCTTCAGCCTGTGCCCGCGTTGCTGCGGGGTATGTCCAATCAGAGTCTTGGCGACTCGGTCTCCCCAAACTAAGGAACCAGCGACAACAGCAACGCCGACGACCACATAGGGCAACCAGACAGTATCCTGTGCTGTGCCTAGCAGGAGGAATGTTCCCAACGCAGCCATTTTCGGCGCGTCGTTGACCCCCCTCGCGAAGGCGACGCCCGCGGAGGAGCCCCAATCAGCTATCCCAACGCGTCTTGACGAGGCATCATCCGCCTCAGCCCCTCGCTTGCGAGACAATCGACTAAGGATGTAGACTCCTAGGAGGGCGGCAAACGGACCCGCCGCTAGAGGAAGGAGGATCCTCCAGATGAGGAAGGACCATTCTAAACCAGAGCTCCCGAACAAAAAGAGAGCCTGCACAATTATGGCGCCGACTATTGCGTGGGTTGTCGAGACTTGAATTCTGAGTAGAGTCGCGAGCAAGATCCAAGTGGCAGCACCTACAATCGCTGCTAGAATGAAAGAAGACCCAGGAGCTGTCTGGAGAAAACTCTGGGGCGCGAACGCGGAGAACAATCTGACCGAGATCAGGATGGCTGCGACGCTGCCCAGACCGCTGAATAGGCCTCCCCAGATGAGAGGCGAGTATCGCGGCCGAAATGTTGACGTCTCGGGATCTGTCATGAGGGCCACAATGCTTTTTCCAACATCGTTCGCTCCATTGCCAAAGGCTAGAACGAACAATACTCCAAGCCCAAGGTCCGCTGTCAGAGACATTAGTCGCGCTCACTCTGCCTTGTTCCGCTAGAACACGTTCAACGATTACTGGCAGCCAGAGGTTGTGCGACGATATTTGCAGAGTGATACTATCGATCGTGCAACATAGAGCCAGACTTTGCTCAGTTCACATGTCAAACGATCCGACGAGTGCGATTGTTGCCGATCCTAACAGCGCTAGACCTGCGTATCCGTTTG
>DASPWY010000082.1:0-5504 GCA_035637575.1 Bathyarchaeia archaeon
ATCATTATCTGCTGAGTGATGAGGCTAGTCTCCTTGACGTGACCGATAATGTCGCCTGCAGTGACAGTCGCCTGCGCTTTGAGGGTCGGGACGAAGTGCCATTTCTTGCCCTTGTCGATGGGTGGGAGGGTCAGTCCTCGCCGGATGAAAGGTCCCGTTTTTTCGAAAAGGATCGTGAGGGGCCGCTGGATTCCGTCGTAGATCTGGCCAGTAATTCCAGGTCCGAACTCGACCGATAGAGGCTTACCAGATCGCTCTACTTTCTCGCCCGGTCGTATGCCGGCGGTCTCCTCGTAGACCTGGACGGTCGCGCGGTCTTGTTCGATCTTTATGATTTCTCCGATTAGGCCTTGATCCCCGACCCGGACGACTTCATACATCTGGGCCCCGAGCATATCACCCGCAACGATCACGGGGCCTGCGACGCGCTCAATCTTTCCAGGCTTGAAGCTTGACATGAAGCATCATGTAAACGCGAATTTGGGAGTCGGCAGGCCGGGTTCTGATTAAAACCTTGTCCACTTGAAGAGCGGTTACATTAGCCTCATTATGGCCCCGACGCATGGGAGGGCCCTTCACTCGTTTCAGTCGTGATGTTTGGCTTTGTTTAGGGGAGTGGCGTCGAGAACTGCGCAGTCTAACTACAAGCGACTAATCCAAGTCCTAGTCATCGGTTCAGACGGGGATCACTGTCCGCAGGCCACCTACGATGCTGCGAAGGAAGTAGGTGCGCAGATAGCAGCTCGGAGCGCGATAACGGTGACCGGTGGGCTGGGCGGAGTGATGGAGGCCGCAGGAAGAGGCGCGAAGGAGAAGGGTGGAATGGTTGTCGGAATAATTCCTAACGAGGATATGAGTTACGCGAATCCGTATTGTGACATTATCATTCCTACGGGGATCGGGTTTGCCCGAAATTTCATCACAGCATACTCAGCAGACGCCGCCATAGTAGTGGGTGGTGGTGCTGGAACTTTTATTGAGGCGTGTGTGGCGTATCAGAAAGGAAAGCCTATCGTGGCGTTGACAGGAACCGGCGGGACCGCGGACAAGATCGCGGACACTTTCCTTGATGACAGGAAAACGGTGAAGGTCATTTCAGCCTCAAGTCCGAAAGACGCTGTGGACCAGGCATTGGATCACGCAACGAATGGTAAGAAGGGCGTGAAATACTTCCAGAGCGTCGCTCGAATGCTCTAGCCAGCATTAAAGCGCCCTGCGGCCTTCAGGACGCGAAGGGCGTTAAGGGTTATGAACTCGTTGGGTCCGCCGCGCCCCCAGTTTACGATTTCAACGTTTGAAACTGCAAGTTTTGCTCGTGTCTTCCGTTTCAGGCTCCAGTAGTAGCCTTCAGGCCTCCACTGCCCGTCATCCCCACGTTTCGACTCCACAAGATCAATGGCTTCCTGCGTACGAGGATCTCCTAACTTACCTGCTCGATGCAGAATCGTGAGAGCTTGAAGAATATCGTAGTGCCAGTACAATGGATAGTGGAGCTCCGTGAACGAGTGAATCGACCTGTAAACTTTCGAATGAAAAGTCTCTGGTTGACGTACCTCGTCCGTTCGACAAGAACGAAAGAGGCGATGTCTTAGAAAGAATTCAGCAGCCTTCTCCAACGACTCTGCGACGCGTTTGTCCCTCGAGGCGTGATAGTATTCGACTAGTCCCCAGAGCGTCGATAGGCTCTCATTGAATGAGGAATGGGTCGCGTCCCCTCTTCGGTCGCAATTCCATCCTCCATCGGGCCACTGCCATTCCACCAATGACTCAGCCAGCCGTTGCACGCGAGTGTCTTGGGCGATTCCCAGACGGCTGCAGACAGCGAGCGCGTTTCCTTCTTGAGACGCGCATCTTCGATAACGCCCGCTGATTTGTGGAACATTGCGGACATGAGCTTCGCCAAGCAACCACTTGAGTACAAGGTCGGTCGCCTTAACGGCCGAGCGATGCCCTTGAGGTATCCCCATCTCAACAAGAGATACGAGCCGCCAGTGAGCACCAGTCCATTTCTGATACGGATGGACTTTGAAGCCACCGTCAGGCTGCTGACCGTCAAGCAATATGCGGACCCTCGGTCCCCGAGGTATGAGTCTCCGAGCTTTCTCAACTTCTGGTGAGTCCTCAGGCTTGTCCAGAACGTCGATTAGTGTGAAATAGCGTATTGACGGATCCCCCGATTTGAGAAGCCATTCGACAGCTGAATTGTCCGTGACTTTCGTGATACGTTCGTGGGCAGCGGGCTCCAACAAGCCGATCTCGGATTGGATTCTTCAGCTAGGTATAAGGACGTAGCGTGAAATTCGGACGTTCAAGCATGGTTATGGTGGGGCTGGCCGGATTTGAACCGGCGATTTCGTGGGTTCTCGGCCAAGGATAGTGGCTCCCAAGCCACGCGGCCAGTCCGGGCTTTTTCAAGATAAGCCTTCTAGACCTGGCTAGCCGACAGCCCCTCGAAACCCGGAGTCGACAAGTATCGCTTTAGCTCTTACTATTACCGGATCAGGGAAAAAACATGGCAAGGACAATCCCTCGGGCCAATACATCTTGCGGTGTAGATGCGACCAGATTTTATACCAGTACGACGTAGACATGGGAGCTACAAACCACACCCGGCAGGAAGAATCGTTGGAAACAACCGACAAGAAAGTTCTCAAGACATGCCTCGTCTGCAAGCGGACGTTCCTCGGCTGGTTCAGCGAAAAATACTGCAGCGCCGACTGCCGAATGGAAGGCAACCGGCTCAAAGCCCGCCAACGTAAACGTAAGAGCAGAAAGGTTGGAGAGCTCAAGGAAGGAATCATCTCACAACAGCTAGGAGAATTGGGCCTAGCTGAAACTCAGTATCCGATGTACAATCACGAGATTGTTCCCACAATGTATGCGAACTTCGCCCTCTACCACGCCAGAGATGGCAAACGCCACGTCAGGTCTTACTACGATCTACTGCGAGACATTGCAAAGTTGAACGGGACGAACCTCCGGACAACGCTCGCGAACATGGCACCTCGTGACGAGCAGAACTAGCCAGTCTCTTGGTCCAGCTTCCTCAGGTCCTGAATTTTTCCCAGATATGTTCCGTCGAACAGGTAGGCCTCGCCATTCTCGAAATCAACCGCGCCAGATCTGAGCACGGGTCCCATGTATTCTCGGTAAAGATCCGTCCAGCCTTCTCTGAAGCTTCGATTGATCGGCTGTCCTCCAAGGTAATCGTTGAAGCTAGGCATTATGATGCACTCAGCATCAACAACCGATATCCCGAATTTTTTCTTGTACTCTTCCACTGAGTCGCCTTCCCACTTGACCGATTCATGCTTCAAGACCCCTTCCGCAAGCTTCTGCCCGTTGCTTCTGGCACGGACCCATGACTGGCGAGTGATGCGGAAGCCGAGCGGATCTTTGAAGACGACGACTGGATGTAAGTGTCCCATAACCAAGTACTCGCATCCGAGCAATGGCGGTGAGGGCCAGGCGTGGCCGTGAAAGAGGCCTACCTTGTTCCAGACGGATATTCCTTCAGATGTGCTGATCTTAACACTTGGAGGAGTGAGCGGTTCCAGGTTTCCATCATGGTTGCCCGGGACAACTTGAACGTCCGGGATTATTTCGACGAGACCCTCGAAGAATTCCGGGACATACTTCCATTCCTCTAACTCAACCTTCGCGACCGCATGCTTGACATCTCCAAGCAGGATGAGTCGTTGGGGGTGAGTGTCGTTGATGATCTTCCTAAGCTTCTCTAGCAGACGCGGGACTTGGGAGGGCACGTGTATTCCTTGATGGGACAGGGAGACTTCCCACCCGAGATGCAAGTCTGCAACAACTAGGACCCTCTCACCCTCCTTCTCCATCAGTAGAGCCGGCTGGTCCGCCACAGGCTTCACCACTACTACTTCAGCCACAGCGCGGCATCCCCAGACCGTACAGGATGGGATCTTGTGTTTAAGTTCAGACTTGTGACCAAATAGCCTCCCGATAGGCTGATCAAAAAGACTCTTTAGAAACAGACGACGCCAAGATCCGTGAAGGAGCGCGTCCCAGTGGACTCGTTCGACTCTTCCCAAATGACTGTCCCCTCCGGAAAAGTTGAGGCTTACCGGCCGGAAGAACAAATAGTCGGTCTCGCAAGTGTCCTTTTATCTAGAGGTCGCTCAGCAGGCTACGGTCTCTACTTCAGCAAGACTAGAATCATCGGAGTAAGAAAAAGAAGAGTCACTATAGCCTTCGGCATAGCTTGTGCAGTTCCACTGACCGCTCTTCTCTTCTATCTCCAATTTGTGTTGAGATTGTCCGGACCATTCTACGCCACTTCCATCCTTCTACTCCTGCCACTGATCTCCGATCACCTAATGCGTAGATTGAGTCGTACCTTCCCAGAAAGGATCTTGCGAAAGAACAATCCTGCAACCACAAGCGAACTCGGCTCAAAGATTGATTTCGAACTTAGGCGGGAGGAGATTTCTGAGCTCTTGATGAAGCATGCTATCTGGGGAAGGCTATCCTCCCAGCCAGGTTACTTGAGAATTACGCCTAAGAGTGATCTCGAGAAGCGTATTGAAATCAAGATTCACGGAGTCAAACAGGTTCAGATTCTGAGAGATATTGTGATCGAGTTCGCGGCGCGACGGCCGCAGGTGCGAGCGCTAGAGTACTAGCAACAACTGTTTCGATACTTTTTCGGAAAAGATCTATTTTGTCCTCGGCTGTTTGACTGTGACTTGAATAGGCTGGGCTACCGCAGATTTTAGCAGGTTGCGTCGGCTCCTCTCGAAGTTTAGCCATTCTTCAAATTGCTTGTCGCTCATCATAAGCAGGTTGGCGTAGTCTGCTATCTGTTGCTTTCCGATAAAGTCGAGCCCTTCAAGTGCCTGTATTCTTTCCTCCATTTCCGGAGTCAGCGCTAGTTTGTCTTTCTGTTTTGCAATCTTCATCATCTTCGCGATGATTTCGTCATCAACGTTCGCGTTGATCCCAAGCTGATTCATGGCCTGGAGGGCGTCCCGGGTTCGTTGTTCACCGTACTTCTCGCTTCCTCCTTCGCCGTGGATGAATTCGAAGACTTCAGCTGTTGCCCGATAATATGTTTCGATGAAATGTCCGACTCGTTCTTCCTTTGCTACTTCTACCAGTCCCGCGTCTAGGAGTTTGCGTATGTGGTGGTAGATTGCTTGGGGTGTTAGTTGGAGTTCGTGGTGTATCTGACCGACGGTCATTTCCTTCGCTCTTAGAAGGTAGACTACGCGTCTGCGTGTATCGTCGGCCATTAGTTCGAAAGCGTTGGGGTCCCGGATGAACTTGAATGTCCTCAAGTTCTCATATTCTACTTACCAAGTAAGGAGTTTACTTACTATTAGCGCTTTCTGAGCCAGCCATACGTCTGTTTTAGTGAGTAAAACCAAGAGTTTAATAGCACCTGTGAAAGGCTGGTTTGTGTGAATGAAACATGAGTTTGAATAAAGGAAGTCTAGATTTGGGAACTGGAAAGAACTCCCACAATAACAAAGGTC
>DASPWY010000083.1:0-10716 GCA_035637575.1 Bathyarchaeia archaeon
GAGCTGGAGGTTCGAATGGATTGAGGCCTGGTTCGAACCAGAACTGCTGGCAACTAGCTTCCCCGACGTAAACATGACCACTGATGTTGAGACAACAAGCTACACCTCTCCAGATGGACATCGACCAGTCATGTTAGGAGACTCAGAAGGATTTCGCAACAGAAAGACCTATGCAAAGCCGGGAGGCTGCTATTACTCAGCGAGACTCGCAGTCTCCGAACATCTCGACACGATAAGGCGGCAAGCCGGTGCGATAATGTTGAGAGAGATTCATCCGGGATACATTATGCCGGTTGGGGTCTGGAACGTTAGAGAGAGTCTCCGAGCCCTCTTCAAGACAGGGTTCGAACAATTCGACTCCATGGACGCGGCGATGAACTACGTCAGCACGATATTTGAGATTCCAAAGCGTGGCTGGATTGAGAACTCAGCTCTTCTCCAGAAAGCATACTTCCAGCGGAAGATCAGCGAATTCAACTAGCAGCAACAGGATGCGCAAGGCACCTTCCGACCCATTGCTTAGGCTTCACACACAGCCCGCTTGAACAACCCAAAATATGAATCAGAAATAGAGCACTAATTGCTGGTAGAGCTAATGAAAGAACGCTCGCTGTTCATTCAGAAATTTGAACGAATCGCAAGAGAAGACCCTCGAATACTCTCTGCATTTCTTGGGGGCTCACTTGCCGACGGGACAGAGGATGATTTTTCCGATATCGACATCTACTACATTCTCGACGAGCAATCCTACTCTGACTTTCCCTCTCAGATGCGAACGCGTCTCAGTGAGATGGGTCCCCTAGTATTCCTCGAACAGCACAACAACTTCGGATTCGACCTGATCCTATTCATCTTCCAGAACGGAGTCAAAGGCGAGCTTGGCCTCGGAACCACAAAGAATCTCAAAACTCTACACGCTGGACCCTACAAGGTCCTAGTTGACAAGAAGGGACTGCTCGACGGCTTCGTCTTCCCCTTTCAAGCATCACTCGAAGGAAAAGATCTCCAAGAATACGTCGAAAAACAACTACGCTGGTATTGGTACTGGTACTACGTCTTCCTCTCCGCTGTTGCTAGGGGAAGGCTCTGGTCAGCGTTCACCCAACTCCAGCAGATGAGAGAGTACGCCTTCAAACTCATTGTCTTAGCCCACCATCCTCAGAAGATTCCGGGACAGAGATTTGAAAGAACAGTTCCTCGTCTTGTTCGCGATGAGCTCGGCAACGCCTCTCTTCCACACTATACTCGCAGCAGCATGATCGCCAGTGCTGATGCGATGACCGAGATCTTGAAGAGGGAGATCGAACAACTTCTCCTGTCTAGCCACGCGAGTTATCCAGCTGATCTTGAAGCGACGGTCCTCGACAAGAAACACTCAATAGTGAACTCCTCTCTGAATAGAGGAAGCGAAGTTTGCTAGATCCAGCCGCTTCTTTTGGACCAGTAGACGAGCCCCAGTGATATGATGACCATTGCCAGAATCATCACGTAGAATCCACGCGGATCACCGCTCCCTGGCTGGAAGAAACCTGGGCTGAAGTTCATTCCGTAAATTCCAGCGAGGAGAGTAAGGGGAAGAAATATTGTGGCGACAAGTGTCAGTACTTTGATTGTGTTGTCTGTTGAGGCGGAGTGTAGGCTGATGTAGAGGTCCCGGACATCGCTTGTCCTGTCTCTGTCGTTGTCGATCGTCTCCAAAAGCTGGAAGGAGTGGTCGTAGACATCTCTGAAGCTTCTAAGATTTGAGTCAGCGACGAACGGCACTGCGCCGCGCATCACCATTCCGAGCATGTCTCTTGTCGGCGTAAGAGACCGTCGAAGATTCATCAGTTTTCTTCGTACCCCGCCAATCGTGGTTACGATAGAGACTACGTTCTCCATTCTCCTCACTCGTGTCTTGAAGGTCGTAATTGCCTGTTTGTCAAGATCCTCAAGTCGTTCCTCCACCTCATCCAAAATTGGATAGTAGGCGTCAACTGCGAAGTCGAGAAAGACGTAGAAGAACAGGTCAGGTGAGGGGGCGGTTGTCAGTGGCGCGAGACCCCTGGCTCTAATCCTTGAATCCATTGAATGGATCAATTCTGAATCATCTGAATGTATGGTTATGATCCAGTTCTTCTGGAAGAAGACGAAGAGCTCGATTATCCCGCTCTTGTGACTCCTTACGTCAGGCACGTGGATTACTGCAAACACGTTTTTCCCATATTCCTCCAGCTTCGGCCTCTGATTCCTGTGAACAACATCCTCGATGGCGTATTCGTCTAGGTCAAACCTGCTCTTTAGATCAGCAAGCTCTTTGGCTGTTGGGCTCTCAGCGTCGACCCAGAGCATTTCGCCTTCGTGAACCTTATCGGGAAAGACGCTCACAGTTTGCGCGGGTGCACCGTACCCGGTTGATTTGAGAAGCGTGAGCGAAATCAACGTCAGTGCGCTTCAAAGCGTTCTTGAGACTGTAATAAGTTGCACAATTCCGACATGATTTGATCGATCGACTTCCCCTAACTTTTTTAGGGAACATAAATCGTCGGCCGAGAGCGAGGCCGGAGATCTTCGATTCCACATCCTCTTTCCCGGAGCAGGAGAACTATTGACGACAAAAACGGTAGGCAAGATCAGCCGCGAGTACAAACCATCAAAGACCGAGGAAGAGGTTCTCCAATGGTGGAAGACTAGCGGAGCCTACGAGAAGACAAAAAGAAGACTCCTGAGAAAATCCAACTTCTACTTTCTAGACGGTCCACCGTTTGTAACTAATCCGCCCCATGTAGGGACGGGCTGGAACAAGACCCTGAAGGATGTCGTCATACGGTTCCAACGAATGAAAGGCCACAATGTCCATGACCAGCCCGGCTATGACTGTCATGGATTACCCGTCGAACTGATGGTTGAGAAGAGCCTCAATCTCACATCAAAGAAAGACATTGAGAATGTTTACGGTATTGACCGGTTCATCGCTGAATGCAAGAAGTATTCTGACGTGAACATAGAGGCTCAAACGCGGGTCTTCAAAGATCTCGGCATATGGATGGACTGGGACCGTCCATACGTCACTTATCACGACAGATACATCGAGTCAGTCTGGTGGACCGTCAAACAAGCGCACCAGAAAAAGCTGCTCTACAAGGGATTGAGAGTTGTCCACTGGTGTCCCCACGACGAAACAGCCCTCGCAGGATACGAGGTGACTGACGAGTATCGCATCATCAAAGACTACTCCATCTACGTGAAACTACCGATCGTTGACAAGCCTGGAGAATTCCTCCTAATCTGGACCACTACCCCATGGACCCTACCAGCAAACGAGGGCGTCATGGTTCACCCCGACATGATCTATGCGGTAGTAGAAGTTGATGGCGAAAAGCTGATAATTGCCAAAGAGAGACTGTCACCGGTACTCGGAGAAAAACCGTACAAGATCTCACAGGAACTGAAAGGACAGGATCTAGAAGGAGTCTCCTACGTTCCGCCATTACTAGAAGAGACTCATCAGAAGACGGGCGGGAAACTTCACAGAGTATTCTTGAGCTCGGAGTACGTTACGATGACTGATGGCACAGGCCTAGTCCATATGGCTCCCGGACATGGTGAGGAGGATTTTGAGGTGGGCGAGCGAAACGGCCTACCGGTACTGTCGCCTGTAGACGCATCGGGACACTTCACGCCCGAGGCCGGAAAGTATGCGGGCCTCCAAGTCAGAGAGGCAAACCCGGTGATCGTCAAGGATCTTGAAGCCAAGAGACTACTCTTCAGGGAGGAGACGATCGAACACTCGTATCCGCATTGCTGGCGCTGCAAGACCCCACTCATACTCCGAGCCACAGATCAGTGGTTCATCAAAGTCACCAAATTCAAGCAGAAAATGGTCCAGGAGAACAAACGAGTCCGATGGACCCCAGAATGGGGAGGATCCAAACGATTCCACACATGGCTAGTTGGTGCCAGAGACTGGGTCATCAGCCGCCAACGTTACTGGGGAACCCCACTCCCCGTTTGGACATGCCGAGATTGCGGAGAACATACTGTCGTGGGCTCCAGAGCCGAGCTAGAGAAGATGGCCGTTGGACATCCACGAAAGTTTGAGCTCCACAGAAACGGCGTCGACCAGATAGAAACAAGATGCAAATGCGGCGGCAAAGCGAGAAGAGAGCCAGATGTCCTCGACGGATGGCTCGACTCGGGGGTAGCCTCATGGGCAGGTCTCGACTATCCACCTAACCTGAAGGACCTGAGGGCATGGTGGCCCGCTGACGCGATCGTCGAGGCCCACGACCAGACCCGAGGCTGGTTCTACAATCAGTTAGTCTCCAGCATTCTAGTCTTCAATAAAACACCGTACAACGCAGTGCTGATGCATGGACACACCTTGGACCAAGACGGGGAGAAGATGAGCAAGTCCAAAGGCAATTTCGTCAGCCCAGAGGATGTCATTGGAAAACATGGCAGAGACGCTCTTCGGTTCTATACTCTCCAAGCCACGGTCTGGGACGACTTCCGCTTCTCCTGGAACGCTGTAGAGACGGCCGCCCGGGATCTGCAGATTGTCTGGAACGTATTCTCCTTCGCAACCCTCTACATGAACCTCGACAAGTTCAACATTAAGATGTGGACAACACGAAAACTAGCGAAATCGTTCCATCCCGAAGACAAGTGGCTACTCTCAAGAACTGAGACCCTGGTGAGAGACGTAACGAAGCACATGGACAAGCTCGAAATCCACTTAGCAGTTCGGGCGCTCGGAGAGTTCGTCATAGAAGATCTCAGCCACTGGTACATTCGACTCGTCCGTCGACGATTCTGGCTAGAAAAGACAAGCCAAGACAAACTCGCAGCCTACACGGTTCTCCATCACGCGCTGAGAAGCTGGCTCGGACTCGCGGCGCCCGCAATGCCATTTCTCACGGAAACAATCTACCGAGGAGCATTCAGGAGCACTGAACATCTTGGTCCGGATAGCATCCACATGACCAACTGGCCCCGCATGGACGAGAAATGGACTAACAAGAGACTAGAAGAGGATATGCGCATCGTACAGCACATCACTGACGCTGCAGCTTCGGCACGCCAATCAAAGAAGATCAAACTCCGTCAACCAGTTTCCACGATCCTGATCGTGGCCGACAAACCCATAGTGAGACGCACACTCAGGACACTCCGGGAACTTCTCCTTCAGCAGGCCAACGCTAAGGATGTGAAACTGGTCAGTCTAGGTGAAGAAGAACGGTTGAAGAAGCTGATTGTTGAACCGAATTTCAAGGCTCTCGGTCCAGTGTTTCGCGGAGACGCGAACAAGATCGCCGAGAAAATCCGCTCACTAGACGGCCGCCAGCTCATGCGAGCCTTCAAGGAAGAAGGACATTTCCTGGTCAAGCTAGACGAGAAAGAGCACAGGATTACGAGCGAGATGGTCTCCTTCAAGGAAGAGATACCTGAGAACCATGCTATCGGAACGTTCGAGGAAGGACGCGTCTACGTGGACCTGACGATTCCAAGCGAGCTAGTTAGAGAGGGCTTTGTCCGAGAAGTAATCCGTAGGCTGCAGGAGATGAGAAAACGCCTAGACCTTCCTGTCGACGCATTCGTCGAGGCATTCGTTTCAGCCTCTGACCCGGAAAAGCTTGGCTGGTTGGAGGACGAGAAGGAGTATTTGATGGAGGAAGTGCGAGCCAAGACGTTTGTTCTGCTACGACCAGACCAGCCACGGCCCGCTACCGGACTAGAGGAAGATTGGAAGATAGAGGGAGACAATTTCCACATGGGCATATCACGTCAGCCATGACAGATCGTCAACACGACGCCTTGCAACAGACCTCTCGGACGAACCCTACGGAACATACGCATTCGACCCGTTCAAAATGGTACGTTCGTCCTTGGTAGAACTGAAACCGGACTGTTGGATCTGCAAAACTCTACGGGAACCATCGCACTTAGTCTTCTTTGAATCCCGCACTTCTATCGGAAAGCTCAACCCAGACCAGTTCTTCAAAGGCTACTCTTTCCTCACCCTCAAATGGCATGACGAAGAACTCTATCAGCTAACAGACAAGAATAGGAAAAGTTTCCTCGAGGACATGTCTCGGGTGGCCACAGCTCTTGCCAAGACTTTCAACCCTGACAAGATGAACTACGAACTGCTCGGTAATGGCATGCCTCATCTTCACTGGCACCTAGTTCCACGATACAAGACTGACCCCATGTGGGGACGACCGATATGGACAGGGTCCATACGCAGGAAAAGGCTGGCGAGAGAAGAGTACGAGAGCCTAGTAAAGCAAATTCAATCTCATCTCAAAGAGAGCAAGTAGATCGTCTCCTTCGTCGAACAGTACCGTTCAACAAGCGCTGACAGTTACGCCAGATTGAAACCGCCAGCAGGAGCCCTGACATCACAATCTCGCTAATTGGAGCGTAGTGCCCGACGTACACCGAAGTCTACCTTGACGCTGCGGCACTAATTCTTCCAACCATCGCCCTCTGGCGCCTCCTCCATCAGAAAGCATCCCTAACCGGAGTTAGAGCCGGAAACCTAGTACGACTCAACATGTGCTTTCTGTCTGCAATTGTCTTCGACATGTTTCGCAACTTAGGCTACAGTTGGGCAACATATGGCGAGAATGTATGTGCGGGCTTGGTTTTCTCTGTTGTCGGGCTGGCTGCCGCAAGCCTGTGCTTCTGTCCGGACTGCACTACGCTTCGAGAAGCTTGGTCGAGACTGAAGTCACGCACATCATTTCTGCTCTATGAAGGGGTGGTTTTTGCTGGGATAATGCTCAACTTGTTTCTTCCGGGTTCGTTCCTTCCTTTCACCGTAGTCTTGCTCTCGGCAGCAACGGTCTACCCAACGACCCTCTTCTTGTTAGCTCGAAGGCGAGCGAAGCCGCCACATATCAGAAACGCGATGGCCACCCTTTCAATAGCTTGGGCCCTCTTCGTCACAGTTGGGACATTCCTGTTCATACTTGGAACGCAGCCTCCTTTGCTTCCGATATTTCTTCCGTATGGGTGGGAGATGGCGCTTATCACGGGTTCGGTATTGTTCTTTTTGATGTCCGTTACTCAACTCTATTCTTCGGGTTGGGGGAGATTCTCACCGGGACAACTTGTTCCCGATACGATAGTCAAGGCTGGGCATCGGTACCTGATCCTCCACGACTCAGGAAAGAGAGCAACCTCGTTTCTCTCCTCGACACTTAAGGGACTGATTGATTCTGGCGCAAGAGTCATCATCAGCGCGTCGAGTAACGGATGGCTCGTAGGAAACCTATCCCAGCAGGAGACGCACTTCGATGAGTGGAAGCAGAACGGGAAAGTCATCGTTTCAGAGAGTTGGGTCGGACACACCTTCGCTCGCGAAGGATTGTCCGAAAGGCTGAGCTTCGGCCCCACATCAACGGTTTTCGTCAACGAGCTGGGCCAAGAAAATCTTGAAGGCATAGTTTCGCCTCTCGACAGCGCGACAGGCGAGAAGCATCAGCAGCCGGCTGAACTCTTTCTACTGGAAAGCAGTAAGGCCCCTAGACCGCAGCTCACCGAGTTCCTGCGCCGCAACACTGGTATGGAGCTTCTCAATCTGTCCGAATCTACAGACCCCTTCTCATCCATGGTCGAGTTCGATCACCAGAAAATAAGAGGATCAATCATTCTGCTAGAATATGACACGAACTCCGACTATGAAGGAGTAGTAGACAAATTCCTCGTCGAGGGAATAAGCAACGCCGAACTCTGCGTACTGTTCACAACCAAGTCCAGCAAACTCTACCGGGCGATCAAGGGAAAGAGAATGATCAAGATCATCGCCGCCTCATCACTGATCTCTGTCCCCGACGAACTACCCGACGGTGAAATGCAGATCCCGGACAAGGAACTTGGGCTCGTTGCCGCAGTCCTGTCGGATTTCATAGACAACAGCAAGAACTCCGGGGCTAGCTTCGTCTTCGACAGCATCACCGAACTAATTAGAGGGGAACGTTGGGAACAAGTCTATTCCGGAATCAAACAGTTAATTGATCTGCTTAGCGTCCCAAACGCCACGGCACTCTTCCTAGCCAACGTGAACACAATGGAGCCCAGATTCTTGGGCGCGCTGCACGGAGCGTTCGCCCTTCAGCTGAGGCTTGACCATGAGGGTCTCAAGGCCGTAAAGGTCCCGGCCAATTAGCCACCGATAATCCTAGTGCTAGCAGGCTGAGACAGAAAGCATCAGCTTCTAATTAGATCATTTAAAGTACGGTCCAACCGATTAACCCCGAGACGATCGAACGAGGGATTTACCGGGCTTGGAGCATCACAATCATGATATTGTCATTGTAGGCGGCGGAGCCGCAGGCCTGCGCGCGGCCATAGCCGCTGTCGAGCTCGAGCCCAAGCTGGATGTTGCGGTCGTCTCGAAAGTCTACCCGATGCGCAGCCACACAGTCTCTGCCGAGGGGGGAATGGCCGCGGTCACGCGTGAATACGACAGTTTTGACTCGCACGCTTATGACACGATAAAGGGGAGCGATTTTCTCGCCGACCAAGACTCAGTCGAGTTCTTCGTAAAAGAAGCCCCCCGCGAGTCTTACCAGCTTGAACACTGGGGATGCCCGTTCAGCCGAGACCCCGACGGACGAATCAGCTCTCGAGCATTCGGCGGGATGACCGTCAAGAGGACGCTTTTCGCAACAGACAAGATCGGCTTCCACCTCCTCCACACACTATTCCAGACCTCTTTGAAGTATGAGAATATCCGCCGCTACGATGAATGGTTCGTAACATCTCTACTGGTTGACCAAGGCAGAGTCGAGGGAGTAACCGCCATAGAAATACGGACGGGAGAGCTGGTAACAATCCTCGGCAAAGCCGTAATCATCGCGACGGGAGGTTGCGGGCGTATCTTCCAGTTCACGACCAACGGATGGATAAAGACCGGTGACGGCATGGCACTAAGCTACCGAGCCGGAGTCCCACTAAAGGACATGGAAATGGTCCAATACCACCCTACACTATTGCCGAATACCGGCATTCTAATCACGGAAGCCGCTCGGGGAGAAGGAGGTCACCTGGTGAACAAAGAAGGAGAACGCTTCCTCAAACGGTA
Source organism: Bathyarchaeia archaeon (assembly GCA_035637575.1). Classification (GTDB taxonomy): domain Archaea; phylum Thermoproteota; class Bathyarchaeia; order 40CM-2-53-6; family 40CM-2-53-6; genus 40CM-2-53-6. The sequence continues at coordinate 9,074 of DASPWY010000083.1, forward strand.
CGTCCCGAACAAGATGGAACTCGGTCCCCGCGATATACTCTCAAGAGCCGAGATGAGCGAAATTAACGCGGGCAGAGGATTCGAGGGACCCTACGGCAGCTACGTGAACCTCGACCTCACACACCTAGGCAAAATAACCATAGAGGACAAACTGCCCTTCGTAAAGGAGCTCGCCGAGAGATACCTCGGAATAGACCCTGAGCACGAGCCAATCCCCGTACGACCGGGACAGCACTACATGATGGGCGGCGTGCACACAGACATGCACGGATTCACCGGAATGCCGGGACTATACGCAGCGGGCGAAGTAGCGTGTGTCAGCATGAACGGTGCTAACAGGCTTGGAAGCAATTCCCTCACTGAATGCCTGGTCTTCGGCGCGGCCGCAGGCAAGGCGGCAGCCAAATACGCGGTGAGATTGGACAGTCCCGGTTTCGGAAACCCCGTCCAGGGGGAGGCTATGATGGAGGAGAAGAGGATCTTCGACAAGCTACTCAAACATGAACAAGGCGAGAGAATATCCAGCATCAGGACAGAGATGCAAAACGGGATGGAGAAACACGTAGGAATCTATCGAGACGAGAACACCCTCAAAGAAGGCTGCAGAATAATCGGCGACCTCAAGACCCGTCTCAAGAACGGAATTGTCGAGGACAAGGACCACGTCTACAACACAGAACTCGTCGCCGCACTAGAACTCGACTTCATGCTAGACGTCGCAGAGACAATGCCCTACTCTGCAATACAGAGACGAGAGTCGAGAGGCGCCCACTACCGTACCGACTACACGAAACGGGACGACACTAGCTTCCTCAAGCACTCCATGGCATACAAGACCACCGGGCCCCCGAGGATCGAATACAGTCCCGTCACGATAACACGCTGGAAACCAGAGGAGCGCGTCTACTAGCAAGATGAGCCAGGACATAGCCACGATACGAGTCACCCGGTACCGGCCGGAGAAAGACTCGAAGCCCTACTTCCAGGAGTACAAGGTCCCGTACCGGCAGGACATGGTCGTCCTCGACGCTCTGAACTATATCAAAGCCGAGATCGACGGAAGCCTGACCTACCGATGGTCGTGCAGAATGGGAGTATGCGGCAGCTGCGGCGCAAACATCGACGGAGAGCCCAAGCTCACCTGCGCCAGCTTTCTCCACGACTTCAAGGGTCGAACAATAACAGTCGAGCCCATGACCAACTTCCCCGTAATCAAAGATCTAGTTGTTGACATGGAGGATTTCATGGAGAAACTTGTCAAGATCAAGCCGTGGATAATTCGCGAGAAAGAGACCTCCCTGAGCAGGGCGAGTACAAGCAGTCAGCCCAGGAACTAGAACGGTACAGCCAGTTCTCATCCTGCATCAACTGCATGCTCTGCTACGCAGCATGCCCCATCTACGGACTCAACGAGAAATTCCTCGGACCAGCAGCAACCGCCCTCGCCTACCGGTACATTGAAGATTCAAGAGACCAGGGAAGAGACGTGCGGTTCCCGGTCGTCCACGAAATGGAAGGCGTCTGGGAGTGCACACTCGTCGGCGAATGCAGCGTCGTATGCCCGAAAGGCGTCGACCCGATGCTCGCCATCCAAAAAACAAAGATTCTAGGCGCAACCAACGCTCTCAAGTCGCTTCTGATGC
>DASPWY010000084.1:0-3866 GCA_035637575.1 Bathyarchaeia archaeon
TGACCTTGAAATTTTGTGTTCGGCCAGAATTCGCATCACTTGTTCTTTAACAGGTCTTCCGAAAAGGTTCTCAAGGGTCGTGCTGAAACATCGGACAACTGTCGCCTGGAAGGTTTCTATTATGTCCGCACGCAATAGCCAGTCTCAACACCTGTGCCAACAGGGATTCTAACCTGTTAGGTATGTTGTAACAAGAATATGCGCAAGCCCGGTATCCAACCGTGAATTATTTTACTCTGTGTCCTCGTATTCGGTGAGCATTATTTGCTGCTCTACCTCGGCCGGCTTGGTCGATTTTGCCTTCTCCCATTCCTCCGCCTTGATGAGACCTCCAGCCTGTTCCTTGATCCTTTTGGCCAGGGAAGGACCGATTGTTGGAATGCTGGTTAGCTCTGTTAGACTCCGCTCCTTGATGTCGTCGATGCTTTTCAGGCCCGCGCTGTACATCATGCGCGCGCGGACTCTGCCGACGCCTTCCAGCCCGACAAGCTTCACTAGTTCAGGCTTCACGCCCTTGGAAACGCGGACCCGGAGCATTTCCATGTGGGCTAGGAGGTCTTTGTGGCCGAAGAGTCGAGCCAGCTCTTGAGCCGCGAAGACTAGCCATTCTGTTCCCTGGACGAGTCTAAGGAGATCACCAGGCTCAACCTTTCTGGTTTCTAGAATCTGGTCCTCTGTGAATTCGCTAATCCAATCTGACAGTACGAGGCTGGCTTTGAGCTCTGAGAGGAATTCGTCGTAGGCTATTGGGTCTTCGAACTGGTTGGGCGCATAGCCCATAATCTCGTCGTTCTGGCTCTCGGCCATTACTCCCAGCTTGTCCAGTTCGCTTCCTCTCGGCCGAGGACGCGGCGCTAGGTCTGGCGTTCGTGATATTAGGTGCAGGAGGCTGAAGTCGGTCATCTTCTTGGCCCGGTTGTAAAGTCCGTCCCGGATTATTACCGCGGACATCGGATCGATGTAGAGTTCGGATACTCGTTTGCCGAATCTGGAGGCTTCGAGATCTCGCCCCTCCATTACGACCATCTCTTCCTTCGCAAGGAACTTGAGAACCTCGCCTATCTTCCCCTTGATCATTCTCGGTCCGTACTGATGAGCGTAGAAGGTTCGCCCGAAGAACTCATACAAGCCCTCCTCGGTCTTCGCGTAGCCTGCTGCGACGGTCGAGAGAACGTGGGGTCTCAAGATCTTTTCAACAGCGAGTTTAGACCATAGTTTTTCAGGCTGCGCGATAACGTAATTCTCCATCAACCAGTCAGCCTCGTCCTGGTTTCTAGCAATCAAGACCGACTCGCCATACTTGTCGTACTTCGGACGACCGGCGCGTCCGCAGAACTGTTTGTACTCGAGAACGCTGATAGGGTATCGTCCGTGTCCAGATTCGAAACGCTCGTAGCTGCTGATAATGACCGTTCTAGCGGGGAGGTTTACTCCTGCTGCGAGGGTCGGAGTCGCTGCGAGAACTTTGATCCTCCCGTCACGAAAAGCCGTTTCAGCTATGCCACGATGAGGGCCTGTGAGTCCCGCGTGGTGAAATCCTGCACCGGAAGCTATCTGGCTTGCGAGGGCCTCACCAAGGCGTGTCTTCTCTCCTGACGAGAGGATGCGTTCCGCTATGGTGTTGAGTGAGCGTTCGTCGATCTTGGAGAGTCTGGGCTTTACGGCGAGGGCGGCTTTCCGTCCCATTTCCACCGCGGACCGGCGGGTCTCGGTGAAGATGAGTGCTTGACCACCGCTGCTCAATACGTCGAGCGCGATGTCCAAGACCGGGGTCTTGGTCCCGCTCTGAATAGCTCGGCTGGACCCGTCATTGAACTGTAGTTGGCCGAGATTGTAGATGCCTTCTCGTAATGGGACGGGGCGCCAGTCTGTGGTGACGGATTCCGCATGCAACCATTGACCCACTTCGTCTGCATTTCTGACCGTGGCACTCAGGGCAAGCACCTGTATGTCTGGGTTGATCTCGGTCAGCCGGGTCAGAACCACTTCGAGGGTAGGTCCTCTCTCATGTTCGGTTAGTAGATGGATCTCATCGGCGACGACTAGCGATAACTCGTTCATCCATGGGGCTCTGTGTCGTAGGAGCGAGTCGGCCTTCTCGTTAGTCGATATGATGATGTCGTACCTTCCAAGCCACGGGTCCGAACTGTCATAGTCCCCAGTGGACATTCCGATGCGCAGATGTTCGCCGCTTGGTTTCTTTATTGAGGAGTATCTCTGAAACTCCTTGAACTTCTCGCTCGCAAGCGCACGCAAAGGAGCTAGATAGATCGCCTTTCCATTCCTCTCAAGGAGATGCTTCAGAATACAGATCTCGGCCACTAGGGTCTTACCGCTCGCGGTGGGACTGGCGAGAACTAGGTTCTTCCCATCTAGTACTCCAGCCTTTATCGCGTCTTCTTGGGGCGGGTAGAGTTGGTCGAGGCCCTCGTTCTCTAGAAGAGTTATGACTTGAGGATCCAGTGGAAGCTCTCTAATTCTCACTCGTGGGGATCCTCAATCAGGGAACATTAGCCAGCAGTTCTCTTCAATCTTCCAGGTTTGGGAGAGTATAGTATTCCTTCCTTAATCAACTGTCCGATGAGCCGTCGAGCTTCCCTCTCCTCCATCTTCTCCTTGTCAACTAGAGCAGCAATGAGAACTGTCTCCTCCACGGTTCCGGTCTCTCGTTCCATTTCTGCAACGGTCTCAATGACTCTCTGGAATGAATCGCGGAGGCTACGGGGCTTGCCCGTCATTATCACGTCAATGTCCATCGCTCCTGTCTTGACGTCGACCCCAACGTCTGAGAGCGACACGGTCATTATTCGGATAGCGCTCTTCGCGTCCTCGACGGTCACGATGTCCCGGAGAAAGGCGCGGGCCCGTGCTTCTGAAATCCTGACGAGTGCCTCAAGTTGTCGCGGAGTAATGGCGACCGCTGCTTCCGCGCCTCCTTTTGCACGCATCTTCAGATAGAAATCTCGTAGCTCAATAACCGCTTCGGAGCTCAGTACTGGGATGATCCTCTTTGCATAGCTTATGTATTTTCTGAGAAAATCTGGAGCGAACGGGGCAGTTTCGGGGCTGACCCTGCTCCTGTGGAGAGCGAGAATATGTTCCGACATCCTAGTGTCGTAGTCTGCCTCTGGCTGATCTTTGATAATGAAAATCAGGTCGAACCTAGAGAGGATAGTTACCGGAAGATTGATGTTCTCACTTACATTGCGATGAGGCTCATATCGACCCAGTGAAGGATTGGCCGCGGCCAGAACTGCTGCCCGAGCGTTCAGAGTAGCGACGATTCCTCCCTTAGCCACGCTGACGGTTTGCTGCTCCAGAGCTTCGTGAATGGCGACCCGGTCGTCAGGGCGCATCTTGTCCAATTCGTCAATACAGGCGACCCCTTTGTCCGCGAGCACGAGGGCGCCAGCTTCTAGAATCATGCCGCCTGTCTTTTCACGCAAGACAGCAGCGGTAAGACCCGCGGCGGTTGTTCCTCGTCCAGACGTGTATAGACCTCTGGGGGCAATTCTCGAGACGTACTGAAGCAGTTGACTCTTGGCGGTTCCAGGATCTCCGATCAGGAGTACGTTTTCGTCGCCTCTGATGTTGACCCCATCAGGGAGTTGTTTTGCTGTTCCGCCGAAGAGGAGGTAGAGTATTCCCTCCTTCACATCCTCGTAGCCATAGATCGATGGGGCGAGGCTCATCACGAGTTTTCGCTGGACCCACGGATCTTGCGCTGCCTCCAGTATCTGTTTCTCATCTTCCGGAGTAATTTCGACGACTTCCGTTTCCTTCCCGACAACATCGATAAAATTCGCGTCAAGGTAAATGTTGAAGGTTCGAAGTCTTCCTCGCTCTCCGACCGTCTGTTTCTCGGC
>DASPWY010000085.1:0-10240 GCA_035637575.1 Bathyarchaeia archaeon
TGAGAAGGTCTAGCTTACTGATTGTCGTGCAAAATTGTGCACGGCGCGCTCAGGATCGCTGGATCGCGTTATTGATCTACCGATTATAAAAAAGTCTGAGCCTGCCTTTGATGCCCGAAGAACTTTGCCTCCTTGGGTGCCGATTCCGGGCGAGTAGATGTGTATGCCGTTGTGAAGTTTTGCTCTCACCTTTTTGACTATGTCCGGCCTGTTGCCTCCCACGACGGCGCCGTCTGCTCCCCATAGATCTGCTTTCTCAGCGAAAATCTCGTATTGCGGCTTAGGTTTCCCGTGGGAGCTTCGCAGGACTAGTTGTCCGAAAGCTTCCGTTGCTCCCGGGTTGCTCATGTATACGAGGACTATCACTCCCTTTCCACCGTTGCGGGCGAGTTTGAAGACTGGTTCCAGTCCCCCCTTCCAGCCTGCAATCGGGTTCACGATTATGCCATCGAAACCGAGCGTGAAGTAAGTCTGGCTTATGGCCAAGTTAACGTCGTCGATATCGCCCAGCTTATCATCGATTATGCAGGGTAACTCGTTCGCGTGTGAAGTTGCGATTAGGGTCCGCGTCTTCTCCATTCCCAAGTTCAGAACAGTGGGGCGGCCAAGTTTGATCGCGCAGACATATGGAGCGGTTTCTTCGATTAGTTTCTTGCCTCTCCGCAATAGTTGCCTCTGTGACGAACCCTGGAGATCGAGGGCAAGGACGATTCTGCTGAAGTTGTTCTTTGACGCGGATAGAATATTTTCGCGAAAAGTACTGTCGCTGTTGACGTGTTTCCTCAAGTGTGCTTTGTGCCTTTCGCGAGAGCAACTATCTCTTGCTTAAGGGTTTGGTCTGGCAATCGTTTCGGTGGAGCCTTGAATCCATATGCAGAGACAGTTATCAGCGGGCCAGTCTGTCCTTGGTCCCACGCTAGCTTTGTCATTCTGATTACGTCTGTTACTATTGCCGCACAGGCTGGTCCGTCTTCTAGTGACATTCTCATGTCAAGGGAGAATTCTGTGCCGCCGAAGTATTCGCCTTTGATGTTGAAGTAGCTTGTTCGCCGGTTCTCCATGAAGTCAACAAAGTCAGAGGACCCTGCCACGATCGGGAACTGGTAGGGCACCGCGGCTGCGACGGCTGAGGTCTTGATGTTTCTCTTGATCTCATACCGCTTCTTGTCGAGGGAGAGTTCCGATTCGGTTCCTCCTCCGATGTCGAGCTGGTATGTCTCGCCGATTCGTATGCCACGGTCCACCAGTAGTTCGAGGACGTTTCTGTGCAGGATTGTTGATCCGATCTGGTCCATTATGTCATCGCCCGCGAGTGGAATCTTCTTTTTCCGATACTTAGACTGCCAGGCACTGTTGGAAGCAATTCGCGCCGGGGTAGCGTTGATGAAAGCGCTCTTGGATTGTAAGGCTGCTTGGGCATACATTTGGCTCGCTTTTGATGCGCCGGTCGGCGTCAAGTTCACCAACACGTCTGCTTTCGACTCTGTTAGTGCCTTTGCCGTGTTGCTTGGTTTGGAGTCGCTGACGAGTATTTTCTCTCCCGCGATCGGCGAAACGCCATCGAGGGGTTGTGCCATCTGAACCTCGACTCCAAGGGTTCGTGGCTGGACGAACTTGCGGGTATTGTTTGGTTCTTGGAAGATTGCTTCGGATAGGTCCTTTCCGACTTTGCGTTTGTCTATGTCGAAGGCTGCGACGATGCGGATGTCGGGAACAGTGTAGGGTCCAATCTTGGGCTGGGCTAGCCCGATTGTTTTCTTTTGTTGTCGATAGTATTCTATTCCTTGGACTAGACTTGAGGCACTGTTGCCCACGCCGGCGATTGCTACTCGGATCTCTCGAGCCATTGATTTAGACTCGATCGTGGGAAGGATGTAACGGAAGAAAAGGGTTTGGTCTCCTGATTTTGTTCTAGTTCTTCGGGTTCGTGAACTCGATTGCTAATTGCGCGAGCGACGCGGTTCCGAACTTGAGAACATCCTCGTCCACTTTGAATCTCGGGCTGTGGTTTGGATAGATGCAGCCCTTGGCCGGGTTTTTGGTTCCAAGGAAGTAGAATGTTCCCGGGGCTTCGTGGAGGAATCTGGAGAAATCCTCTCCCCCTAGTTGGAGCGCCCTAACCTTGACTTTCGTCCCAGGCATCTTGCTCAAGATCTTCTTGGCTCGTTCGGTCACCTTCTCATCGTTGATTGTTACGGGATAAGCGTCCTTTTCGAACTCTACCTCAGCTCTCGCGCCGAAAGCCCGAGAAACACCTCTAGCTACTTCCGCAACTTTGGCCTTGGCTCTCTTCCTCGTTGCCTCGTCCAGCGTCCTTATGGTTCCCTGGAGCACTGCCTGGTCAGGTATGATGTTCTCTTTAGTGCCCGAGTGGATGCTTCCCACGGTGATGACGAAGGGTTGGACTGGATCGATCATTCTGCCTGAGATGCCTTGGATCGCGATTATCAGCTGTGCAGCCACATAGATTGGGTCTATGGTCTGATGGGGGTAAGCCCCGTGACCTCCTCGTCCGATGATTTTGATCTCGAATGTGTCTGGCGCTGCCATGACAGGTCCGCCTCTGAAAGCCAAAACCCCGGACTTTTCATCGCCGTCTATGTGGAGCCCGAAGACAAAGTCGACTTTGGGATTCTCCATTACTCCGTCCTGAATCATCGGCTCCGCTCCTCCCCTTCCGCCGTGCTCTTCCGCGGGCTGAAAGAGAAACTTCACAGTCCCGACGAGTTTGTCCTTGTGATTCGCGAGTAGTTTGGCTGTTCCGAGGAGCATTGCTACGTGAGTATCGTGACCACAAGCATGCATCACTCCATTCTCCTTCGATCTGAAGTCAATGTCAGCCATCTCCTCTATTGGAAGAGCATCCATGTCAGCCCTGAGGGCGACGACTCTTCCCATCGCCGGTCCTCTGAGAATTCCCAGTACTCCCGTCCCGCCGACTCCGGTTCTGACCTCTATGCCTAAGCCTCTGAGCCTCTCAGCGACTAGCTTGGCTGTGGCTTTTTCCTTGTAGGCGAGCTCGGGTCTCTGGTGGATCTCTCTTCTTGTTTTGATAATCTCCGGCTCTATCTTTCGAGCTTCTTTAAGAAAGTCTACCATTTATCGGCCACTTTCATGATGCCGAGATAGGTCTCCCAACATTAAACCTGACGGGCCGAGCTGAACTATCTGAAGAGGTCGAATTCTTCGGGCCTCAGGAGTTCCTTGATTCGGCCTTGGCCCTTTGGTGCCTTGTAGCCTCGGATGATTGCGACCGGCACTCTGTCAGCTTTGTTCATTACTAGCTCGGCTGCTGATGCCAGCTCGTCTGCGACAGCTATCTCTGTGACTTGCAAGGTTCGTCGGTACATGTCTTTGGTTCCCCTATAGTCGTGGATTGGTTTCATGCCTGAGATCCCAATCGCGAAGTTGACCTGGCCCATTCGCCACGCGCGGCCGAACGTGTCTGTGATGATTACTGGGACTTTTCTTCCTGTGATTTGATGGATCGTCTTTCGGATTCGGTCTGCGGATGCATCTGAATCGTGAGGGAGCAGCGATACTGAGTCTCGTGTTGTTCCGACGTTTGACTGGTCGACTCCAGCGTTGGCGCAGATGAAGCCGTGGGAAGTCTCGGTGATGAGGTGGCCGCTTTTCATTCGGATGATTTTCCTACTCTCTCTCAGAACGGCTTCGACCTGTCGGGGGTCCTTTCGGGTCTGGTTCGCTATTGTCTCGGCAAATTCTGAAGGAGTGATCTTTGAGAGCGGAAGTATTCTTCCCTCTGCTTTGGATACGATCTTCTGGGAGATTACCGCGATGTCTCCTTGCTTAAACTCGTCTCCTTGGTCTTCGACCCTGCTCACGATCATCTTACCTAGGTTGTCTCCTTTCTTGATATCCGGAATTCTGGTTACAGGAAAAATGGTTAGCATAATTCTAGCTGGCTCCGGGAAAGAATGACTCTAGCTTCTTTGCGCCGGTGAGTTCTTCGTAGTCGAGTCCTACTGCGTCTAGAACCTGTTCAAAGGTGGAGCGAATGTACTCCGTGTATTTTTCCACGTCTATCTCGTGGATACTGGCAAGCTGCACCGGTTTGACTCCGGAGCTACCTGTCACCTTTACGAAACTAACCAAGTCTCCGGCCTTAATCTCATTACCCCTGTCGCTAAGCTGCTGAGCGGCCTTCACATGTTGGGGCGTCGTTTTCGTGTAGCCAGCGACCGCTTTGCCAATCATCATATTGAACGCCAGGTCCTCCATCGAGTATTTCCTATTTCGGAGCTTGCTGTATGAGTCTTGAACAAGGTCCTTGATCTTGATCCGGGCTTGGTCAAAGTCCGGGTAGGTCTGGACCTGGCCCAGAATCTCGATAAGCTGATTGAAAGTCGCTTTGATGAATTCTGGGGTGTGTCTCTTCTTGCCCGTCAGTCCTTTGATATCAACGCGATTGTCTGGAAGTACGCCGAGGTAGTTCTTCTTACGCTCGCTCAAAGCGACATAACGATAATTCTTGTCTACTTCCAATTCCATGCCGAGCTCCTTCTTGGACCAGCGTATCAGATCGTCCAGCTTTGACTTGTCCGGGGTTCCAAGAAAGAGGGAATCAGTGTCGCCATAGAAGACTTCGATTCCCAGACGTTTAGCCTCCTGTATCGTGCTTGTGATGTCGAATCGTCCAACCGCAGCAGTCGACTCGGCCAATGGTGGGCAATACAGAGAGAACCTATCGCTTCCGAATACGCCGTAGCTTGCGTTCAGAACGACCTTGAGCGCGTTCTGGACGACTTGGTACCAGCTGAGGGTTGAGGGGTCGAGCGATTTCTCCTTGGATCGGGGCTTGTACCATCTGATCCTGACATCTCGTAGTGATCCGACCAACTGGCTCTCCATAGCGCGGTTTTTCCGGCAGACCCAGTGGTCTGTGCCAGGAATCTTGTTTGTTCTGTCTTCAGGGTGGTTGCAGAGGATTGTCTCATAGCCAAGATTCCAAGTCTTAATGATCGAAGGATACAGTGATGCGAAGTCTAGGACTGCGACTTGGAAGTGTACTCCAGGAGTCGGGTCAACGACCATTCCTCCCTTGTACTTCTTCCCCTTGATGACGGCTGTTGTGCTCGTGGAGCCTTTCGATTCCGTAATCTCTTCGTATCTTGGAATGATGTAGCCGCGAAGTCGGTGTTCTCGGAAGAGCATGCTCCTGATCCATCCTGAGACTCCTTGGCGGGACATGTCTTCGATTGGCAGGAAGCTAATCCTAGAGAGAGCGGTAGCAAGCTTCATCACCACTTCGCCATCGAATCGGGTTAGGTTCAGAACTAGCTCTGCGTCTTGGTAGCAGTAGGCGGCGAGTTCGGAGTATGAGAGGCGGGAGATGGGCGTGGAAATCTCTAGCTTTCCGGTGTCGAGAAGTGCCTCCGATATGGCGTCGAGGGTTGATTCTCTGTATTTTCCGCTGAATGCGTAGACTTGGATTGATCTATTGAAGAAGAACTTGTAGAGGTCGAAATGAATGCCGTATTTGAGGCCTGCTGATTCTCTTCCTAGCTCGATGGGAATCTTGTCGCGCGTAAAACCTAGCTTCTCTGCTCTGTGGAAGAGATACCGGAGGTCGAAGTCATCTCCGTTGAACGTCAGGACAAACGGATAATCGTTCAGCTCCCTGAATATCGCGGATAAGAGCTCCTCCTCCGTTTCATAGAAGTCCAAGAGCAGCCCAGAGGGAGCCTCAGCATCTTCGACGTCAAGCCCCGGCCGTTTCAAAATCAGAGCTTTCTTCACATTATCGTTGGAGGCGAAACTCGCGCAGATTACTTTGTACTCTGCCTCTTGGGGATCTGGGACTCTGGTGTCGATTGGCGAGTGCACCTCGATGTCAAACGCTACTCTCCTGTAAGTGGGTACTGGAAAGTCTAACAAGCGAAGCCACCGGTCGAGTAAGCTCTGATAGACTGGATCGGCCTCCTCGAAGACAGTCTGGATGTTTATCGAGCTACTTCCTGATTGAAGCGGGACGAGGTTTCCTCGTTTAACGGAATACGACATTCCGGGCTCAAGTCTGCGATCGTAGATGTAGTTCTCAGTGTATCGGATGTCTGCTTCCCAAGCTTTGATGATGTCACGGATGCAGCCACTGGGACGTCCGCCAATCGAGAGGGGATCCCTCGCGTAGATCACAGTGACAGGAATATCTTCGCCCTTCAGCGCGTCGAATCTCTTGGATCTCTCGAACTTGACAAAGCCAGGGTGTCTTACAAGGCTCTGGTTCTTCTCCAGCTTTTCAGGTGGCTCCTTGGAGAGGCAGTACGGAGTGTGGCCCGTGTTGTCGTACCAGAAGTGAATCTTCTGCGATTTCGGCTCGTAAAGTTTGAGGTATACAGCCCGTCGTTCGCCATCGTAGCCAGCGCCTACGAAATATGATTCAGCCAATTCCTGTGGGATGCTTGGTCTGAAGTTCAGCTGTGCCTTCGGGTCCTGCCTCGGCCGGGGAGGAGGCACCGGCTCAGGCTTTGTCATGTACTGGTCGAGGCTGGACATTAACGCGGACCTGATTATCCGAAGCATGAAAGTTAAACCTTAGTTGCGTCAATCTCGTCTTGAAAATGGTGTGTTATCTAGATTCTTGCTGAAGGTGTTGAACAGCAACTGACTCCAGGTAACGCCTCGTTCACTGGCGTTCACGAACAAGGAATGCCTCTTCGCCGTGTCAACTTCGAAAGGAACGACGTCGGCTCGGCATACGATCCGCGAGAATCCAAGCCGGCAGAGAAGCTGCGTGCCCGTGATTCTGATCACTCAATCCAATTCAGGCTTGCTTACCGGGCGTTATTGCTGGTTAGCAGAGGCGCTAGTGAGCGAGATGCGGTTCAGCGGGCCGCAGCCTTGGACCCTCGTTCGACAGGCGTCAAGCGGGAAGCCTTGGCTCTGGTATTAGGAACGGTAAGTGAACAGGACGTTATCGACATTCTTGTGCGGAATGTACATCCCGAAGAAAAGATGGGTATGAATGCTCGCTGCCTGTTTCGGCTCACGGCTTACGCAATGCTACGATTTGGCGCAAGAGGGCAGACAAGACGAATAGAGCACAGTCTCAGAGCGATTGCTCCGATTCATCTTCTTCCCAAGCTCGAATTCTTCTTGGGAACTCTACCTGCCATCGACCCGACTCAGCTTCTCTCCGGTTTGAGAGATTCAGAGAGAGTCGCGCTTGAGACACATCACCCAGTATGGTGGGTCGCTTATTGCTTCCACATTCTTGGCCGCGGTGACGCTGTCGCGTTGCTGTCGTCGAGGCCGCGCCCAAGATATCTTCGGGTCAATCCTCTGAGGAACCGGGGAAGAACAACTCTACCCAAGGAGATTGGAGTTCTGGCGGAGAGACTAACTAGAGTTCCCTCTACCCCTGGTGTGTACATTATCACAGGTTCTCCCTCCGCCTTCGCAGGATTCTTCTCGTCGGGTTCCTTCCAGATGCAAGATCTGGCTTCTTATCTGGCGATCAAGGCGGGGAATCCGACGTCTGGAGAGATGGTCCTAGATTTGTGCGCCGCTCCCGGGGGGAAGACTGCTGCAATTGCGCAGTTAATGAAGAACCGGGGTACGATTGTTTCAATCGATTACTCTCCAGCTCGAATGAAGAGTTGGAGACGAGAAGTCCAGAGACTTGGAGTAAAGATAGCGGACCCGGTGATTAGTGATGCCTCACGTCTCGGGCTTCATGACAGCTTCGACCTCGTAGTTATTGACCCACCATGTACTGGCACTGGAGTTTTTGATCGGAATCCGAGAATGAAATGGCATCTCTCTCCCGAGTCGGTGAATCGCTATTCCATTCTTCAACGTCACTTCCTCGAATCTGCAGCGTCGCTAGTTAGTGAAGAAGGCCGGATACTGTATTCCACGTGCACATTGACGGTTGAGGAAAACGAGCGTGTTATCTCGTCCTTTCTCAAGTCCCATCCAGAGTTTGAGACTCGACCTATCCTCGAACAGTATGGGTCACCGGGTCTGATGGGCCTTGCTGATTGTCGTAGGCTCTATCCGCACCGCGATCGGACAGCGGGCTACTTCATTGCGCGGATGCAGCGGACAAATTGAGACTTGCCTAGTCTGCGGGTTTGGTCGGGATAGGTGGTAGTCTGGGCTTCTCGGGGCCTTCGTACATGATTAGATTCTTCGCTTCGAGTGTCTCCTGCAACTTGTTGACTGCAATGTGAACTTGGATCTCTTTCTTCGCGCCAGTGCAGACTAGTTTGCCGCTGGCAAAGATTAGAATCACGACTTTTGGTTCGTCCATGCGGTAGATGAGTCCTGGAAACTGCTCAGGCTCGTACATCGTTTTCTTCAAACTGTAAACGACCTTCTCCAAGTCGATGGTGCCTCCAAGACCCGCGGAAGCTACGATGTTCTGGACGACGATTACTGGTCTGCCAACGATCACGATCCCCCCTTTCTTCAGTTCGTCAACCACCTTCAACACGGCCTTGTGGGCTTGGCGTTCTGATTTTGATCCGGTGCAGACCATCTTGCCGGAACTGAATATGAGCGTGGCAGTCTTCGGCTTTTTCAGACGATAGACCAGACCCGGAAATTGCTCGGGCCGATATTCTACTCCAGGGAAAATTCTGACTATTGCATTAAGATCTATTCGTTGCTTCAGCGTAACTGATGCGACAACATTCTCAATATTGATGAAAGCCCTACCCTTGTCAGACAACGCAAATCACGTTTCTATTTTGAAATCGAGAGAGAATGAGTTTCGATTGAGCTGACCTTGCAGGGACGCCAAGTTCGACGATTAGACCCATGATTTTGACCGCTTATAAAGCAATTTAAGTAACGACGAGTCGACAATAGAAGCTAAAGATTCGCTCGGCACAGGCTCGCCCTTTATGAAATGAGCCTTGGCGCTAAATTCTCAATCCGGTCTGTCATCCTTAGCAAGTCAATGGCCGATGCATTTTCTGAAATCCATGGTTTGCATCGGACGTTGATGGTGATTACGTCTCCAGCCATTCGCTCTAGGCATAAGAATAGTGGGGGAATTGGAGAATACACCAGATCGTTTCCGCAATTTGGACACCGAATCACAGAGAGTACCGGGTGGTGGGAAGAGTTGCTATTTGGGTCGAATGAGAATATTTGTGCCTTCGACTTTGGCTTCGAAAACTGGTTCTGGAGTTTGCGCGGGCCCCCTCTTTACTTCGCCGGTTGTAAGGTCGAATCGAGACCCGTGCCAGGGACATTCAACCACTCGGCCTTCCAGCTTTCCTTGAGCTAGTGGTCCTCCCATATGCGTGCAGGTGTTTCGAATGGCGTAATATTTGCCCATGATGTTTGCCAGGCAGATGGCTTGGCCTTTGTATTGCACCATCTTCATCTTGTCTGCCTGAATCTCTGAGGTCGCGGCTACTCGCATGAATTCTTCTGTCATTCCTGGTTGGGCCTCGGGTATTCTTGGTAGCCTTGAAGTTCTATTAGTTTCTTGCTGCCACGTCGTATCGTTGTTGATAATGCTCACACGGACGCCCGAATGTGGATACCTATCCTAAGATTTGATGATCCCAAAAAGTTGGCCGATACGACAATCTCATGCCGAAAAAAAAGGAGTTTTGGCAGTTCTCTAATGCTGGCCAGCTTGGAAGCACGCGACGTCATACTGCGAGACGGCTGCCGCGTTTGCCGGGGTCTGAGTAGTCTGTCCGTTACCCGCGTAGTTGCTATCTGCTACGGCGAATCCTCCAGAGTTGAAGCCCGCAGGGGTTAGTGGTCCTGTTGGGAACACGGCTTGACAACTCTGGTTGGGCTGTCCCGATGTTCCCGTGTTTGTGTCGGCTGCGACTGGTCTTGCGAGGAATGGTAGCGCTGCCAAAGAGAGAACTGCCACGGCCAAGAAGAGCATCTTCTTCGTTGCCATTTTGTCCTACCTCTTAAGCGGCCGACGTCTGTACCGTACGAGATAAAAATGTTACTATCATAATAGTACCAAATCAGTAAGAGTGCATTGGGCTAGGATGCCTCTCCGAGGGTGTGAGCAGGCTCAGAAGACCTCTTCATTATCCGTCAGCCTTCTTCGTCAGAGGGTCCATAGGAGACGCGGCGGTGAGGGAACCCGATTGATCTGACTCAAGGTGCCAAAAAGGAGAGGGGGATTGGGTAGTGGTTGCCGTTCTTCTTGATCCTTATGCTGCAGTCGTTGGGCAGTGGCTTGCTCGTGCATTGAGTGCTGCGGTAGCGTTAGGTGAGGCTTGGGTGGGAAGTG
>DASPWY010000086.1:0-3503 GCA_035637575.1 Bathyarchaeia archaeon
AGTGTAGACGCGACCCTGGGGTCCAACCTGCTCTGCGATCGTAGCGGCGTGGTAGCCGCTCCCGGCACCTACCTCTAGCACTTTGTTGCCGATCCTCAATTCCAGTGCTTCGTTCATTATGGCCACCATGTATCGCCCGGCTTTGCCTGCCGTGTGGCGCACTGATGGTCTGACCCCGATCAGTCGGTAGGGGAGTATCGTTGTAGGCGTAAGGGCGAAGCTCATCCGAGACGAACAGTTCCCTCGGAACCTTCCCTAATGCCTCGATGACTTCGGGGGATCGGAGCACTCCTTCGCCGATTAGTCTCTGAACCATTCTTTCTCTTTCGCTGGCGAAATCGACTGACCTAGCTATCTCCCTCCGCTAACTTTCTAGTTTTGAAGGATATTTAGCATGAAATGTGCACCACTCTTCAGGGTCTTTCACTCGATCTTTCATGCGTACGGCCATCCTGCCGTCCTGTCGACACACCCAACCACACTAGAGATAACCACGAGCCATGAACTGACTCATCGAGGAGACTGCGTTGTCGCGGTCAAATCCTCCAGCGCAGTTCGAGACCTACCAGTAGGATTGAAGCGAGTTCTCTCGAGTTCGAGCGGACGAGGCCGACTCCGGTTGGAGGTTGGGGGGTTCGAATTCATGGTGGAGGGCAGAGGGGACCCTCGACTAACCTTCTCGCACCAGACGGACTTGGTCGTCAGAAAAAGCGGCTTCATTTCTGATCGAACCCTGATGATCCACACCGACAAATCCTCGATGGACATCCCCCGAGACATGGTGCGGTTACTTCAGGACCCAACTGCAAGGGTGACAGTTGAAATCTCTGCTATTGACCGTGGACGACTTTGAGGTCAACCGCGACTTGCCATCTCATAGGAGCCACTTCACGAACTCTGTGAATCCCCAAGACTCGTCCTGTAACGAAGCCGGACGCGTCGACCCCATGTTCGATCTCATGTCGAGAATCCGCTTCCCAATTCTCTCCAGCGAAAGTGTAATAGTGGAAAACGCCGCCGGAAGATCGGAGAGCGTCACAGGCCTCTCCGATGAAGTCCTTCGACGCGGACGGATGGTTCATTATCACCCGACTCGCACTTTGCCTAAGCTCTTTTCGGATGACTTCCCGTGCATTCCCGAGGTGGGGGTGGACTTTCGATTCGACCTTGTTTGCTCGCACGTTCTCTCGGAGTAGTTCTACAGCTTGCGGATTGGCGTCGATCGCGTCCACCCGCACATCGCTAACCTTTTTCGCAATCAAGATCGAGAATGGTCCAACTCCAGCAAACATGTCTATAACTCGTTCACCCTTCTCGACCATCTGCGCAACCCTCTGATGTTCGGTGGAGAGTCGTGGCGAGAAGAAGGCTTTCGACAGATCTACTTTGAATAGACATCCATACTCTTTGTGAATTGTAAGGGTTCTATTCTCTCCAGCAACGTAACGGAGAGGCCTGATTCTCTCAGCTCCCGAGACTTCTCCGCTCTTTGCGAAGACCGACCGCACGTTCGGATGAACCTCCATTATCGCTTCAGCTATGATAGTCTGGTACGCGGTCAATTCGGAATCTAGTTCAAGAATTGTAATGTCGCCCACCACGTCGAAAGACTTGGGCAATCTAGACAGAACGTCAGGTGACACGCGCTCTGCTAGAGCTTCTTCGATGGTTCGCGGGCGCTTCGTCCGAGGTTCGAAATCTTCGATCCCGAAACTCGCACTTGGAACACGCTTCCTTAACTCGTCAATCTCAACCTCAGTCGGGTCACGTGTCAGCGGTAATGTGATCGTTTGATCGTCTGTCTTTACAGAAAAATGTCGGTCAAGAATCCCAATCTTAGCCAAACTCTGTATCGTTAGTTCGGCCGTTGACCGAGGAACGCGGAAACTCGGCCTCTCAACCTGACGCTTAGCGGGTGTTGTCTCCCGAAGAGTCAACTAGCCAGTCTCAGCAATCGGTTGAATCTCAGTCCTGGTTCTTAGTCTCTTAAGGAACTCTAGATCAGCCAATGCGACCTCGGCCGACAGTCTCACATCCTCATCAACGTCTTCCAAGGCCGACATCAGTCCCGGCCTTGCTCTTTCGTCGCCGATCGAGCCTAATGCCACAGCTGACTCATGTCTAACAAGAACGCTCTCGTCTTTTGCCATGGCCTCTAGAAGAGCGGGCACTCCCGACTTGAACTCTAATTGTCCCATTGCGAATGCTGCTTCGTGCCTGACTAGGGGACTCGGGTCCTCTCGGAGAGCTCGGGCCAGGGCCGGAATAGCGTCCTCTCTCTTCATATCGGCCAGCATACAGACTCCATGGATCCTAAGGACTAGGCTAGGTCGACTATCCAGGACCTTGCTAATGTAGGCTACATCGCCTTTCGAAAAGGCCCACTCCATCTTTTCCAGAGTGTCGAAGTCTGGTGAATAGTCGGTCATTCGGGTCGGCATAGATCTCGGTTCTACCGTCAACTCATCCTATTTGTAATTCTTCTCTCCGGCGGGAATCCTAACGGGAAGCTTGTTTTCGGCCGGAGGTATCGGACACGTATATTCTTCACTATAGGTGCAATAGGGATTGTAAGCCATGTTGAAGTCTAGTTCGTAATCGTCCCCGCCTTGCTCTTCAAGGTCCAGATACCTTCCGGCTGCATACGTCTCGCGACCAGATGTCTCGTCGGGTAAGGGTATGAAGAGCGACCGAGCGTACGGGTCCTCAGCAGATTTGTAGACGATTAATTTCAGGCTTCGTCCCTCAATTTCGAAAGTGAACGCTCCGTACCTCACGTATGCTTGTCGGGTGCCCATGCTCGTAGCGATCATTATGGGCTTGGGCGTGTCGAATCGTTCCAGCTTCGAAGTAACACGGTAACGGTCATCAGGTGGAAAATAGTTCAATCCCTTGAAATTGGAGCGTTCGCTTGGTGGAATTGGAGAATCTATATCATTCCTAAAGAAGGAATCTTTGTCCACGCGAAGCGAGATAACTTCCTGTTCAGCCTGGGCCTTCATCATTCGACCCTGACCGGAGCGATGGTTGTTCTCTTTATTTTAGTCGGACCCTGATTTCTCAGCCACGACCGACGGTCCGTCAGAACCTATCGCTTTCTCATAGCATTCAGGGCAATACGGTCCGCTGTAAACGCCGTGCTTCGTACAGGAACGTTGAACAATCTTGGTTTCCTTGTGAATACGTTTCATGACTTTAAGGGAATCTATCTCTTGTATTGGTTGGCTGTCCTATCAAGGCTAGCGCGTATGGGCCGAGGTGGCCCGTTAGTCTGTGGCGGGCCCGGAGGGATTTGAACCCTCGACCACTCCCCGAACGAGACTCGTAGGCTCGTTCTTCAGGTTAAGAGCTTCAGCCTCGTCGAGCCTGCTGCTCTACCTGGCTGAGCCGCCCGGCCAGACCCTCGATGATCCGGCTTACGGGCCCAGAAGACCCGCCAAGTGCGCCGCAACTCGAAGATTTCTAATAAAGATTGTCGGAGTCTCCGAGAGCAGATTCCTTCC
>DASPWY010000087.1:0-8938 GCA_035637575.1 Bathyarchaeia archaeon
AGCTCGACTCGATAATGATCTTGGACGGGTCCCCGTTGACAGGGTCGAGAGTAAAGATGACTCCCGAGACTTCTGATTCAACCATCTTCTGGACCCCGACGCTGATGAGCACCTTCTCGTGCGGGAATCCCTTCTCCTCCCTGTAGAATATCGCGCGGGGAGTGTAGAGGCTTGACCAGCATTTCTGGACGTAGTGGACAAGCGCGTCCTCTCCCTTCACGTTAAGATACGTATCCTGTTGTCCAGCAAAGGACGCGTCCGGAAGATCCTCGCTAGTGGCTGAGGATCGTACTGCTACTTTGACCTGAGGACTGCTCGTTTTCCGTTCTAGATCACGATATGCGCTTCGAACCTCGTTGGCGATGTCGGATGGCATTGGGGCTGACTCGATGATCTTTCGGATCTCTTGCGACGCTTCTTCATACTGTTTCGGATCACGTGGACCATTAGAGCTTGTGAGGGTTTTCTGGATGATCTCTCCGATCTTCGTCTCTTCCAAAAAGCGACGGAACGCATCCGCGGTGACTGCAAAGCCGGGTGGAACAGTGATGCCCTTAGCTGTCAGCTCTCCGAGATTGGCGCATTTTCCGCCGACGATATGAATGTCGTCTTTTCTTACATTTTCAAGCCAGACGACGATGGCGTCGGAGCTGACCATTCAGACTAGGCTCCCACGGTTACAATCGGAGTAACTTCTTCCGCGGCCTCGGTAGGCTCGACCTCTTCTGGAGGGACCGGAGCTTGAATGGGAACCTGAGCTTGCTCTTCCACAGGAATCTCTTCAATGGTTATGCGGCTCCTCATCGGGAATTTCGTCGACGCGGTGTCTAACGCTTTTCGAGCAGTATCTACACCATCTTCTGGAACATAGACGATGAGTATCGACTGGCCATCATGCACGCGCGCAGCCCTTCCGGTCGGCTTTCCGAAGGCCCGCCTCATTCCTTCTTGGAGACGGTCAGCCCCCGCAGTGGCTATCATCTTGTTCTCTCTGAGAATAATGTGAGGATAAACGCACAACTGCAACCTGTAACCTGTCTCGCCGTACTTGTCGAAGAGAACCTTGTTAGCAGAAACACGCGCCGACTCGAGGGCGTTATGGCGAATCTGGACATTCTCCCTGGACACAAGATGGACCCTTCGGGCAAAATGAGTCGAGAGATCCCCCATGTTGAACTTCGAGACTTTCGGGGTCGGGGATCCATGAATGTACTTCAAACGGGTGTAAGCCTGACCTGAGGGAGAGCGATAGTTTCTGCCTTTCAAGTGAGATGCCTTTGAAACCTACAGTCCTTCCGGCTAATATACTATAGTATTCTCGGGATGGATTTCTAGATAGAAGCTAAGCAATCGGCTTCAGAATGTATCGTGATAAGCGATTCGACCTATCTTCTGACCATTCGAGCATGGTGAAGGTCGCCTACTTGGGGGCTGAAGTAGAGAGTAAAGACAACATTTGCTATTGTCAGAATTGTTAGCAAGATTCCGACTGGAAGACTAAGCGAGAATCCGGTAGGGATCACGAGCCATGGTAGAAACATCGAGGAGATGACCCCTGAAGCGTACATCGCGCGCGCCTTGTTCGGAGAAGCGGATTTCAAACTTGACTTGTCGATCTTCAATCCTAGCACCGGGAACATTCTCAACAAATTGGACACGATTGGCAGGCTCAGTTTCGTTATCGACGATCGTCCCAGGAAATAGTAGCGGAAGCCAACTCCAACAATTCTTCCGACCACATGATGCGCAAGATCGTGCGAGAAGAACCAGAGACAGAACCAAGCAACAAGCAGGAACAACACATCGACCGGAATCGATCTGATATGCGGAACTACAACGAGCAGAGCAAGACCCACTAACACTCCCACGGTGCAGAGAGACGAGCCCTGAGCCAGGCTTAGCCTGCGAAAGTGCCTAGACAACTTTCAGGCTTCTCTGCTCTTAGTCCGCAGCTGATCGAACAGCTGAGGCTCAAGATCCTTTATCGTAGGTATGAAAGCTCGGGCCCGCGAGACCTCGTCCAAGTCAACCTTGCAAGGCTGGTAATCCTCAACGTCATACTTACACTGGACTAGGACTGACCCATTTGGAGCGACGACTCTGCTGCCGCCCCAGAACTGGTTCCCGTCCTCAATGCCCACCCGGTTGACGTAGGCGAGATAGACTGCGTTTTCCATGGCTCTGCTTAGGCAGAATCCTTCGAAGAATCGTCGCCTCAGACCTGGGCTAGCCGAGATGCAGACTATCAGCTGCGCTCCCGCTAATGCCTCGAGTCTTGTCAGTTCGGGAAAGTAGAGGTCGTAACATATCGTCAAGCCGATCGTCCCGAGAGGAGTCGTGAAAACGGGAGCTTCTTGCCCCGGACGATAGTAGCGCCTCTCTTCAAAGACTGTATGAGTAGGAAGATGGATCTTGCGATACTTTCCGATCAATCCGCTAGGCCCGACGAGCACTGCCGTGTTGTGGATTACCCCTTTGACAGCGCTCTCTTCGGGCATTCCGAACACAATGTGAAGCTCATGTTCTCTCGCGAGTTTCTCGACTCTCTTGACGCTGGGTCCGGGAATCGGCTCGGCAAGGTTGTACACTTCGTCTTGCATCGTGTAGCCGGTGAGGTGTAGTTCAGGAAATACTAGAAGATCGACGCCTTTCTTCCTCGCCGCATTTGCCTGTACGGCGATTGTCTTCAGGTTCTCCTCCTTCTTCGCTAGTTTAGGGCTGGTTTGGGCTAGAAGGAGAGTTATCGGCTTCGTGACTTGGTCCCTTATTTGAAACTGTCCCTTTTTCGTCTTATAGATGTGCCTAGAGTCGGGTATTAGCCGTTCTCGAACGTTTCCGAGTTACACCACGACTTTATGGCCGCCGTCCCGGTTTTCAATCGTTTCAATCATAAAGAGGACTAACTGTGCTATTCACGAAACTAGCTCGGCTCATCATCCGACACAACAGGGCCGTGTTCGTGATCTGGCTTGTAGCCCTAGTCGTCAGTATCCCAGCGATTCTGCAGGTTCAGAGCGTTATTGTGTACAATGAGACTGCCTTCAACCCGAAGAACTCTGAGTCGAGTCTTGCTCAAAACATCGTGAGCAATGAGTTCAGCATCGATCAGGGTAGCAGCGTCATCGTCGTCATCACGGCCAGTGATATCAGGGGCAACGACGTCCGAGACTTCACTCTAGCCCTAAACAGAACTCTTCACAACGACGGAAAACTCTCAAACATCAATAACATCACAAGCATCTACGACATCTATAGCCAGCTACTCCTGGGCTACACCAGCATAGTGCACCTAGAACTATACCAGACAAAAAACGCAACAACCCTAGCCTCGAACATCGAGTTCGGCATACCCAGCACCTACGTGAGCCAGTGGATATCACTGGTCAACTCTGGATCAGGCGCTGTCGACCAGACCCAGCTCGCGGCCTACAACAGTCAAGCATACAATTCTAGTTGGCCTATCGTTTCATCTCAGACCCCCGCAGCCTATCAGACGATCGCCTTCAACTACCTGACCCTCTTCTACAAGTCCTGGAACCAGACATTCATAGCCACGACTTACACACCGCTACAGCTGTTCGTTGGAGCGTTCGCCCGCGCACAGAACGTGACAAAGGGCAGTCCACTTTTGGCAACTCAGCCTTCCTACTATAACATCACCCTGCCGTTCGTTGAATCGCTTCCTTTTGACGCTGAGACTCTGAGCCTCTTCGTCTCCGCTGCCAGATTCTTCAATATCTACGGTGGCGGCTCGGGAATCGGATGTTCCAACAACAATTGCTGGAATGATCAGAACGCGATAAGATCGTTCACTATAACAACGGTTGCACAAGAGGTGAATGCGAACTCGGTCCAGCTTACGATAATGGGTGAGATCTATGACCTAGGCGCCTCAGCCACCAGCTTCGACCTGTCTAGCCTAGGGCTGCAGATCCTTCGCAACTACAACATGCTGACATATCCTGTGCAGCCGAGCAGGGATGTGTATTCCCAGTTTGCTTCGGCCAAGAACGATACTATGCTGGTGATTCTAGATTTCAAGACAAACGGTCCAGACCCGATGAATAGTGTCCCAGAGGTCAGGCATGATGTGGGGATTGCCAACATCATTAGCAACGAGAGTTTGGTGGTTTATGTCACTGGAGCGCCGGCCTTCAACTACGACATTCAGACACAGACCGTAACCGACATCGAACGTATTGATCCAATCACGATCACGTTGATCCTCGTGATTGTTGGAGTATTCTTCGCCTCTCTTGTGGCGCCTCTGATTCCGATCGCGGCTATCGGTCTCTCGATAGGAATAGCCTTTGGCCTCGTCTACCTTGTCGGTTCGTACGTTACTAACGTTCACTATCTGGTTCTGACTCTGCTTCCAGTCTCAATGCTTGGCGCGGGATCCGACTACTGCATCTTCCTAGTCAGCCGCTACGCCGAAGAGCGCAGGCTCGGTAGAGGAAAGAAGGACGCCGTGGAGAGATCCGTAACATGGGCCGGTGAGAGTATTGCGACCAGCGGTGCGACTGTAGTCATTGCCTTCGGCACTCTAGCCTTCGCCAGTTTTGGGCTTCTCCGGTCTGTAGGTATTGCAGTCATGCTGGGAATATCGATCGCGTTACTTGTCGCGCTAACACTGGTCCCCGCGGCTCTCTCGCTCTTCGGTGACCGGATCTTCTGGCCTCGCGGGCTGGGTCTGTGGAGGAAGAGGAAGCTCGTCGGTGCTAGTTACTATGCTCGGGCGGCACAGTTCACCGCGAAACATTCGAAACTGGTTCTTCTGCTAGCGTTAGCCATCTCACTCCCCGCAGCTAGCACTGTTCTGTCGTCCCAAACGAGTCACGATCTGATTGGACAGATTCCATCTTCTCTGGAGAGCAAGAACGGATATAATATCATGAGCCAAGGATTTGGGGCTGGAACAGTTACACCAACCT
The DNA here is from genome assembly GCA_035637575.1 of Bathyarchaeia archaeon. Classification (GTDB taxonomy): domain Archaea; phylum Thermoproteota; class Bathyarchaeia; order 40CM-2-53-6; family 40CM-2-53-6; genus 40CM-2-53-6. Next base: position 4,935 of record DASPWY010000087.1, read on the forward strand.
ACACGATAGTCTGGACGCCAGTCATGCTAGTTTCAGGCGGCTGGATCAATGTCACAGCCCTGAAAGCAATCTCTCTCGCAGAAAACTCGACCTACACAATTCCCGGAGTCTCGAAGGTGTATGGACTGACTCATCCTTCTGGAAACCCTATTCCTTTCGCGAATTTCGGCCAGCTGAACACTGCCGAGCAGCAGGCCATGATCCGAAGCATGAAGCCTTTCCTAGGTAGCGACGGGAAGTCAGCCATGGTCTGGGCTGCATTCGATAGTGAGCCCTATTCTGATCAAGCCATCGCAACAGTTGCTCAGATTCGTGCTAATGTGAATGTCCTGAAGAGCCAGGACCCGCTGCTGGCTTCATCCACTATGTTCGTAGGTGGAGCGACAGCCTCGGTCAGTGATCTAGCTACTTCGAGTGGTTCGGATTACTTCAACCTCACAGCATTAGTGCTCGTAGGAGTCTTCATCGTTCTACTAGTCGCCTTAGGCTCTGTCTTTACCCCTATACGGTTGATCTTCACAATCCTCCTCAGCATATCATGGGCAATGGCCGCAACGATCTACTTCTTCAAGACGTACTTCTCGGTGGAACTGATCTGGATACTCCCCATCATGCTGCTAGTGATCATGGTCGGGCTTGGACTCGATTATGACATTTTCCTAGTGACTAGGATCCGCGAGTATGTTGCGGGCGGTGCGAAGGATGAGGAGGCGATTGAGACTGCGGTCGAACGAACTGGAGGCATAATCACCGTGACGGGTCTGGTTACTGCGGGAGCGTATGGTACGATGATGTTGTCACAGATTCCAATGCTTCAGCAGCTGGGATTAGCGATCTTCATTGTTGTCTTGCTGGATGCGACACTGACTCGGATCTATCTTGTCCCATCGATCATGATGATGATGAAAAGGCTGAACTGGTGGGCACCAGGTCGACTGCGCCGGGTCCCGGTTAGGCCTGAAGAGAAGCTGATTCCGCCGATACCGTTGAAGACGAAGTTTGGAGTAATCGTGGAAACCAGTGCGATAATTGGACTCTTGGCAGCGCTCTACCTTGACTATTCCAACAATGCGTATCTGCAAAACTATGTTGGCAGAACAACCACGGCCATACTATCGGGTATCAATGTCTGGACCGGCGTGATCCTTGGAGTTACATCATTTCTGGCTACGTACTTCCTATTGCAAGATAGATCCAAGCCGAAGGGTTCGAGTGGCACAGCGAATCGGTTCCGCCAGTGGGCTGGAAAGATACATATTCGGCCACGAAGAATCAGCAAGATAGCTCCGACATTATCGGGAATAACTCCTGGATTGCCATCCATGGAGCCAATGCCGGCCCCTCCCGTCCAAGGATCGACAGGGACCGTTGTCGAGGCGCCAAGCAAACCGATGCCTACTAAGAAGGAACAGGAAAGCTAGCTGTGTCGCACGAGAACGAGCCGAATGCTTTTTCTCGCGTTTGCGGACTTAGAGGATGTTTAAGAGCTACTTGGCTAAACGACAAGAAACGCTGAGACTGAGATGGAATCCAGTAAAACCGTCACCAAAACGCCTCCTAGGTACCACACCGTCGTCCACTTCGAAATCCCCGCCAACGAACCATCAAAAATAGCCCGGTTCTACGAACAACTCTTCGGCTGGAAATTCACCAAGATGGAAGGCGGGAACACGGACTACTGGCTAATCAGCCACAAAGACGCAAAGTCACCGTACGAGACACTAGGGGGACTCTACAAGGCTGAGCAAGGCATATCCCAGCAAGGAATCCTCAACTACTTCAGCGTCAAATCCATAGACGAATCCTTGAAACAAGCATCAAGCCTGGGCGCCACAATCGTCATGCCAAAACAGGAAACAGGAAGAGGACACTTCGCAATACTCACAGATCCCAACGGCAACACGTTCGCCCTCTTCCAAGGAAGAATGTAACAAAAACCCCTTCAAACACTTCTCGAACGTGTTCGGATAATCCTGTAGAGGTCAACTTCGACTCTCTTCTGTTTTTTCTGGTGGAATTCGAAGAGGTGGGGAATCTCCATCCTCATGGATCTTACCTGGTCGACCTTCCTATCCGACCTTTTCACAAACTGGAGCAGGAAATCTCTTGTTGCTGATTTATGGATGGAATAGGCCACGGGGGCTAGTAGGAAGGCTTTCTCCAGAAATCTTGTGTCCGCGTGAGAAGTCCGGGTCCCATATGGGGGATTCATTATTACAGTGTCGAATCGCCCGTCGAACTTTTCTATGTCAGAATGGACCCATTCTACAATCACTCCTGCCGTCTCGACGTTTTCTTTGGCGAGTGCCAGCGCTCTCTTATCCATGTCTACTCCGACAGTCTCTCGTGCGCCCATGAGCGCGGCGCCAATCGCGAGGCGTCCTGTCCCAGTGCCGAGGTCGATGATTCGACCGCCTAGGTCGTCGTGTTCGAATCCTGCCATGTAGAGGAGTTCGCTTGCAGCTTCAGCGGAGACAGGATACTGTTCGAGCTCTAGATTGGGTTTATCGAGAATTTTCAGTTTGCCGAGCAGGATTTCTAGCTGGCGTTTTGAGGGATGCTTTTTGTCGGCCATTTTAGAGGCGGACCAGGCCGCGCTCCAGAAGCTGTTCCCAAGTCCACGCGCCCATTACGACCATGATCTCGTCCCGCGTCACGATGGGTTTCGGAAATCTCTCGGGATCGTCTAGAGCGAGTCTTGGACATGCGGTGTCTACAAAAGCGTCTACATCTGTGAAGTCTAGCAGTTTTTCGGGTCTTATTTCGTCGGCGTAGAGGAGGACTGCTTTCTTGCCGTTCTCCTCCAGCTGGTGCTGAATGTTCAGTGCGATGGTCGGGTTGGACTGGCCGGGTTTCGTGGAGATGATTATTCCGAAATTGCTGGCTTGTCGAGCCTTTTCGACCATCGCGTATCTCTGGCGTATGATTCTTGCTCGGTCCTGATCGAGTGATTGCACAGTTTTGTCGTAGGGGTCTGCGAGGATTGTGGGTTTTTCAAGCGAGAGTGCTGCTCCGAGGCCGTGGAAGTAGCTTCCTACTATCAGGAATGAGTCTACTTCTGGCTCGATCCGTTTGAGTCCGAAATAGTCGCAGCCTAGAACCTGGCCTGTTTCGTGCGACCAGGGTCCGCGTCCAGGAAGCTGGACCTTGAACCCTTTCTCTTCTAGGAACTTGACAGTGTCTGGAAGATTGTGAAGATGTTGGACAACCGTGGCCAATCCTATGCGTGGTCCCTGAAGGAGCGGTAGCGCCTTATCCACGACTGGGATTATCTCGTGTCTGCTCTTGGCGGGAATATAGACGACAGGTATGCCGTTGGACCCGTCGCGCAGAAATTCGTTATGACCGTAATGAACCAGAAGGTCAGCTTTCAGACGCGCAGCTGCGTCGAGGGATAGGTCGCAGGCGCCCCAGGCCGAGGACGCTGAGACAAATACATCTGCGCCCGTTCTCTCTCGGACTAGGCTGGCGAGTCGGGGTCCCTCGTTCTTTAGCCCGTCGGGCAGTTGAATGAGTAACCTTCGGGCACCTCTACCCGTTATCTCCGCTACGAGCCTATCCTCCTCCAGATCATACATGGACATGGTTGAGCCCGAGGGTAGCCTTGGTGAGGCTTCTGTTCGATATAAACGTCCAGAATTCGCTCACGAGTTCCGTGTCTTTGCGGGATTGAGTTACACGAGTGTTAAGCCTGTTCTTGCGGGCGGGCAGTTGTCATGACAGAGAACGCTCCATTCAGTGGTCAGGGAGCCTACGATCCGTTGTCGATGGCAGGCCTCCTAGACTCCTCACTCAGGCCAGGAGGAAGCATATCGCTGACTTTCTCTGATGGAATCGTACATGTCATGCTTGACCAGACAGGTGACTGGACGATAACTGCGGGTCTTTCAGTCGTCTCTGATCGGCTCCTATCATTGACAAGGTCTCTCGAGGAGTTGGGTTTCTTCCAGGCTGCGGAGCAGGGAGGAATGGTCTACCATCTCTGGACCTCAGCTCTAAAGGAG
>DASPWY010000088.1:0-19606 GCA_035637575.1 Bathyarchaeia archaeon
TGGATAGATCGGTCAAGCAACATTCTGGTTCAAGGCAACAACGTGTCGGGGGGCATATGTGTGATAGGGGCTAGCAGTGAAAATTGTGACAGTTCAGACAGCGTGGAGGTATCTTATAGCACGAACGTCACTGTCTCGGGAAATACTGTCAATCCGAACTTTGGAAGTAAGGACTTTGGCGTCATACGCTCTTCGAACATTACAGTCGATGGCAACACGTTCAACGTTCATGGGGCAGAGGTTGACAATGCCACCAACGTTTCGTTCACGCAAAACGCATTTGCGCCTTCAGGCATTATTATTACCGCAGGGACAGCGGCCCAGCTCGGCTCACTGTCGATCAGCTCCGACAACCTTGCTGCCGGGTTGCCGATTCTCTTTTACAAGAACTGCTCCGGGCAGAATATTGATGGAATTACTGCCGGGCAGCTGATAATCGCCAACTGTTCAAACGTCAGCGTCTCGGACGCGCACTTTGGTACCTCCCAGTTCCCCGTTCAAGTCTGGTGGGCAACCAACGTCAGCGTCAGCAATACTCGCATTCATTTTGCCCGGGTTGCAGAGTCGAATGGAGTAAGGATAGCCTATAACGATCTCACGGAGATTTCGTTAACCTACGTGAACAACGACCTCATAGTGGGTAACAACATTACCAAGCTGTATATCTTTGGCGAAGCCTTGGTCTATCACAACAACTTCGTCGGAAACGGGTGTCATGTCTGCGGCTCGGATCCGAGAGTCACTTGGGACAACGGTTATCCTAGTGGTGGAAACTTCTACTCGGACTACACGGGAGTAGACAATTGTAGTGGCCCTAGCCAGAACACATGTCCCAGTCCTGATGGAGTAGGAGATACACCGGAGACGATCACCGGAGTGTACTTCGATCATTATCCGCTAATGAAACCGTTCGTTGCTGGGACTGATCCTTCAGTGAGCGTTTCATTTACGACCGGCTTCGAAGGAGTAACGGTCGTAGCCTCAGGCAATCTCTCCATCAGCTCTGGTCAAGTCTCGGGGACCGTTACTATCACAGCAACCAACAGTAGTACAGGCGCGACGCTCTTCTCGAAAACCTACAACTTCTCGAACCTACAATTGGCTAACAATCAGACAAGATTCCTCCTCTACATACCCGTAGGGACGAATCCTCTGTCCGCGGACATCACCGTGACCGAGAGCGGGGGGGTATGGTCTGCGTCGGTCATGGTGACTAGACAGCTTGCAATTACTGGGGGTGGCACTGTGGGCATCGTCGACTTTTCTATAGTAGCCTTAGACTACGGGTCTTCACTGGGCAGCTCCAGATACAACCCTGCCGCAGATCTTACCGGTAGCGGAACGATAAATGTTGTCGATATCGGCATAATAGGATTATTCTACGGAGCAACAGTGTTCTACTAGCAACCCCGCCTTTCTCTTTCGCTCGGTTCTCCTCAAGATAGGGGAGTTATCCTCTTCGAGATCTGTCTACGCGTAGCGTTCTATAACGCGCCAGAATACTCCTAGGAATCCGGGAACCCTCAGGTAACTCGTTTCAGTATGCGTACGATTCGAATGTAACGGGCCCCATGTAGTCTGTACTTGGGGCTTGGAGCGTTATCGTGAAATTTGTCGAGGACCCTGGTGTCAGGGGAGCGTCGAAACGCCGTCAAGTCTAAGCAGCCTCGGAGCACATTCGGTTTTCACGATAGCTTGTAGAAAATGGCTCCCCTAGAAAAAACTCAGCTCCCCCGGGCCGGTTGCTTCAGGATAAATCTTGCGAAAATGCAATGGTAGCCCGGGGGAGATTCGAACTCCCGTCGATGGGTCTCTTCCTGATTTTTGGGGTCCAAAGCCCATCATTGGCCGGGTCATTGTTTTCGACCCTTGCTAGTCCACTACACCACCGGGCTACAAGAGACCCGGGTCCCCGGCCAAGACCCAATAAGCCTTCTGCGACATTTAACCGGTAATTTCGATCTTCTATGAGCGCTGGGCCGAAACGTAGCTGAGACGTGAAGAAAAGAAGGGAGAGGGGGGTTGTTGGTTGGCTCTGTTATGGTACGATCTCTATCCAGTATGGTATCTGGAGCGTCACTGTCCCGCCGGTCAGCACTATGTCGCCGTAGTAGTTGCCCTGGGCATTTGTTGGGGACACCGTCAGTAGGACTGAGAACTTTGCAGTTCCCTGGCCAGTCACAGTGATCGTTGTCTGCGACACTGCTACGACCGGTGCGTTGGCACCGTCGACTGCCGGAGAGACGGATACAGTGTAGGTGACGCTTGAGCTGACGACTGACTGGACAACCACCGGGAAGGAGGATGTGCCGCTGTCACCGCTTGCCGAGTATCGGCCGAAGCCGAGATTTGCTGAGCCATGAGCGTCGATCGTTGCGGTAATCCTTGTGACCGCGGCTAGGTCGATACGTCCGCCTCCGCGGTTCATCGGATTGTTCGATGGTGTATTACTGGAGCTGCTACCGACTGGCCGCTTGGCACCGTTCTCCAGCGCGGATTTGACCTGTTCAGGAGACCAGTTCGGGTGCAGCTGCTTGATTAGCGCTGCAGATCCAGCGACGTGGGGTGTAGCCATGCTGGTGCCCTGGAAGAAGGCGAAGCACGGTGGCTGAGCACAAGAGGTCATCAGAATCGAGCTGTAGACGTTGACGCCTGGAGCCACAACATCAGGCTTGACCTCTCGCAAGACCTGGTTCTTGATCATTGCAGGTCCAACGCTAGAGAATCCAGCGAGAATGTCGGCGCTGGGACCATCAGTGAAGAACTCTTGCTTCGTCGAACCATCAATCGAGACGGTCTTAGTCGAAGCAGAAGCCATGGCTAATCCGTTGGGCCTAGAGACCATAGCTGCGGAGATGGTGGGCTGGTTGGGAGTGCCATCCTGGGCCATAGCGGTCGGATCTCCAGCAACACTGTTGTACACCAGGACCCCGGTCGCGCCTGCGACTTCAGCGTTCCTGATCTTTGTTGAAAAGGTGCACGTGCCTCGCGCGATGAGAGCAATCTGGCCCGAGATGTTGTTCGTGATTGCAGTGCATCCATTCGTTGGGGTTGTCGTGCTGTAGGGGGAGTTGTTGACTGTTCCGAAGTTGTTGAACTGTCCTAGTGCCGCGCCGAAGGTTCCGAGACTGGGCACTGTGACGGGTATTCCGACGAAGTGTGGGTCGGTGCTCGCGCCGACTGTTATGACTTTGTCAGCGATTCCAGGCGACTCGATCGTAGCTGGCCCCGGACCCGCGTTTCCAGCAGCGATAGCTACAATCACACCAGCGTCTACCGCATCATCGACTGCGGTGACGAGAGGGTCGTGGCTTGTCGGGGTCCCGCCTAGGCTCAGGTTGAGAACGTCCATGCCATCAGCGACCGCGGCGTCCACTGCCATCGCGATGTCGGCCGAGGAGGCGTCTGTCACGTTTCCTGGAAACACGTTATAGCTTCCGAGGAAGGCTTTGGGCGCCACTCCGCTCATGGTGCAGCCGACGAAGGGCGCGCAAGTGTTCGCGACTCCCGCCGCAATACCTGACACGTGCGAACCGTGATCCTGCTTCGCCTGGGCATCGAATGCGACGCAGACTGGTTGTGTGCAGAACATTTTCGCAACGATAACCTTGTTGCTAACATACTTGCACGAGGTATCCGCCTGGTGAACAGCAGAATCTAGAGCATCACATTTCGGATATCCTGCGGGAACAACAAGACTGTTGTCCGTGAGGAATGGATGGGTGAAATCTATCCCGGTGTCGATGATGCCGATCTTCATTCCAGCGCCCGCGTTGGACTGCCCTCCATCCGCGGCCCATAGTGTTGGCGAGCCGATCAGAGCGTTGGACCTGTTCATGTCGTAGTGGACATTGAAGGAGTACGAGCTGTCTACTATTCCACCAATGGAGCTAAGCTGGGAAAGGCTGTAGCCGTTGAGCTTGACCGCGAGGCCGTTCAGGACCGTGTAGTAGTCGTAGATGACCTGCACCTGAGGAGCATACTTTGCAATCGCAGACTTTGCAAGGGAGTGTTGGTTTGCCAGATATCCCTCGTACGAGATCACTGCCGGACTTGACATGTCTAGCTTGCTTCCCGGCTGAGGCATGGTGGTGGCGTATCCCTGTATGTTTCCCTGATAGCTTGAAACTGGCTGAGCCTTCAGAAGCACTGTTGCATAGCCGCTCGGCTGGCTTGTCCCGCCTACGGGTAGAATGCTGAAGATCGAGAGTGTTCCGATGGCTACTAGTATGGTGGAGAGCACTATCGTGGATTGCTTTCCATTCATAGAATTTTCAAAGAACAGGTTAACACCTTGAATCACCGTTTAACTTCCACGTACACAAGTGCATTCAACGTACAACTCTGTACATTTGCAACGTTCCATCGCTGTCCGTGTATATTGTCTCGAGGGGTCTAGGTAGACCTCTGGGGAGAGCGTGGTCTAAGCCTTCCACCGAGAGGAAAATGGATCTTTCTCGCAACTTAACGTTGGTCAAACCACTCGGAGAGAAAGAACAGCCTGTTGTTCTGTTCTCTGGACTCGCTGTTCTAAAGGTTGGAATTAATTCGTTGCGTCGACTATAACTTGGATGGTCGTACTCATGACTACGCGTTCGTTCATAATGGAATGGGATGTGTTCCTGTGCAGCCTTCAACGAACCCTCATCCTCGACCGAGACTGATCATCCTGGTCCTGCTCGTTGCTGGAGTGCTCTCCGTTCTCTACTATCTGTACGATTCTTCGTTCAACCCTGCCCTGTCTTGTTGGGAGTCTCGATCCTCTGTCTCCCGTTTCTGGTAGCTATGGAAGGGTTCTTCGTTGTCTCTGGCCGAGTCCGGAAGAGGGAGTTGCCTTTGGTGTTGGCTTTTGGAATCGCGGCTACTGTCATATCAGCCCTATTCAATACGACACTAACGACGGTAGGACCCTGTGCTCTTGGCGTGTCAGGAAGCGGCTTCCCATTACCATGGTATCTTACCTTCACGCATTACACGGGACTTGACGGGCCTCCGTGCGCACTCAGTCCCGATCTCACCACGTACTGGCGCACTTTCGCCTTTTTCTCGTTTCTTTTCGACACGATCTTCTACACGGGTCTCGCTATGTCAAGAAATGAAATCTACGCTTGGTTCAAAGGGAGTGGATTACAGAGCCAGGGAAGTCTCCCTGCGAGTCCCAAGGAAAACGCCTAGAAAACGGCTGAGGGTCCATAACGATGTTAATGTCAACTAGAGATGAATAATCCGTCTTAGAGGGATGTTGATGGGTCCGCGTTTAGAATATGGTCAGCTCGGGATCCCATAGAAAAAATGGGTATGCGTGCTAGTCTCGCGACACAGAAACCGTTTTTCCAGAAATCCTAGAGTTTCATGACCTGAACGTGTGGGACTCCGGCTATTGTTATGACCGCGTCCGGATGAACCAGTCCATTATTGATGGCCGCATCCACTACCTTTCTACCAACAAGATTCAGCATATCAGCGCCAACCATCAAGACAACCGCTTCCGTCAGTCCTACAACTGCGCTCCCGTAGAATTTGGATTCAGGCGCTAGTTTGAGTCGTCCTTCGCGGAAGATGCGACCCATACACTCCTCGTCGCAGCACGCCACCAGCAAGCCCTTCTCCGTCTTGTAGGACGTGGCGTAGACGAGATCCAAGAAGCGCCCCTTATGTCGTCAGTATTGACGATCGTGCACCACACGCTTCACAGACCAAGAAGAACAACCGTCCCTCCCGGACAACACGAGTATCCGGTCTGTGACAGACGGGACAGATAACAAACCGGTTCGAGTAGACATTGATGAGTCGGTTAATCGTCTCACGTGAAAACCTGCCCTGGAAGTAGCCACGACCACCCTCATACGACCCCGCAGTAGCCATCTCCTTCGCCAAATACTTCAGCACATGATGCGGATCCCGGTTCAACCGATCAACAACATCAGAGAAATTCACAACAATCGTCCTTTGCCCGATTATCTGTACCATAGCGATCGGCAGCTCGAAGCGCTCGCCGGTGCCGGTGGATTGTGTAATCTTCGATAATGCTCGATCCAGCAAGCCGTCGTAGTCATCCATTGATAGCGTCATGACTAGTAATGGTCGGTTGGCCTATTTCAACGATATTCTGGTCGCAAACGCTTATCCAAAACCCGGACAACTCGGTCAGTATCGGAGGATGACGGTCGACTGGGAAGATGGGTAGTTTGCAGCGCCTGGCCATACGTCAACGACAGACCCCACCTAGGAACCTTCACGCACCTTCTCTCAGCCGATGTCTACGCGCGCTACTTGAGATTGAAAGGCGAAGACGTTGTCATGGTATCTGGCAGCGACGAACACGGCGCACCAATAGAAGTTGAAGCCATAAAACGCAAGATCACACCCCGCCAGCTAACCAACAAGTATCACCGAATCTTCACCCGCAGCATTAGACGCTTCAACATCCAATTCGACAACTATACTCGCACGGAGAGTCCTGTTCACAAGAAGTTCGTCCAAGAATTCTACCGCACCCTCGACAAGAACGGATATGTCTTCAAACAGAACATTATCCTACCATACTGCGTAAACGACAAGCGCTTTCTGCCAGACAGGTTCGTAGAAGGAGAATGCCCCTACTGCCACTACATCCCCGCTCGTGGCGACCAGTGTGACAATTGCGGCCGAGTACTCGACCCGAAGGATCTGATCAATCCATACTGCGTACTCGACCACAGCACCCCCATAATGAAAGAATCGGCCAGCTGGTTCTTCGACCTTCCAAAACTATCTGATCAACTGAAGAAATATGTTGAGGAAAACCCGAACCTCCCTGAGAATGCTCGGAACTTCAGCCTGAGCTGGATCAGGGACGGACTAAAACCCCGCTCACTAACCCGCGACCTCGCCTGGGGCATCCGGGCACCCTTCAAGGGTGCACAGGACAAGACCATCTACGTCTGGATGGAAGCAGTCCTCGGCTACATCAGCGCCGTCAAAGAATGGGCAGAAAGAAACAAGAAACCCAGCCAGTGGAAGAAGTACTGGCTCGACCCTGCCAGCCGCAATATCCACTTCATAGGCAAAGACAACATCCCCTTCCACGTCATCGTATTCCCAGGCCTACTACTGGCCAGCCACGAAGGATACAATTTGCCGTGGGAAGTAGCCTCCACAGAATACATACAGTTCGAAGGACAAAGATTCTCGAAGAGCCAGAAGATAGGCGTCTGGATAGACGAAGCGCTTGAGCTTGAAGACGCTGAATACTGGCGCTACGCGCTCATTAGCCTCCGGCCCGAACAGAAGGACACGAACTTCACCTGGGAAGAATTTGAAAGGAAGATCAACACTGAACTCAACGATGTCGTTGGTAACTTCATCCACCGCACCATCACTTTCATCAGCACCAGATTCAAGAATAAGATTCCGAAGTTCACCACCGACAAAGAGAGAGATCAAGACATCTTCAAGATTCTTCACGAAGCGCCAAAACGTCTCGATGAGAGGCTTGAACGCTTTCGATTGAAAGAAGGCCTCGAACAAGTAGTACAATTAGCAAGAGAAGGCAACCGCTATCTAAACGAGAGCGCACCATGGCACTCCTTCAAGACAGACCCCGCAGAAGCCGGACAGACTCTAAGCGTAGCTGCCCAGATCGTAGGAACGATTGGAATACAGCTCCAACCATTCCTTCCAATAACCGCAACACGAATCCATCGCAGCCTCTTCCTCGGAAAGCAGCCAAACTGGCAACTCTCCGGCGCCATCAGTGTGAAACCTGGTGCTAGGATCAAGCCAATGCAACCGCTCTTCCACAAAGTGTCGGCTCAGAATCTCCGAACCAGACTCGAAGAAACAAGGAGCGGGACAACTACTGAAGCTGAAACTTGACCTTCACGTCCACACAGCCGCATCTTCAGATGCTCATACTCGAACAGACGAACTCGTCCCAAGGTGTAAGGAAAAAGGCCTCGATGGTCTTGCGATAACTGATCATAACGCGTTAGCACGAAACATTCCTTCAGAATTACTGATCATTCCTGGAATAGAAATCTCCAGCCGTGATGGACACATTATCGGCCTAGGCGTATCAGACACAGTCCCGAGAGGATTGTCTGCCGATGAAACAATCCTACAAATCAAGCGGCTAGGGGGCGTCTCGATCGTAGCACATCCCTATGACTTTCTTCGCTCAGCCTTGAACCCAGAAATTCTAACGACGGTGCCGGACGCGATCGAAGTGATCAACTCCGCTAGCATCCTACACTCCATAACCTGGAAGCGAGCGAGAACCTTCGCTGAGAAAAGGAAGCTACCACAAGCCGCCGGTAGCGATTCGCACATTCCGGAGACAATAGGAAACGCTTACACGATCGTTGACGTCGAATCGAGAGACGTAGCTTCAGTTCTAGATGCGATAAGAAACGGACAAGTGGCTCCTGAAGGACGGCCCTATCATTTCAGTGATAGAATTAGGAAAATCATCAGATGAGAGTCCGGCCTAGGCCAACTCCATCTCATACAGAGGCATTCGCACCCCGACTCTAGTCGCCTTTGATTCGAGTCCATATTCCATATCGTACAAGTCTTCGATCAGATCGTCAACGGTTCCGAGTGCCATGTCGTAGGTGTATCCTGATAGGAATATCGACAGGCTCGATCGTGCTTGACATTTGGTACTCACATGGACGAAATCCACGTCATGACCGACCAGAGACGAGATCGCTTCGTAGGCTTGGGCCGCCTGACCATTATTCAGCGGCTCGATTCCTCTGAAGAGGAGAACAGCTCCTTTGGCTTTCGTCAACGGGAGACTCGCAGATGGAGTCGTTAGGGCGTCTGATACTGCTGACTGGACTCTTTCTCTCGATTCCACTGGACCAATGCATACAGTCGCAACAGATCCCAATGAGAGGATGTTCAGGATCTGATGACTAATCATCTGGTCGCTCAAAGCAACCACTTCTGAAAGACCACGCACGGCGAGCGCTGCTGTTTCATCTGCAACCCTCTTCGAATCGAGGAGAGCCCGCTTTTCGACAGAGTTGTCGACAATGACCGTGCAATCGCATGCCTCGACCATCTTCTTCAAACCGCGAAGCGCCACGAAACGTCTCTCTCGCTCATGGATGAAAGGCAAAGCTACTACTGAAACTATAGGTCTGACTCGGTCACGGTGCCACTGCGCGATCAGAGGGGCCGCCTTCGTCCCGGTGGCTCCCCCAAGACCCGTCAGTAGAATTGTGAAATCAGATTCCCGTGTAAACGGAGATACTCTGTAAGCTAACAGTTGACCTTGTCCACCTCGCTGCCTCGTCAAAAGAGAATCACTCTCAGTTGAATCGGCTAGAAGGACCTTGTTCTGTGCTCTCGATTCTGATAACTGGCCGCGGTCCGTGTTAACTGCCACGCAGTTTCTTGGACTTATTCCTCCATCGATTGCCTGGCTCAGAAGATTATTGCCCGCCCCACCTATTCCAACAATAGCCACTTGAGAGCCGTGGGAGGGAATTGATTGATGAGAGACTATTTCTTCAGTAGACAAGGTAGGCTAGTGAAACTACTGAAGCCAATATATACAAATCCCAAGCAGAGGTAATACGATTCGAATACGAAATAGCTCTGGAACTCGTATCTATATATAAAATAGTGGGGTCTTGCGAAGCACGCGCGTGTCCAAAGCGGAGACTCGCAAGTTCATCATCTGCCAGGCGGAGATGCCAATCGTGACTTTGATTCTTGCGGAGATGTCTCTTCGCTCGATACTTCGCGATTCTCCAATAACGACGGATTGTTCCAATGCAGTGTCAGAGTCTTTGGATGCGATGCTTTCACATCATCAATCCGCCTGACAGATGCGTAGTGAGGCGCATTTTTCACCAGTTCTGGACTCGTCTGAGCTTCACGATACACTCCGAGAAGGGCCTCAACAAGTTGATCCAGATCAGCGAGACTTTCAGTCTCTGGAACTTCCACCATCAAAGCCTCGTCCACAATCTGGGGAAAATATGTCGTAGGAGCATGAACGCCCTTGTCCAGCATTCGCTTCGCAAGATCCATCGCCCTGACCCCTGTTGAATCGTAGAGCTTCTTTGAACTGAGAACAAACTCGTGCTTCCTAGCTTGAGCGAAGGGAAGGTCGTACGTGCCGCTTGCTAGAATCCGAGACAGGATGTAGTTCGTGTTGAGGACGGCAGTCTCTGCGACTGTTTTGAGTCCCTCGGCACCCAGGCTTATGATGTATGCATAGGCACGGACGAGAATTCCAATGTTGCCGTGGAACGCTCTGATCTTTCCGACCGTATCTGGAACATTGTAATCGTAGAAATACTTCTTTCCATCAAATCCGATCAGTGGAACAGGAAGGTAGCGTTCGAGCTCCTTCGTCACGCCCACGGGACCTGCGCCAGGGCCACCACCTCCGTGAGGAGTCGCGAAAGTCTTGTGAAGATTCAGGTGGACAATGTCGAAGCCCATGTCGCCGGGTCGGACCTTTCCGAGTAAGGGATTGAAGTTTGCCCCGTCATAGTACAACAAGCCCCCTGCTCCGTGCACAATCTTTGCGATTTCGAGAATGTTCTTCTCGAAGATTCCTAGCGTGTTAGGATTTGTAATCATCAGTCCAGCCGTATTCGGCCCAGCCAACTTCCTCAGTTCTTCGAGGTCAACCATCCCTTCGGAGTTCGATGGAACGACCATGACCTTGAACCCGGCCATGGCCGCGCTGGCAGGGTTCGTGCCATGTGACGAGTCCGGCACAATCATTTCCGTCCTCTTCTCCAGCTCCCCCCTCGAACGATGATATGATCGAACGATGAGGCACCCCAAGTACTCCCCGTGGGCACCGGCCGCAGGCTGGAGGGACATACGGCTCATCCCCGTAATCTCTGCCAAGATCTTGTCCAAACGGTTCAGCATGGCAAGCATCCCTTGGACCGTCGATTCGTCCTGTTCAGGATGAAGCTTCTCCAGCTTGTGAGTCGCGACCGCCAACTCAGCTGATTTCGGATTATACTTCATAGTACAACTACCCAAGGGATAGATTCCCAGATCGGGCGAATAGTTCTCCTGAGAGAGTCGGACGAAGTGACGAATAACTTCGGGCTCCGAGACCTCAGGGAGAGGGGGAAGACCGTTTCTTCTCAGAACGCTCGGCACAGCATCCCCCAGATCACCAGCAATCTTTCTCTCAATATCGCTAGGTCCCGTCGGGATATGGCCTCTCTTACCGGCTTGGGACTTTCCGATAATGAGCGGTTCGTCCCAGGTAGCTTGATGATACATTATCTCGAACCTCTCAGAAGCTTCGTCATCAGACCCGAGAATCGATCGATGGCTTCGCCCGTGTTGATTTCTGTCACGCAGAGAAGCGAGCTTTCACCAAGCTCGGGAAAATCCTTGACCAGACTCTTGCCTCCGTGCATCCCGGCTAGGAGGAGTTTGCGATTAATCCTAGATGTGATGCCTCGGGCCCGTTTGAAGGTAACGACGAATTCTTGGTAATGCTGTGCTTCAAACCTCGGGACGGAGGCTTTTGGTATTTCCTGGAGCCTCTTGATCGCGTACCTCGTCTTTACTAGGATCGATTCGAACAAGTCGTGTAGTCCTTTGGGTCCGAGCAGGGAAAGATATGCGGCTGCTCCAATGCCGAGGAGAGCCTCGTTAGTGCAGATGTTTGAGGTGGCTCTCTCTCGACGAATATGTTGTTCCCTCGTTTGAAGAACCATACTGAACGCCTTGTCCGTACCATCGATCGTGGTCGTCATACCAATGAGTCGACCTGGAATCTGTCGCAGAAGATTCGCTCCTCTGCAACCAATTATTCCGAGTCCCGGACCTCCAAAATTCATCTCGGATGAAATAGACTGACCTTCCGCAACAACAATGTCAGCACCGTACTCGCCTGGTGGCTTGAGTCCGCCGAGCGATATCGGGTCGAATCCAATAATCGAGAGGGCTCCCTTCTCATGGCATAGCGACGGAATTCTCACAACATCGGCGTCCAACGTTCCAAAAAATGAAGGTACTTCACAATAGACTGCGGCGGTGGTCTCATGATCGAGTTTTGACTGGAGATCCTCGATGTCTGGGCCTCCTGTCTCTTTGTCGTACTCGAAGGCTTCGACTTTAATCCCAACTGGCTCAGTGTAGTTTCGTAGTACCGATAGCTTATCGGGATGAAGACTTTTTGGAACGATGACCTTGTATTTCCCTGTCGAGCGAACTGCCATTCTAGCGGCCTCCCCGAGCGCAGTCGATCCATCGTAGAGGGATGAGTTTACCGCGTCTACAGCGGTCAAGTCTCTAATCATGGATTCGAATTCAAAGAGCGATTGCAGAAGACCCTGGGAGATTTCCGCTTGGTAGGGTGTGTACGAGGTCTGAAACTCTGTCCTGGAAACTATGTGTTTGACTGCTGCTGGAATGTAATGGTTGTAGATTCCCGCGCCAAGAAATGAAGTGTAGTCTGAGCCGGACTTGTTCTCCTTGAGAAGTTGTTCAACGTTTGAATGGACTTCCTGTTCAGAAGCGAAACCATCCACTTTCAACGGTCGGTTCAATCGGACTTCTCGCGGAATGTCGGAATAGAGTTCGTCGAGCGAGCTTATTCCAATCGTCTTCAACATGCTCGTTCGAAGCTGATCGCTCGAGTTCGGAATGAACGGGTGGCCGGTTTGAGCCAAGACTACCTCCGGTGCGCCGGTTCAAAACCACTGATAACCCTTCCTTCAGCACACTGTTGCTTTATACTCCACACGACCGCTGGGTCCCGACATGGCATCGCTCGGGGCGAACACGATTGCAATCCTAATCGCCCTAGGCTCATTTCCCGTTTCTCTGGCTCTCACTAGATTCTTCATGTACTGGAACATAAAGCATGGAATAATCGGAATCGACGTCCACAAACTCAACCGACCCAAGATCCCGGAGATGGTCGGAGTCGCGGTTCCGATCACCCTCGTGCTCTTCGCCGCAATTTACGCGATGGTTGGAGGATCAAGCTCGATACCTCTCTTAGCTTATTGTCTCGTCGTTGGACTTGCTGCACTTGTAGGCGCGGTCGATGATCGCCTCAGGCTAAGAGGAATCTTCAAGCCTCTCCTCACACTTCTTTGCGGCTTGCCCGTCTTAATTCTAGGTCTGGCATTTCGAGGTCAAGTCTATACCTCAACTCTGCATGTCCCTTTGTTCGGGGGTTACCATCTTCCAGTAATCTATCCTCTCACAGTACTAGTCGCCGTCTCTGTGACATCGAACACGGTCAACATGCTGGACCCTCTCAACGGTTCGATGGCTGGGGGGATATCGATAGTTGCAGGAGGCCTACTCATTGGCTCGCTGCTCGTCGGAGCCGGCTCTACGCCTATCTTTCTCTATGCTAGCTTAATGTTCTCACTGTTAGGATTCCTGTACTACAACCGTTTTCCGGCACGGGCGTTCGCGGGGAATGTCGGTCAACTGTCAATCGGCGCCTCAGTAGGGGCTTTAGCGATTCTCGGGAGAACTGAGATCGCGAGTATAGTTGCAATCTTCCCCAATATCCAGAATTCCTTCTTCTTCCTCTCAAGGATTCGACGCTTCACGGAACACAGAGAATTAACCTCAAAACCGACAAAGCTCCTGCCAGACGGGACGCTTGCTGATTCAGAAGATCCGCGCGCCCCGCTGACCTTGGTCAGAACGCTACTCATAGGTCGTCCCGCGCCCGAGAACGAAATCGTATCTACAATATGGATCCTCTTCCTAACCTCAACGAGCTTAGCTGTGATTACTCTTCTCCTGACAGGAGTTCCACGATGAACATACGCGCTGTCGGCTACGAACTAGTCGTTTTCGTAACGCAGTGGGGTCTCATGCTCCTTGGATTTGGTGTCTTGACCAAATTCATTGCACCATTGAACCTTGTGAGCCCGAGCATGTCTCTTGCTCTGTATTTCGACGCAGCAGCAAAGGGGCTCATCGCCCTCGTTCTGTCGGTGACGTGGCTTTTCATTTGGGATCGTCAGGTAAGACTCTATTTCCACAGACGAGGAAAATAGATTCCGCGCTCAGAAGATTTCTGCAGCCTTCCAATGGTTTCCTCGAACCATTGTAAGGCCCATATCTGTGTTCTTCGTAAACCACAAATCATCTGGTAGAGCATTGGTCTTGGCGCAATCGGGTATTTCCTCTTCCAGCGCTAATCTGGCCGCGAGCCACGGGAAATTCCATTCGGGATGTCCAAGTTTTATTGAAGCAAGCGAGAGGTAGTGGACATTGGTTGTGAACCGACAGTTGATTTCAGTCGGACAGGGAACCTCTTTCGCATCCTCCTTTAGGTCGACACAGAAAATCCCGTGAGGCTTCTTCGAAACGGCCCTTATCGCTTCCGCCGCTTTCTTGTTGACTATGTCCGAGTGAACAACGCGGTTGAGCTTTGACGTGCCTCCCGCGCCCACTACACGGTGGCCGACCCAGCTCAGCCTCTCGCGAATCATAGAAGTGACTAAGCCACCGTTATTCCAGAGAGACATGAAGCAATAGTCTCTTCCCGGAAGATATTCCTCTGCGACGAAGTTTGCTTTGATTCCTTGATCCCAATGGAACTTGACCCAATGTTCCGCGATGCTCGGGCTAATTGCTTTACAGCTCATGAGGCCGCCCGCGCCTTCTCGAGCGCGAATCCAACACGGATAATCGAGCAGGCGGAGCTTCTGCATATTGGAAGAATCATCGTGAGAGATGGGGACTGGTTTCTTTCGAAGATCTGACTCGTACCATCGAGAGAGTGCTGCGAACTTGTCTAGACATGTAGAAACCGTTTCACCGTCTGGAAGAAATGTCCGTGCCCGGATTCTTGAACGCTCAACTGAAACTCGCTCAACCTCTGGGTCGGGTTGTGGCATGACCAGCTCAATCTTCTCATTTTCAATGATTTTGTTCAACGCGGCAACATATCCACGGTCATGAGCACCGGGAAGATGAAACGAATAATCCAGCCACATATTTAGTTCGAGACTCGTCCTATCTACATCGCCGCCCGTCAGTACTAGAGAGCGTCCATCTTTGCTGACTCTGAGACTCCAACATACATTGTGGCCCGCACTTCCACCCGCTCCGGTGACCAGTATGCTTTTCATCCGCAAACCTTGAGAAGGCGTTCAACAATCGGAGCAACTAATAAGTAGGGAAGTCAAGCTTCGCACTCCAAATTCGAGTTCGGCTAATGGTCTCAACTGATGAGAGCGCTCTTCGCTGTACTTTTGCTACTCGCATTAACCGTCGTTTTTCTCCCTCACTCTGCTACTGCGGCAACAGACTGCCAAAGGGCAACCTGCTCCGCGTCATTCGAACGAACTATCTCAACTAACGCCTGGGGCGTCACTACCATTAGCGACTACGTGAATCTGACAAGCACCGTTCCAGTTACTCATCTGACGATCGGCATCCCCGCAAGTGTGAGCGACGACCTTCGATTCACCGTAGCAACAGCTCAAGGAGTCAACCTCCAAGTCTCCAAACAGGGCCCAACGCCGAGCCAAAACTACACTACACTGAACGTTCAATTTCCAGCAAACGAAATGAACTTCGTTTTCAACGTGACCACGGTTTTTGCCGGGCTTCTATCCTACAGCCCTGGTTCGAACAGTTTTACATTCGAGGCCAACCCCTTCCCGCTCGTCGACGGCACCTACAACGTTACCAGAGCAAAGGTGACCCTCCAGACGGGCGACTGGCAGTCTCCAAGGATCCCACTCCCTCTCAATCAGACGATCACCGGCGGAACCTTCACCTGTACCCTGCCTAGCGCTGGCTCGGATAATTGTCCTGGATCGAGTCCACTTAGCTTTGGCAACTCGACTGTGTGGAAAGTTACTTTCGCTTCGTCAGCGACTCAGAATGTGTTAACGGTGTCCGCGGGCAGGCTAATCCAGATCTTTGCTACAGGCACTTTGCAAGTAACCGACAGCTACAACGTCACAAATTTGGGTTCAACTCTCCCCTCGGTGGCATTCAAAGTACCAAAGGGCGTGTCGAGTATTACTGAAAACTATGTTCTCGGAGTTGAAATTGACCAGCCTGAAACAGCCTCCACGCCTACCTCGAACCCAGATGGCACGAGCACGGTAACATTTACGCCTAGCTTCGGCGCGGTGCAATTCAACCAGTCATTTAGAGCTAAGATAGCGTATACACTCTCTCCCAGCACCTACATCTCGACCAATTCCCTGGGAATTTTCACGGTGAACTTCGCGATGTTCAACAACGTGCAGTTCACTGCCCCGACCCTTCAAACAAAGATCGTTACACCATCAGGCTTCAGGCTAAACACACTCATCGGACAGGTGCCTCAGATCTCTGGCAACCAGATCTCTCTGTTAGCCTCCCCCGTCACTCCGATCAGCAGCCTAGGCTTCTCCATGACGTATCAGCTGGACCCGTTCTGGGCGAGCCTAAGCCCACTCACCTGGGTAGGCCTTGTAGAGGCAGCCTTGGCTGGCGGCGTCCTCGCAGTTCTGAGCCGACCTAGTGCTGAAGGGGCACTTTCAGGCGCGCCATCTCAGCTCATCACGAAATTCGTAGAATTATACGACGAGAAGTCGTCGATGAGACTTGAATCGGACAAGATGGAGGAAGACCTCGCCAGAGGCGCGCTGAATAGATACGACTACAAGCAACGGAGGCGAATGCTGGACCGCAGGATGACTGAGGTCGACCGGACACTAGCACCAGTCGAAGAACAATTGTCCGCGGCCCAAGGACGCTACTCGGACATGATAAAGCGAATTGAACGAGCTGAAGTGGAACTTAACGTCATAAAGACGACAGCCAATGATCTACGAAACCAGTATCGTAACGGCAAGATCTCCAAAGACCTCTACGAATCTCTAAACGCGGACCTGATGCGCCGCAAACAGAAGGCGGAACAGACTATAGACACGATAATCATTAACCTACGAGAGGAGATCAGGTAGACTCCTCCGGTTAAGTCAAATTGAGACTGACGATTGAACAGTACGGGCCATGGATTTCTAACCAATTAGACGGCCAACTACGATCCACCAGATCCAAAGCCGCCAAACTCGTCGACGAAGCGAAGAGAGCTGTTAGCGAGGCGCAGAGTTTCTATGACGATTTGGCCAAGAAAGGCGACAGGGACATGGCGACGAAAAAAGACGCCGCGTCCTACAGGGCAGCACGAGTAATCGCGCATGGGGCCCACGAAGCAGCAGCACGGGTTAGTGATATCGTAATTCCATCGGAGACCAGCTGGGACTCCTTGAAAATCGCTAAGGACGGTCTCTCAGTAGCGAGCAGATCGATTCGGGACCTCCGAGACTCCACAGCCCGAGAACTTTCCGGTTTTTACATTCTTGACATGCGCTCGTTCGGCGGAACACTGGATCGAATAGCGAAGAGCGGCGAAAGGCTCGCCTCATTTCTGGAAGGCGAGGGCTCAAAACTCCAGAGGGCTAGAACGATGACAGGTATTGTTGAAAGCATCAAGATAGCTAGAAATGAACTCGAAGAGAAGGCCCGGGAGCTAGGCGGAGTGAAGAGAGACGTAGAGGGACTGGGTCGTTCAGAATCAGATCTGACCTCTAAGGTCGACCAGTTGGAGGCAAACGCTAACCTTCGAGAAGTCTTAGACATCGAAAGAGAGCTCCGTAAGGAGAGTCGAGCCTTCCGAGCAGAGACCCTTGCCCACCTTCAGAGACCCTTGCGAAGGCTCGCAGATCTCTCTCAGCGTGGCGAGTACCCGCTGGGCTCAGATGAGCGAGAAGCCCTGTCTGCGTTCGTCAAGTCTCCTTACAAGAGTTTCCTTTCCAAGTCAACAGGAGAATACTTGGCAAGGATACTGGAAAACATGAAGAAGGCGATTGATTCCGGAAAGATGGAGTTCAAACCGAAGAAAACTGGTAGAGTCTCGGTTCAGTTGAACCAGTTGATCGGGACGACCCATTTGGCGGAGAAACAGGAGAAAGGGAGACGATTGCTGGCGCGGAGACGAGAGCTTCTGCGGATTGCTGAATGTAAAGACATGTACGATCGACGGAAGGCGTTGCTGTCGAAGATTGAAGAGACTAGGAGAGAAGAACTCGAGATTCAGGAGAAGATGAAATCTGCTGCCTCTATGACAGAGGCTGTGAATAAGCGGCTGGTAGAGCTGCTGAAACAGGCAGAGATGAAAACTCGAGAATATGTTGGAAAGGAAGTTGAGCTAGAAGGAATCTCACTCTAATCGTTTGAAGAGGCTCTGCATGAATCTTATCGGAACAGGCTTACCGCTCATGCTCGCCTCATAGTAAGTCTTGCAGACATCGCACTGCCAGACCTCCATGTCACGAATCTGTGCGGGCGCTCCGGCCTCAAAATCCTCTCGAACAATATATCGACCCACAAAGTCAAGTTGTAGATCGCATTTGGTGCACTTCAACGGGTCACAACGAGTCTAATTCTTGTGGTGCTCCGCCAAGAACCGGTCTGCATCGATGGCCGCCATGCACCCATCCGCTGCTGCGGTGACTGCTTGTCTGTATTTGTGGTCGCGCACATCGCCCGCGGCGAAGACTCCGGGGACGCTTGTCTCAGTGTCCTTTCTGGTCACAACATATCCTTGAGAGTCGAGTTCGACTTTTCCCTTCAGGAACTCTGTGTTTGGCTCGTAGCCTATTGCTACGAAAACTCCTTCAGCGTTAACATGGCTTTCTTTTCCACTCTTCAGATTGTGCAGCTGAACGCCGGTCACTTTGTCGTCGCCGGTAATTTCCTTGACGGTTGAATCCCATACGAAATGGATTTTTGGATTCCCAGTAGCTCTTTCCTGCATTATCTTGCTAGCTCGCAACGCGTCTCTCCTATGGACGACTGTTACGCTTTTCGTGATGTTCGCTAGGAACGTGGCTTCCTCCATCGCCGTATCTCCGCCCCCCACTGTTACGACGTCCTTTCCTTTGAAGAAGAATCCATCACAGGTCGCGCAGCTGGAGACTCCCCGTCCCCTAAACTTCGTTTCCGACGGCAGTCCAAGCCACTTTGCGTTTGCACCGGTGGCGATTATCACGCTCTTGCCCTCGTACGACTTTCCGCCAGCTGCAACCTTGAAAGGTCTGGTTGAGAAGTCTACGAATGATACGTCATCGTAGATGATCTCAGGTCCGAATTTCTCCGCCTGACGACGCAGTTTCTCCATCAGTTCAGGTCCCAGCACTCCTTCCGGGAATCCAGGGAAGTTCTCAACGTCTGAAGTAATCATCAGTTGACCCCCTGGAACTGACCCAGCTAGGATCAGCGTCTTTCGTCCAGCTCTGCAAGCGTAGATCGCCGCAGTGTATCCCGCGGACCCGGAACCGATGATTATCACATCGTGCATGGACGACTCCTAGTTTAGGGGTCTCGGAGCGATTTATGCGTATTCTTGAACAGGTGGAGGCCAGAACTGTTCTTGCAAGACTTTTATTGAGAAGCTTAAGATCGACGAGAACGTACTGTCTTTGTTCGAATATCAGGGCCTAAAGATAAGCTGGCTAGGACACGACTCTTTCCGGATCAAGAATGGGAAGACTGTAATAATCGACCCCTTCAAAATCCGTCCAATCCCGGAGAAAGCCGACATTCTACTCATCACTCATGAACACTACGACCACCTCTCAATAGA
>DASPWY010000089.1:0-12245 GCA_035637575.1 Bathyarchaeia archaeon
TCACTGGCCGAAGCGTTTCTCGAGGAGAATACTGGTTTTTCCGGGCAGAACGAAGTAATCAGCGTTTTTGAAATCGGGGATTTGTGGGATGATGGAAGCGTGAACTCGGCATCATATCGAAGCCCTCTGTCTGATCGCTGATCAGGGCTTGTTCTGAGCGAGTCTCTGTCTCGTGTCCCGACTCGGAAAAATCGAAGCCGTATTCCGCATGGGCGTTTTATACCTCGCTCGGTCGAGACCCGGAGATACCTCGAATCTAGGCGGTTTGTTTCTTGGAGTACAAGTGGGTGGTTCTCACCGTCACGACCGTCGGCATTTTCATGGCCACGCTGGACTCGAGTATTCTTGTTGTGGGTCTTCCCCAGGTGGTTCTTGCCCTTAACACGAACCTGGTCGTGGGTGTCTGGTTCATCACCGTCTACCGGCTCATGATAACTGTCCTTCTGGTAGGAATTGGAAGAATCGCGGACCTGTATGGCCGGGTGCGGTTGTACAATCTGGGCTTTGCCATCTTCACAGTCGGTTCCCTTCTATCCGGCCTCTCCTTGACTGCTGAGGAGCTCTTGGGCTTTCGGCTTGTTCAAGGCGTCGGTGCTGCGCTTCTCTTCGTCAACAGTGTCGCGATCGTAACGGACGCTTTCGCTGGCGAAGGATTGGGAAAGGGCATCGGGATAAACCAGGTCGCCATTAACGCTGGCACGATCACCGGTTATACTCTCAGTGGTATTCTCATCCAGCTCTTCACCTGGCGATCGATCTTCCTAGTTAACGTTCCGATCGGAATCTTCGGAACATACTGGTCGCATCGGAGACTGAGAGAGATCTCTCAGCCGACCGGAGGAGAAAAGTTCGATCTGCTGGGCGCAGTCAGTTTTTCCAGTTCGATCACTCTGCTTCTGATCGGCCTAACCATCGGTAGTCTAACAGATGCTCTGAACCTTGTTCTCATCGTGTCCAGTGGAATCCTCATGATCTTCTTCTTTCTCGTTGAGCGTCGAACCAAGTTTCCAGTTCTCGATCTCTCCCTGTTCAGAATCAGATTGTTCACTGCCGGAAACATTGCCAATCTGCTCAGCGGCCTCGCCTTTGCGGGGCTTGCTTTCATTATGACTCTCTATTTTCAGCTCGTAAGAGGCTACGATCCGCTACACGCGGGAATATTTCTGATCCCTCTGGATGCTACTCTGATCTTCATTGGACCAATAAGTGGTACTCTCTCGGACAAATGGGGGGCCCGTGGCCTCAGCACTCTCGGTCTCATAGTAGCGTCCGCAGGGGTTTTCGTCTTGTCAAGATTCGATCAGTCTACTCCGTATTCTCAGATCGTGGTGGGCCTAGTCCTTGTGGGACTTGGCATCGGTCTATTCCGTAGCCCAAACGCGAGTTCCGTAATGGGTTCTGTTCCAGCGTCAAAGAGGGGAATCTCTTCTGCCGTAAGGGTTACCATCATCAACACTAGCATTGTTGCCAGTATTCCATTGGTCCTAGCGCTCATGACTGCTGATGTGCCGTACGATAAGCTGGTCAACATTATTGGCAACCCGAACCTGATCATGAGTGTTCAAGCCTCGAATGGTTCTCTGGCCGGTTTTCTTCCAGGGTTGCAGCACGCTCTTCTCGTCTTTTCGGGACTAATCCTCGTCTCAGCAGTCTTCTCTCTACTCCGAGGACGGCGAGTCGAATGATAGGATCATGAAACGCTTCAGGGGGGACTGCATGCAGAGGTATTGGAGCCCCGGCCGGGGATTGAACCCGGGACCTACAGCTTTCTTGGTGGGGATACAAGGCTGTCGCTCCACCACTGAGCTACCGGGGCTGTGGTGGGCTGGGTTGAGTCGAGGCTAAGATAAGTTCTACTGAATACAGGGTTTAGTTGACTTTCTGGTTCCGCATTCTATTCGCGGCCCTGACCAATGCGTCGACCCCGGGCAGGCTCTGGCCGGAGAGAAGTGACAGCATTGCGCCCCCAGCTGTGCTGACGTGTTTGAATCTCTCATCTATTCCAAGGATAGAAGCGAGACCTACGAGGTGTCCGCCTCCGATGACGGTGTAACCGTTGCTTTTGGCCATGGCCTCGAGGACTTTCTTTGTGCCGAGATCAAATCCGTCTCTCTCGAACACTCCTAGGGGTCCGTTGGCGACCGTGGTGGCGGCTCCCTCTACTGCTTTCGAATATTTTTCGATTGTCTTGACTCCGATGTCTAGGGCTGACTCCTTTGAGGCGACATCTACACTTCT
This sequence comes from Bathyarchaeia archaeon, assembly GCA_035637575.1. GTDB lineage: Archaea > Thermoproteota > Bathyarchaeia > 40CM-2-53-6 > 40CM-2-53-6 > 40CM-2-53-6. Next base: position 2,239 of record DASPWY010000089.1, read on the forward strand.
ATCAGTTCTTTTTCCTCGAGTATCTCCGTACGCGAGGTCGACCGGGACTTCGATCTTGTCTTTGTATTTCATTGACAGTGATTTTGCGGTTTTGATATGGGCTTGCAGTCCAGCCATTTCCTTCTCATCATCGGCCGAGATTTTCTCGCCCATCGCCTTGAGGAAGAGCTTTGCAGGTACTCCCCCTAGCAGGATCTTGTCGGCTTTGTCGCGTGTCAGAATGTGTTCTATGACCGGGATCTTGTCTTCGACCTTTGAACCTCCGAGAATGTAGACGCTTGGTCGTCTGGGTTCCACGAGTAGTCCAGAAACCGCTCTGAGTTCCTTCTCCATCAACCGCCCAGCGGCGCTCGGGAGTGCATCCGTTAGTCCTACGATGCTTGGTTGCGATCGGTGGGCTGTCGCGAAGGCGTCGTTGATGTTGAGATCGAAGAGCGGTGAGAGTTGCTTGACGAAGTGGGTCTTTAGCAGCTTCTCAGGTTTGTCGTCAACATTCTCCTCGGCGCAGAATCTTAGGTTGTCAAGGACAAGTATATGGCCTTGCTCGACCTTTGCTATCCTCTGGCGAGCGGAGGGACCGATGACGTCCTCCACGAATTCCACGTCCTGGTTGCAGAATCGGGCTAGCGCCTCCGCGTGAGGCTCCAGGTTGGTGAAATCGTCTTTTCCCGGTCTGCTCTGATGTGATCCAAGCACGACCTTGGCATCTTGCAGTCTGGCAAGGGTCTCCGAGACGGCTCTTATCCTGGTGTCGTCTAGAATCTGATGCGTGGATGGGTCTAGGGGGACATTGATGTCTACTCTGAGAAAGATCCTCTTGTTGCTTGTCTCCACTTCATCTAGTGTGAGGAAACTGTGGCTTGGCAAGCTTGCCCTCCTTCCCATCTTTTCGGTGGGTTTTCGTTTCGGTTTAATGTTTCTTGGGCCAATGCTTTTTAGCAGTAGACTCCGCGCGGGCCTTTTTGCCGGGGTGGCTCAGCTTGGTCAGACCCCGAAAGGGGAGCCATAGCGCCGGACTCATAATCTGGTCTGAGACATCCGGAGGTCGCGGGTTCGATAAAGGACCTCTTTCGAGAGCCCCGCCCCCGGCACTTGATTTGAATGAGGATTTTCGCAACGCTGATCGATTGTTCAACCGGTTCGTGCTTCCACACTCTGTTTATTAGAATGGATCGGGATAGTTCCCACGGGAAAAACGGTCACGCAGCCTAGAAGACGAAAGCTTATTGTCGCCTCAATCGTTATCGCCCTTGCAATAGGACTAATCATAGTAAGCGTACCCTACCTTCCCCAGCCAACACCTGGAACTCTCAGTCGTATTCAAGACGGCAGTGTGCTTGCTGGAAGTAGTGCGGACCCTGGGTTTCTTGCGTTCCAAATACCATCGTTACCAGCGAGTCACAAATTCATTCTTCAGGTTAACACAACAGCCCTGGCTGATTTTTGTGTGATGTCGGATACACAGTACCACACGTGGCTATCTACGAAATCTACTAGCAACTATGGGCCGTATTTTCCGTGGAGTGAGTGCCTGAGTCGGGCCGGTCCTACTGCCCAGACAACCATATCATTCACGCCGCCGTCTAGCGGTACGTGGGACGTGATCGTCCTCAATAGTAATCCCAGTCCAATGAATGTGACGTTCTCGCCAGCCCTGGTCTGAGCGATCTTGAGTAAAGATTGTGCCGCTGGAAGAAGAGTGTTGATCAGCTTCTCCGCAGGATGTCTACATGTCCGTCTTTTCTTCCTACGTAAGCAATGTCGCACATTCGCAGGAAGAGACCTGTTTCGATCACACCGGGGATATTCTTTAGCTTCTCTTGGATAATTTCTGGTCGGCGTAGACTTCTGAAAAATACGTCGGCGATGAGGTTGCCGTTGTCTGTTATGACAGGTCCGACCTTGCCTGCGGCTTCTCTTAGAACTGTCTTTTCAGAGATTTTTCTTATTTTTCCGACTGTCGATGCGTAGCCGAAGGGGACTATCTCAACAGGTATCGGTTGTGGTCCCCCCAGGGTCTTCGCTAGTTTCTTTTCGTCGACGATGATGACGAGTTTCTTTGAAGTAGAATCTACGATTTTTTCTCGCAGGAGCGCTGCTCCTCCGCCTTTCACCATGTCGAGGGTTCGCCATTGTATCTGGTCTGCGCCGTCCAGCGCTAGGTCGGGTTCGGTGTCTTCTTCGAGGTTCGATGTTTTGAGGCCTAGCTTCTTTGCGGCCAATTCTGTCTGATATGATGTTGGGATGAAAGTGATCTTTAGGTTCTCTTTCTTGATTCGTTCTGCGGCCAGTTCGAGGGCTCGAAGGATGGTGTTGCCGCTTCCGAGTCCGATGGTCGTGTTGTTTCTGATTTCTCTTATTGCTTGGGCTGCGGCGCTTATCCGGGCTTTGTCTGTCCAGGACATGGTGTTGCTCAGCCTTCTGTTTCGATCTGTTCGAGGCGTTCCATGGCCTTGAGTACTTCTTCTCGGATGGTCTCTAGGCGTTCTTCTGCTTTGTTCTTAGGCTTCTCCTTGGGGGGTCGTTCTTTGGGAGGATTTGTCGGCGCGGGGTTTGCGCTTGTCTCCGTCTTGGGAATTTCGGTGGGCTTGGGCGTCGTTTCGGATGTTGTGATTATGGTGGGTCTGATCTGGCTTATCTTCAGGTCTATTTCGAGCATCTTTTCTTGGAAGCTCTTGAGAAGGTCTTCCTTGGCGGATTCTAGTTCATAGAGGTCTACGGTCCTCTTGTGGGTGTCTATTTCGCCGTCTACTCGTTTGAGGTCTGTCTTGTATCGTTGTAGGAGCTGGTTTTTTTCGTTGTCGTTGATCTGTCCTCTGGTTTCTGCCTCGTAGATCTTTGTGAGCGCGTCTCCGATAATGTCTCTTTCCAGGCTTGCTAGTCGGAGTCGGTCGCGAGATCTAGAGACGTCAGTGCTTGTGATGGTCTTCTTTAGAATGTCCGGTACTGGGAAGGTTTCTCGTTCAATAGGGTTCGGTGTGGTTCTGTTTTCTTCCAATTCGGTTTTTTTTCTTCCGAATAGGAGTATGAGTATGAGTAGTGTGAAAGGCGCCGTTTGGCCCTTTCTCCGCAATAGAAGCATTCCCCAGCGTTCTTTGTAGGTGGAAGGGTGCCGGATTATTAATGGTTTAGCAGAGATGAGCGCGCTCTTGTTACCGCGCTGGGGGGCTGGTGCGTGCAAGCATGGTTATCTAGTGTTTGTATGATTGTTGTTTTCGGGTTAGTACATGTCCCTTGCGATGCAGTGTGAGAGTTGTGGGCGGCCATTGGCCTCGCGCGAGGAGCATGGGGCTCAGAATCTCGACAATCCCTATTGCATTCATTGTACCGATATGAAGGGGAAGCTTTTGCCTTTTGAGAAATTGTATGATGACATGGTCGCCTCGGCCATGCAGACCCGGTGGATGAATAAGGAGCAGGCGGAGAAGTATGCGTTGGAAGAGATGGGTAAGTGGCCAGCGTGGAAGGACCGGGTCGACAAAATGCTGAAGCGATAGTATTAATCGGCAGTTTCCAAGGTTTTCAAGGGCTCTATTCGATTCGCAGTGCAAACAGCTCAGCTTCATTCTTACTGTTGGCTGGCTGCTTTTTTTGGTTGGAGCCCCGGACGAGATTTGAACTCGTGACCCTTGCCTGTTTGTTGGTGTTTACCAAGGCAATGCTTTAGGCTGTGGCATCTACCAGGCTGAGCCACCGGGGCACAGGACGAGCCGCTGTTCTCGTCGGCTATATGAATTGCTTGTGGAAGGGGGCTAGGAATTTAGGGGAATAGTCGCTTGCTCCCCTCGGAGAGTCAAGGGCTGGTTTGGAGGAAGGGTCCGAGCGTGTGGTTGGGGATCTTCCGGTTGTCTCTCATCTGTCGATGGGGTATGAGCGGCTGACCTTGTTCTTTACTGACCGTAGGATCATTGTAGGCCATGGTGGCAAAGTGGGGGCGGGTTCTGTGCCGGGGACCTTCCTCTTCGGATCCTTAGGCGCTGCCCTTGGGGGGCTTTTCGGCAGAGAGAAGCATAAGACGAAGCAGGATTCTCATTACCCGAGCCCCGGAAGCATTCTCACCTTTCACAAAGACAACTTCTCGATCTCATACAGTGAGGTGGTTAACGTTGATCTCGCTCAGGCGAGATCGATCAATCATATCATAATACTATCCCGAAATGACAAGTTCCAGTTTACATCTCGATCGAGGTTTGAATCCATCCTCAGGCTTTTCAGGTCTAACTTGGGAGAAAGGGTGAGTGTCCTTAAGGCAAAAGATGCTTGAAAGGATATTGCTTTCCCGATTGGCCGGGCGTGTTTGGAGTATTGAGAACTCTGCCCGATAAGCCGATATCTCGGGAGTATCATCTACCCTGTTAGAACAGGTTCACATCCTCTGGACTGATGGTTAATGAGGTCAAAGCTCGGAGCGGTCTCAGTTCTGATGCTCACACTGATACTAGTCAGCATTATGTCCGCAGGGCCGCCGTTGAGAGGTCAGAGCAGCCTACAAATCTCGACCGTATACATTTCTCCAATAGCGACGTGCTGCACTAGTCCCAATGTTCCATATACCACTAATAGTCTCTTCAGCATTGGCGTAAATCTGAGCCTCGCGGCGGGGCAATCCATCAACGTTTTCGACGTTAGAATCAACTATACGAATCCTCATACGTTCGTCCAGACCGGTGTGCTTCAGGCCATGAGCGTCGACTATTCCAACAACATTTTTTCTCCATACGCATACTCGGTGGTACAACAGTGCATCGACGGTCAACCAGTGCCGGCCAGCGGTCCAACCTGCATAAATGATGTCGTCGGACAGGTTCACTTCGGAGAGTCCATTCTCGGTCGAACGCTCTCGGGACCCCTCAACGGAGAATTGTTCAAGGTCAATTTCAAAGTCACAGGTAACGGAACAAGTCTGTTTGCCGTCGATAGTGCGGAGGTTGTGAATCCCGTTCCTGATCCGTCGAATCCCCAGCTGGTAGCTCCTGAGGATATCCCGGTGATTACGGGAGCAGGGATCTTCGGTAATGCCGGCGTGGTCGCCTTCTTTGACTATCATCCCCAAAACCCGTCCGTGTCGCCTTCTCTTCTGCCAAATAACGCAGTAACATTTGATGCGAGTGCCAGTTTTGTCCCCGTAAACAGCTCGATGGGATTCACATCATATGCCTGGGACTTTGGCGATGGTAGTCCAACCGTCAACACACCTAACGCTGTATTGCCGCATACTTTTGCGCTTCCTGGCAACTACACTGTTTCGCTGAACGTTACCGACGACAAGAACGAGAGTGGTGTCTTGTCACGTGAGGTATCGGTATTACCAGCTCTTGGAAACCTCGCCCTTAGCGTTCAAGACACGTCGGGGACCTACCAAAGGGGAAATGTTCGGCTCCGTCTCTACAACTCATCATCTTCCTCGACCCCAATATTCAACCAGACCACGGATGGGAACGGCCTCGCGACCATTATCCGTCTCCTGCCGGGAACCTATTATCTGACCTACTCGGGCCAAGGGATAGTGCCCGGCTCGAAATCGGAGACAGTCATTCCAGGTTTTACTCAACAAGACACAATCTTTGTCACCCTTGTTCCGAGGCCCCCTGACTACAGTGGCATAATCTATCTCGGGACGATCCTGGGAGGACTAGCTGCAGTCACAGCGGTTATCATATACCAGAAAGCCAGGTCAGCTCGTAAACGTCGAAAGACTATCGTTCGCTCTTCGAAGAATGCCAGAGCTAGGAACTAGACGTATTCAAGATAGGTTTAGGATCTCCACTGTCAGTTACGCGCCCTGTTTCATGATAATTTGATCCCGCTAGGCTAGAGCAGGCGATCACTGTTTCGGCGTCTTGCGCCTTGATTGAAGCATGAGAGCGATCACGATCGCTAGTACCACTATTAGCGCTATTATTGCCGCAGGTTCGACATAGCCGGAAGAGAAGATGCCGGTGTTCGCAGCGGTTAACGTTACCGGAGTAGCGTACCTGGCAACACTCTGACTGAAGTCCGTCTGTCCGGACACGCCCATAACCTGTCCCCCGATCGTATAGGAGCCCGCGCTGAATCCAGAAGTGTTCCAAGTTATGGTGACAGTTATTTTCTCGCCGGGCTGGAGGTTTGTGAAAGTCTGGTTTCCCACCGTCAGATCGCCGACGAGGGCCAGAACGGTTGAATTCTCCGGCAGTTTACCGATATTTCTGACGGTTATGCTTACGCTAACGTTCTCTCCTACCGTTGTTGACGTTGTGCTGGGTTCTACCGAGTACACTTCTAGAGCGTGTGGTGATGTTGTTGTGGTGACGACAATTGCAAATACGACAAGGTGTGTCGTCTGGGACGCGGCTGCTGTTGCAGTGACTATTAGGAAGTAGGTACCAGTTGGAGACGAGCCACTCGTGATTATGCTGACTATGGCAGTGGCGTTCGGATAGGTGGAGTTTAGAGTAAACGAGGCCGGCGAGATCGTCACTGTTGGAGGAGAGGGTGGGTTGGTTGCGGGTGGAAAATCTGCGGCGATGGAGACACTGCTGTTGAGTCCCTGTGTTCGGAAGACTAGCACGCTCACGGTTGACGGCTGACCCACAGACACGACTTGGACGACTGTGGACTGAACCATTGTAAAGTCTGGGCCGGTCACGACTACGGAGAATGTTACCGCATGCGTTACGATACGGCTTCCGGCACCACTAGAGGCAACAACCGTTACAGTGTAGTTTCCTATAACGGTCCCGGTAACCGCACAGTTGGTAGGCACCGGCGACTCGCTAGATCCGACACCAAAAATGGTCACCGAAGACGGTGTGCATGTGACAGATACGCCTGTTGAAGGCCCTATTGTTATCTTCGATGTTTCCTGATTGATGAAGATCGTCTTGACGGTCGCGGTTGTGTTGTAGACCGTGGTCCCGGAAGGTCCGAAAAACACTGGCTCTAGGCCCGTTGTGCCCTGAGCGACGAACAAGGGAACCGGGGGCACGGTCATAACAAAGTCCAGTACAGTGACCAATACTGTGATCGTGTGAGTCAGCTGGCCAGATGTGGCAGTGATGTTGATACCATAGGATCCAGCGATGGTCGAATTGACCCTCAGAGATGTCGATGCGGACGTCGTCGTCAAGCCGCCTGTAGACAGTGGGAGGAAAACGCTAGCGCTCGAAAACGAGGCGGTTACTTCCGAGCTCGTCTGCAATGCTAGATTTACGGTTCCGGAGAAATTGCCGCGGCTTGAGAGTGTGATCGTGGCGTTGCCGATCGTGGTCACATTGAACTTGACGTTTTCAGGATTGGAACTCATCACGAAATCAGGTTCAGGGACTGTCAACGGAAACAAGAGAATGTTTGGTGGAAGACTTCCGATCGTCGCTGTAAAGTTGAGAACATATTGTCCGGGCGAGACTGACGATGAAACACTCACTGTTACTTGAGTGAAATTCTGAGGGTTGGCCTGATTGACAGTTAGGCTCGTTTGAGCTATCGATACTCCGGGTCCAGTTGGGAGAACACTCGCCGTTATGGTAACAGTGCCAGAGAAGTCGTTGATGCTTGTCACGTTCAATGAAAGCGACCCGTCTGTCCCGCCTCGCTCAACCGTCAGCGATCCAATGGTTAGAGGTTGAAGGTCGAAGTACGGCCTGTTACTGTATTTGGCTGTCTGAAAAGTCTCTGGAAGTGGAGCGTGTGATCCATTGGTTAGGGTTATGCAGACTCCGCCACCTACACTAGTTCCGGCGCAGCCAGTCTGGAACCGGATCGGAGTATTGTACGTGTTTGCGGTAACATTGTAGATGGCTGTAAACAATAGTCCGGTTATAGGTGAAAACGTAAGTGATTGAGTTGAAGTAGCAAAGTGCAGCGTATCGGGTGTGTCCGTGGACGCGCAGGACAATCCTATGCCCCCTATACAGTTCACAAGAACTGCAGGTTCTCCCTGTAGGACTGTTCCAGTTGTTGAGGCACCTGCAGGCTTCAAGAACGTGCTGTCCGCAAAAAGCGTAATGTCGAAACCGTTCAGTCCTCCAGAACCACTGACCACAACGGCCACTCGTACCTGAGGTGAAGGAGGCCCAGTAGAATTGATCATGGGAGGGGCGACCGGACAGCTGGTGCTGCCTACTGGTGCGAGGCAGACTTCTCCTGTCAGGTCTGCATTTGCTCGAGAGATTATCGGGGTCGCGTATAAACCGGATAAAACGAGTAGTGGAATTAGTATCAGAACGAAGGTTCTGCTCAACGGGTCCACGTTCCTATTGAGAGGTTTCAGGGAGTTTCCGTTAATATATGTCTTGGGAGGAGCGCTGTCTCGTCTTGGCCCCGATCACAGATTTTCTTTCAAACATGGGCTTTCCGAGTTCGTTTTGAGTTGTCGCGCAAAGACTAATACCGAGTATCAACCATTGTTTCTAAGGGCTTGGATGGTGGCCCGTTCTCAGACGTCGAAGAAGAGGCAGAGAGGTCGCTATCTGGCGTATGGTATTCCGCTTCTTGCCCTAGCGATCGTCGCTGGGGCTTATACCGCGAACTATCTGCCTAACGCCACGTCTCCTGCCGCTATGGACTTCACCTTCCAGCTCGTTATGGAGGTCTCTAATCATAATGGAACACAGGTGCGAGCGTGGGCGCCGAACTTGGCGGTTGGAGAGCCTGGAGGTTACTGGGCTACTAGCCAGTATAACAGCTATGGTGTTGACGCTGGCCATTATCCCGTCTATATGGACTCGCCTGTCACATCATGTCCAGGGTACTGCGTAATTCACGTAAAATCCAAGGTTGTACATTCCTACGCGCTACAGGACTACTTCAACGTCTTGGGGCAACCTCTAGGCCAGAACAACACTATCTCAATATCTCGGGATGGTAACTTCTACTGGGAGTTGTGCGTGGGCATCGCTCCAAATTCCTACAATCCTCCCGAGTGGGGCGGGCTTCTACTTCAGCCAGCGATGAACATTACACTCTTCTACCATGATTACACTCAACCAGGCTGCACCCTCTCTTAGAGAGATGCTTTGGGAATCCTTAGGATGCTTCAAGCATCCCTGGTGTTTTTCCTCTACTGGTGTTCCAGTTCTTTCTCGAAAATTTATATTGAGTCTTGTCCCTAGCCCCTCATTGGAGTGTTCACACCTGGCTAAGACGAAGATTCTCCCACTCCTGTTGCTTGTCTTGAGCGCAGTCTTCATAGGACCTCTCGCAGTTCCACCCATTCACGGGCAGACCGGAACTGTTTGCTTCGCAGACCCATCATTCGTCTTCACAGGTCCCTGTCCGTCGAGTTCCGCCGTCTTTTCGGGGCCTGTCGGCCAGCTGATTCGAATTGGTGTCTTCATCAGTGGTTCCGAGGGTCTCAACGCGTTTGACATTACTATGCTCGCTAATTCCGCTTTCTTGAAACCGGCTGGCATTGATCTGCACGATACTGTCCTGCTGGGGACCCCGACAGTCCTTCTTGCATGCCTCGGGGGCAACGCGATTGCGGGCACTGTCTGTAGTGCGACTGATAATGCTAGCACGATCCATCTGGCCGCTGTCTCAGGTGCAGGTCAAGGTCTAACAGTTGCTCCAACCACTGGCCTTCTTTTTACGGGCATCTTCAACATCACCGCCACCACATTAGTGGCAGGTATCTCGGTTGGCTTCCAGACTGGTTGCACTAACACCAGCGTCCCGGGCGGCGTATGTGTTACCGTCGCAAACGGAACGTCTGACAATGTTCCCGAAAATATTCAGACTGGAACGCTGTTCGAGAATTCTGGCAGCGCAACGATGGCTAATGTGGTATTGTCTGCTAACCAGACTAGTTTTGGCCCCCAATTCCCCAGCACGCCCAATGCTGCTACCATTACCGCGACCGCCGGCAATGGATATCCGACCGCTTCGGTAACGGACCAGGTCAATTTCACAACAACCTCTACGACTGGACTCACCGCAGGCCTATCAGCATCATCATGTGCTACAACCGGGACCTCTTGTTCTATTACACTGACTCTTTCAGCAGCGGCTGCCGGGAACTATTTCGT
>DASPWY010000090.1:0-2788 GCA_035637575.1 Bathyarchaeia archaeon
AGACTACAATCTTGAATATCTGCTCATCGACAGCCACCCGGGCATCGAGAAAGACACACTCCTCTCCATGGCACTCTGCGACTATCTAGTCCTGATCTCAAGAGTAGACCAGCAGGACCTCTTCGGCAGCGGAGTCATGACAGAAGTCGCCAGCCAGCTGAAAAAACCAGTAGTCCTCATCCTGAACATGGTACCCAGCTCAGTCAACGAGAAAGAGGCGAGCAAGATCGCGGACAGGCTCGCCGAACTCTTCCACTTACGCGTCCTGACAGCTCTTCCATTCAATTCAGATGTTCTAGAGAACCTCAGCAAGGGAGTCTTCGTTTTAGAGAAGCCGAAGGACCCGCTCACGAAAAGGTTCACTGAGATAGCGATGAAGATGCTTGAAGCGATCGAAACGGGCCCTCCGGATGACCCTTCTACAACCCAATCGACGTCTCAACCCGTCGCGTAGGAGCGCCCAGTGTCTCAGCTCTCCTACCACAAGAATAAGTTATTTTTAGTATTTCTTAATTGGTAACGGATCTGGTAACGGTGAATGGTAACAATTCGAACAGAGATATGGGCATCGCGCCCTAATTCTTAGATCAGCTAGGGTGTGATTCTGTTTCGGTCTCGGGGGAACATTGTTGCCTCGCGAATATTGTCTCGTCCGGTGATCTTCATAGTCAGCCTTTCTAGTCCTATGGACCATCCTGCGTGGTAGGGCGCTCCGTAGCGGAACGCATCCACGTACGATTTGAAATTGTCCGGGTTGAGTCCCTTGGCTCTTAGCCGGCTAATCAACAAGTTCGGCACGTGAATGCGCTGGGTCCCTGAGGACACCTCCAGTCCATTGTAGATCAGGTCGAATGCTCTACAGGTCTTCCCATCTGGATTCGGCATAGCATAGAACGCCTTCAACTCCAGAGGCCAGTCGACCATGAAGAAAGCCTTCTTCCCGACAAGCCCCGCAAGCTTTCTTTCCTGGGTCTTCGAAAAATCCAATCCCTGCTCTATCTCTTCGCCACTTTTCTGGAGCATGTTTACGGCCTCAGTGTATTGAACTCGCTTCAGCGGCAGGGTCAGCAGTTCCAATTCTTGACCGAGCCGTTTCAATTCCTCACTACAAGCATCGCGCACCGTTTTGACGCAGTGTGCCATAAATTCCTCCAAGACCTTCATCACGTCCGCATCAGTCGCGAATGATTCTTCAATGTCCATCTGTCGCACCTCGTTCAGATGGGTCGGCTGCTCGAACTTCTCAGCCCTGAATATCGGAAGAACAGTGAAGACCTTCTCAAACGATATCGCACACATCTGCTTGTAGAGCTGCGGCGACTGAGCAAGATACGCCTCCTTCTCGAAATACTTCAACGAGAACAGCTCAGCACCCCCTTCACTTGCAGAGGCAATAATCACCGGCGGCTGGATCTCCACGTAACGCCGCTCTAGGAAGAACTCCCGGAACGACTGGAGGATCTTCGACTGGATCTTGAAGATAGCATTCGACTCCTCGCTCCGAAAATCCAGGACCCGCCAGTTGAGCCTCGTCTCCAACAACGTATTCTGAACCCCACGAGGGTCCAGGGGCAGAGGAGTCTCAGCCCGGCTCACAACCTCCAACTCACTAGGAATAACCTCAATCCCCCTCTTCGCAATCTTACTCGAAACAACGATTCCCCGAACAAACAGCACATCCTCCTGGTGTAGACCCGCGATCTCCTTCAAGACCTCAGCGGGCGCCTTCGCCTTAGGAGCGGTCACCTGAACGATCCCACTCATATCCCGGAGGAGAAGAAACGAGATTCCTCCCAGGACCCGGACGTCATGAACCCAGCCTGCGAGAACCACCTCCTTGTTCAGGCTCTCTCCGAGCTGAGACGTGAGATGCGTCCTTTTCAGATGGGCAGAAAGAGTCGGCTCGGCCGGGGTTGACATCGGGATTCTTCAGCGCTCTCGGTTAAGTCCGGCTACATATCCTTAAGTGAACTTTGTTGAACGCTATTCGCAATGGAACCGTTGAATGAGCGGCAGATTAAGGCGTTAAGAAAGGCGTCAGGAATCACTACATTCAAGATCTTTCTAGACATGAACGATTTCATGTTGGACCTCGCCACAAAGAGCGGGCGAAAGGACGAAATGGAGAAGCTGGCCCGCGTCGTTTATGGCAAGAATCAAAATCACAGGGTCTCCAAAAAAAAGTCGCGTTTCCTAGACAATCAGCAGAAAACGAAGCTCGAAGGGCGCCATAGAGAGACAAAACTGAAAACCTAACAACTCGCGCGGGATCCTTTTGATCTGCACGGAAGGATATACGAGTGTAGCTCGAGCCGTCCGATGGGTACTTTCTATTACCTCTTGGAGGGAAGGTATCAAATAGTCACTTTCGAGAAAACCCGTCGACAAGGAGTTCATCGTACATCGCGTCCCATTTTGTTCTCCCAAGGGACCGCAGTGTTTCTGTTTCCGTTAGAGCGCCGAGGAGGGGCGCGGTGATAGAAATACCCAGCTCGTTGGAGGATGAAGAATAAAATTGAGAATTTGGGCTGTAGCAATACTACTAGCTTTCCTGATACCTGTTGTAGGGATTACCACAGCAGCCGCGACCAATGCGGACCATGATGACCACCTGAATAGAGGGATGGGCACGATCACGTTCACGCAAGGCGCGACAGTCTCAGGTCCAACGGTTCTGAACGACCATACAACGATTGTCAAAGTGCATGAGACTCTCAGCTTCACTGGCAGCATGATAGGCTCTGCATTGACCATAGAGAGAGATGTCATGCATACGGTGACAGATGAT
>DASPWY010000091.1:0-11238 GCA_035637575.1 Bathyarchaeia archaeon
CTGACTGCTGGGAACCCTGCCGAGAATTATGTCGAACACGGAGAAGATACCAAGCGTTGCCACTGCCCAGAAGATATAATCCCAAAGGATTAGGGCCGGACTAGAAATGACACATTGGTACACGACCGTATCGAATAGACAGGAGCTTGCTCCGGTTGTAAATGCCATAGGATATCCAAAGAAGGCGCTTATCGTCAAGAGAACAACGCCTGCGAAAAGAGACACGGATAGATGGTGAAGGAAACGGCTACGATAACTGGTTGACCTGGCAGAGTCTCTTTTGAGCTGTTCCATTAGTTATTCCTCAGACGAGATAGTTCTCCGAAAAAAATTGGGGAAATTGGGCATGCTCCTCGCGCCGTGGCTATAGTCCAAGGGATATTGCGACAGTTACTGTGGTTGCAGCTGTAGTCGTCAGTCCGTTTGCGTCTACAACAGTTAGGGTGACTGTGTAAGTTCCTGGAAGTAGATACGAGTGGGTTGCGGCGGCTCCTGTGCCGGTTGTTCCGTCACCGAAGTCCCAGCTGTAGTTGTACGGTGCGGTGCCACCGGTCGCGGTCGCGGTGAATTGTATGTTGGTGAGTGGAGCAGGGTTTGATGGCGAGTAGGTAAAGCTGGCCGAGAGTGGTAAGGTGACCGTTACTGTATTGGTTGCGCTGGCGACGTGGCCTGCGGCATCAGTGACAGTTAGGACCACGGTGTAGACGCCTGCAGTCTGGTAGACGTGGGATGCCGAACTCCCTGATCCGGTTGACGAGTCACCGAAATTCCAAGCGTAGTTGTAGGGAGCAGTTCCGCCCGAGGCCGAGCCTGTGAAGGAGACTGTTTGTCCCACCACAGAGTTCGAGAGACTTTCCGTGAAGCTCGCGGTTAGACTTGGTGGTGGAGGCGGACTCGTGACAGTGATGGTTTGCTGGGAAGTAGCCGTCTGCTGGGATGGACTACTGTCCTTGGCTGTAAGTACTACGTTGTACGATCCTGTTGTTGAATAGGTGTGGTAGACTGCGGCGCCTGTTCCAGTCGCTCCGTCGCCGAAAGCCCAGCTGAAACTGTAGGGTCCGGTTCCGCCAGAGGCGGACGCTGTGAAACTAACCTGCTGGCTTACTTGGGGCGATGAGGGGGAATAGGTGAAACTGGTCGAGAGAAGAACTGGGGGCGTGGAACTCTTGAAGAACTCTGTCATCGGCTTGGCGTTGGCATCGTTAGACGTGAGACCGGCTAGGTTCCAGTTTGTTTCAATCGTCTTGGTCCATGAATAGTGGTTGTAGAGGTTGCTGGTCGCGAATCCGGTCTTGGCTAATGGTCCAGCCCATACCGCGTAGACACAGTCCTCTGAGCTTCCATTGAGCGGGCACCAGCCGTTGCCCTCGTCGAAGACGATGAAGAGAGCTGCACGCTGAGTATTGAAAGTGTTGCTGTTCAAGATGTTCGGTACTAGTCCTTTGAGGTAGTTGTCGCCCATCGGAATCGAGGTTGGGCAGATGCCTGTGAACCCGTGCATGTTGTTGCAGTTGTTGGGCGTTAGCCACATGAAGTTGGGTGCTGATGCGGAATTCAGGTCGTTGACGAGAGAACAGTCTGTCACGGTGCAGCCGGTCGGATTTGCTAAGACTATGTTGGAGCATCGAGTAGGATTGTTCAGAATGTCTGTGAACCCGACGAATGGGTTGTGCTCAAGCGTGTAGGGTTCATGGTAAGTGTTGTCGCAACCGCTCGCAACATTCTGGTTCTCCATGTATCCCTTCCAAGTCAAGCCTGCAGCCTCAAGACGGTCCACGAGATTCGGGTTCGAAACCGGTGGACAGCCGTTGTTGCCACAGCCAAACGTGTCGCCGCCTAACAATGCGAGATAGTTAGCTTGGCTGAAGTGATTGACGCCGAGATATTGTGACCCGATGGCATAATTGTTCGCTAGGCTGGCCATGTAGGGGTCGCCGTTGGACCCTAGGCAAGGTGGCGGGTTCTGAGCGCAGACATCCTGGATTCCGTGGTCCTCCATTATGATGATCACCGTATGGTCGAAGTAGGCGCCAGTCGCCATGCTGGTCTGAGGCGTGGTCGTCGACTGTCCACTTGCTAGCCTCGATAATTGCGAGGCGGTGACGATTCCCATAGCTAACATCGTGACGAAGAGTGTGAGCACTAGGATTCGAGGAGCTGAATGTCGGCGTAGTCTGATCATTGCGTTCTTCGTAAGAAGAACCATCACAGAGATATTTGGGTGCCATGTCTACAATTGCATGAAGGGTGCCCTTTCAGTGCTAACGACACTGGAAGAGCACACAAGGTGTGCCACTAGTGTACAAGTAGCCGAACCCTTCGTCAGGGCCAACACATGTAAACGTGGCAGTAATATTCCCGAAACCGAGAAGAACCATTAGTGTCCAATGACCCAGGAATGGAGCATGCAGGGATTGGCATGTCCCGGCTGCCTAGAGTCTACTGAGGTAATCTGTGGCCATTGTTCACTCTGCCTCCTACGATGCTGTGCTTGCTCGGTGGAGACCGACCCCGCGGACACCATGCCGGGCTAATCAACAGTCGGATCACGCAGACGGTTAAGCCAGGATTCCTGATACTATTTTCACTCTATCTGAGCCGTCTACGAACCAGTGTCGCCCCAAGCGTGAGGGCGACAAACCCGGCCATTCCCATATAGAGAGCTGAACCTAAGGAAGTAGTTGAGGCAGTTGGATTGTTAGTGCCTGAGTGTGAAGGGAGGTTAACTGCGAGAGTAAGGTTGTTATTTGCAAGGTCGGTCTCCCCCGGTACGGGACTGGCGACCACGTCGAGCAGATATGTGCCGGGTCGGAGGCCTGTCGTGTCCCAAACGAACGATATGGTGAGGGAATTTCTGACTTCAAGATTCTGCACAACCTGTGATGCTACGCTGGCATTGTCGCAGTAGAATGTAACATTGAAGGTTTCTGATACATCCCCTAGATTCCTGACAGTCACAACCATAGTAGTAGAGCGTCCGGGCGTGACGATCCTATCCGCTAGGGATACGTTCTCAACAGCGACATCGTGTTGGATTGGAGAGAAGATGGCGACTACGTTCTGGTCCGTGCTCATCGACAGTTCCAGATTATCCGTTGCCGGAAGACTTGTGGCATTATCCTGCCACTCACTGAGCTTGTAGCCGTCCTCGGGGATCGCTGAGACGTTCACGATGGTACCCAAAGTGTAAGTGTAGTTTCCCGCGTCGGGAAAGCTCGTTCCTCCACCCGTACTGGAGATTGAGAGGCTGTGTACTGGAAGAGGTTGCCAGGTGATGAGAGTGCCCCAGGCGTTGGGAGCAATCGCGCCGAAGAGGGCTGTTCCTGGAGTATCCGACCAGTCTCCAGCAGGCCACCAGACCCAGTTGATTCTCTGAGGTGTATGTGCGTCAAAGAGCTCAGTTAATGTCTTGATGAAATGAATATTTGTCTCACAATAACCAGATGCTCCATTGGCTACTAGGTCTGGGCAATTGATGGCGGTCCCATTGCTGAAGGTCCTTTGAGTGGGGCCGGGGCCTCCTTCTGTATTCAAGGCTGGAAAACCTGTCAGGCTGGTTCCGTTGAGGATCGTGTAGTAGTAGCTCCGGGCGACGTCTTCAGCTGCAGTATTGTTCCAAGAATTGTAGTAGACATTGTACGACATGTAAGTGTGAAGGCTGATGAAGACACGGCCCAGCGGATCTGTCACTCTGGGATAGCCGTTTATAGCGGCTGGACAGTCTCCGTTGCCGCTAGGACAGAGATTGCATCCAAAACTGCACAAGTTCTGGACGACCATCCAGTGTGTGTCTCCCATAGTTCTTGCCTGGTCTATCCAACCCTGATAATAGTGCCCGAGAAGTGTCGCGTTTCCATTGAGATTCATCGGCTCGTTTAGTGGTTCCCAAATTATCCTTCCATAACTGGAACTGAAATCCGTCAAGACCGTTCTCCAGAAGCTCAGCCAGCACCCACCAACCGTACTATTCGACACATCCTCATAGCCATGATAGTCGACGATGATCCACATCCCAAGGGTCTCTCCGATTCTGACCGCTCTCTCTAACCTGGTAGAATTGTAAGGACTCATGAATCCGTTAGGATCAGTGCAGTAGGGCGCGAAGCTGATTCTGATCGTGTTAAGGCCCATCTCTACGATCCTGCGTGCAAGAACTTCCTGGTCACTTGCGTTTTCGAAAGGAAAGACGATGCTTGGGACCGTTGTATTGCTGTACAGAGTATTTTCGACTAGCCGTGAACCGCCCCAACCAAGGAGTATCGGCGATTGTGAAACAGAATGGACCCGGTCAGGGATTGTTGCGAGGACAGCCAGCGCTAGGAGAAATAGCGCTAAGAAACTCGAAGCTCTTTTCATCATCGGGCTGGGTGTCATCGCCACCGTGCGAGTTGACTGGAGGGCTCCGACGCGATCATAACGCAGTCCTGCGAGGATTGACGCAAGCGCTACTTGAATCGTGTGCGGCAGATGTACCCATTTGTATGCTTCATTAACTCATTCGCCTTGCATGTGTTAGAATTCCCGATTAGTTGTGCACTCTGATCGACTGTAGACGTGTCGGTTATATGAAAAGCTGCATCTAGTGCTCTTCATCATGAGCAGGCTCAACATCGCAGTCATAGGCGCGGGCTACTGGGGAAAGAAGGTAATAGCCCAGATTCTTGACATAGCACGGACAGGAGACGCGATAAACCTCTATTCTGTAGCTGACAGTTCACCGACTGCACTCGAACAGTGTAGAAAAGAATTCGGCCCCCTAAACTATCGGTTAGACTATCGCGAACTACTCTCAGACCCCAAAGTGTCTGCAGTCCATCTATGCTCTCCGAACCAGACACATTTTGGAATAGCCTCCGAATTTCTCAGACAGGGAAAACACGTTCTAGTTGAGAAGCCTCTGGCTATGAAGTCGAAAGAGGCCTACGAACTCGTTAGACTCGCCAGAGAACATGGAAGTGTCCTCTGCACCGGTCACGTTCACAGATTCAACAACGGCGTCAGAGGACTACAACGACTAATGGCTAGTGGAGTACTGGGAGACATCTACTACCTCCGCCTCAAATGGACAGGCTTCATGGCTATCCAGAATAACAGAGAAGTAATCACCGACCTAGGACCACATCCCTTCGACATATGCAATAATCTCCTCGAAACTTGGCCCAAGAAGATCTCCTGCAAAGGTAGAGGCTATAGAACAAGCGCGGGATACGAAATGGCATCCATCTACTCCGAACACCCGGGCGGATATGACGCTGGCATCGAACTAAGCTGGCTGGACATGGAGAAGCATCGAGACGTTACAGTAGTCGGTAGCGATGCCACTGTGGAGCTGGACTGCATTGAACAGAGACTAGTTCTACACCGGAAGGGAGCTGTGGAACGCGTGATGGTCGTCCCGAACAACACTCTGAGAGAGGAGATTCTCCACTTTGTCAGATGCATCGAGTACAACTCGTCCGCTGAAAACTATCCCAACCGGGCTGACGGAATACTCGGAGCCAATGTCGTCAGAGTCCTCGAGACGACGAAAAAATCTCTCGAAGAGGAACGCACGATCCAAGTTGAAATTCCTCGCATCGAACCCATACCTTCTGGTGAACCGATACCTGGAATGCACGCATCGCCGCCAAGCATGGGGAGCATCTGAAGGCAGTTTCAAAGAGCGGCAAGAGCCGAGGAGCTCGTGATAGGGGTCATGACGTGCGTTAGAATCAGCCGATGAAAAGCACTCTCACAGTCTAACCCGGTCAACCATTCAGATGTGCGAGAAGTGCCACCGCTTCTTCGTAATTACTTACGAGAAGAATGAGAGAGGGGAAGTAGTGGAAATTGGACATGAACTCGATATTCGTATAAAATCATCTGGCACTGTCCGAGTAGACGAAAGCGAACCGCAGCAAAGTCTTGAACGAAATCCTCCCACGAGGAAATATGAAGAAGAGACTTGCTGGTAACTCTTGCAACTCTCTGTCTACTTGTCTTTGAAAATGTTCGTCGGGATCGTCGTCAAGGTCTAGCGTGCAGACTAGCGTCGCCGGCTTTGTAGAAAAATGGCTTCGCGGAGAAAGGGCGAAGCCTTGTGGAACTGGATTGGACTATCGCTGTTGAGCCAAAGGCGATACTGGTGCAGGCATCGTGATCCGGAACTCGTTGGGACCCACGATCTGCGCGAACACTTGGTGCTCGCTTAGTCCGATGTCGACTTGGGTGTTGACTAGGTCTTTGAGTAGCGCTTTCACTGCTTCGCTGTAGAACAGCGATGCCTTTCGGCCGAATCCGTGGTTCAGTATTACAGTTGTCAGGTGGCCGTCATTGGTGTATTCGAAGCGAAATGCTTTGCCGTATCTGGGACCCAGTAGCTCCAGGGCTCGCACTGATGTTTCGAGGTCTACTCTCTTGAAGAGGAAGGCTATCAGGTCCTTGGCCAGGTTCTTGCCGAACCAGCTACCGAGCTCTTTGGCCTGTTCATCAGTTGTATAGCCTACCAGCTTCTCGAAAATGTCAGAGGGCAGGGTGACGAAGCCGAGCCGGTCTGCGAAGACGTCCCACTCGACGAATTTCCGAAGTGCTTGGTTTGCGAAGTAGTTGACGCTTACCCGCTGTTCATGTGCTAACTTTTCGAGCTGGAAGTCGATGTCCTCGTCTATTCTGATAGTTCTAGTTACACTCTTTGTCTTATTCTTGAACTGATAGCTTCTCAACATGGTTATGAAAGCTTCTCCCCGCGTAGCATATATGCATAACCCTTCGTTTGTGCTTGGACTGAAGACACATGTGTTCTATTGTATGTGGAACAATGATGCCACACCATCTGTATTCTAATTCACCCTAGCCCTATTCCGTTGTACATGTGACGATTATTGTGTTCCGATATATCAGGGTGTAATAGAACCGAGCCCAAACCCAACCATACATGCGCAGTCTAAGACCCAATATGCGTCCTTGTACGCTAGAAAGTCCGAGTCGCCCCATATGAGCTGGATTCGACCACCATGGACGCTACGAGCATATAGGTGACGATGAAGATGGTGAAGCGAGGACAATACCCTCAGTTCGAGGAGGATTCCCTTCTTACGACCGTCCTTGCATCGACGGGTCTTGAGGGAACGAGAGCCGTTGTGGCACCTGCTAAGGCTTAACACTCCGGGACGACACAGGCTGCCTGAGACTCAGCATGGTTTCGATCATTCACGCTCCACCCCAAGAGATCGTAGTCACCGGCCTCACCAGCTTCAATTCTCAGCAGAACCTCGCTTCAATGATTGCATTCGTCATGAACGTCTCCGGCCAGCCTATGGCGCTGTACTGGGCGGAAGGAGTTGTTTTCCTCGCAGATTTTGTAGAGCCTGAAGCTCTCCCTGATGAGTATGTGAAGGGAAAGATCTACGCGTCAAACGTCTCACACGCCCCTATGGCCAAGTACAACAACCTCATCCGGGTCGGGAACATGGAGGTCCCCGTCATAGACGTCTCGTCAAACATCGCCCTACGAGACTTGGCTCAGTGGATACGCGAGAATCACCAGCCGGCCTCCGACAAATCTTAACTAATCACTGAAGCCGGGGTAGCCTCGGTCCCGGGGTAGCTCAGCCTGGAAGAGCTTCCGAGCCGCTCTGCCAAAAATCGGGCAAGCGACGAAGACGCTGTAGGTGTGCGCCCTAGGCGCATCCACGTCAGCCTCCCAGGCTAACAATAGAAACCGGAGACGACCCTACCGGTCGCCGTACTGTCGCCGGTTCAAAACAGGCCGGGCCTGTGAATGTCCGGCCCCCGGGACCAGATCCCGCTACACTAAAAACCCCGCAGGACCCTTTGGGACCCCAGGCCTTATTTCGACTTGACCGTCGCAGGTCTTGACTCAAGCTCACGGAGAATGAGCTCGTTCTGCTTCATTATGATGTTGTTCTGGTCTGTAAGGATTCGCAGCGCGCTCGCGATTAGCGAGAGGGATGGATTATCCCATTTGAAGTCGTTCTCTCTGACGGCGAGGGCTTGCTTTCCCTTGATAATCGACCCGCGCAAATTCTCATCACTAGAGTCATCTGCAAAAGCAACGCGCTGCCTGCGATCCATCTTATCGGACATGCTCGCGGCAGCGTGCTCCCGTTTGACGTCGGGATAGCAGTCCTCGCAGAACCTTAGACCCTTGAGCTCAAGGAGAGGGTCGATCAAACTAAGAGTCTTTCCACATCTCGAACAGAAATCTGCCAATTTGCTCTGTTAGCTCCGTTTATCGATTGAGCCTCGGAGCGCTATTAAAGAGTCTTGTAACCCGCAGGAGAAAAGCGGGCGGTAACGCGAAACCCCGAGTCTTTGCTAATGTCTAAGCCGGGCGACGGGGGACACGAGCATCCTAGAATTGCGGGAATCTCCACCGTAGATCGAGGATTGAATCAGATTGGAACCATTCTCTCTAGGAGGCTGTCCGTCTGCGTTCTGCTTTATCCAATCAGGCACGACGACCGCTCTGAGCAACTGCTGCACCGTAACGTCCCGGTTCTTCGCCTCATTTGCTAGAATCTCGAATGCAGTGTCCCCGATTGACATTATGAATTTGGCCATTGTCAGCATCAGTCTCCTAACTGCCGCGATCCTCGCCGACGGGGAGTTTGCTCCAAGGCAAGGGATTGAGAGCGCTCTGTTTGGCCTGCCTCGACCTGCACGACCATTGAGTAATCAACGCCAATCCACTTTAGATATTCGACCATGGCTTTGAATTCGGTCAGAATATCCTGACTGGTGTCATCTGTCGTCTCACCGTTCATTCTGAGAAACGCCTTCCATCTACGAGTCTCCATGATTAGACGCTCCTGGATGCTGCCTCTCCGAGATTGTTCTGGCCGTCCACCTTTCCTTCGACCTTGAAGTAGACTTCTCGGCCTTTCATCCACTCTCGGTGCGTGCCCGCATTCTCTATGTCTGTGTAGACTCCGTCGAGCCAGACCCTCACATTAAGGCTTGCGGATGAGGATATCAGCTCTGCAAGGAGATCCTTCAACTGGTCGTCGGTCATAGTATCTTGCGGGACGGTCTGACTCGGCGTTTCGGGCGGATACCCCAGGTTAGCTATTTCTTCCATGGCGTTTCAAACATAGACACGCGCCGATTTGATATAACCCCAACGTTTACACTAAATAGCATAAGCATGCTGAAGATAGCCAATCCTCAAACTTCACTCAAATGTGTTCGAGTCTAACACATTGTAGACATTCGCCTATTCTAGCTCTTGAGACCCCAACCCGCCTTGAAAGAAGGATTGATCTTGATGAAAGGTGCTTCGCCCTCCTTCCAAGGATCTCGCTTGACCCAGCTCAGCTTGGAATAGAACAGCTTGTACAGCCGCCGGTACTCTTCTCCCTTCTCAATAATCTCCACAGGTCCACTGATCAATAATACTTTCTGGGTTCCGGCAGAGTCAACGAGAACCGCTGCATGAGGGTTCTCTCTAAGATTCTTTAGCTTACGCGTCCCATAGTCCGTAACAATATACGCGCAGTCCTGGTCCCAGATATATGAGACGGGGACAACGTGAGGCTCACCCTTCCGTGAAGCTGTCGCAAATCTGCACAGCTCATTACTCTTCAGGAAATCAATCTCTTTCGCAGACAACTTGACCTCATTGGGTTCATCGGTCGGTTTCTTTGGCAAAGTTTCTGCGCCTAGGCAGATTCCATTATTTGAGCGCGTCGGAAAGCGTACCAGCTTAGGAAGAGAAACACTGCGAGGTATGCCAGTGTTACTCCGAGATCTCTCAGAGCAACATTTGCGATCGTGGTCTTGCCCGCCCCGTTAGGGCCGAGGAATCCATGAACCTGTTTCGCGTCAACAGTAAGATTTAGCCGGTTTACAGCGACTCGAGTTCCATACGACTTCGTAAGACTCTGAGTCTGAATCACAGGACCATCCAAGAATCGTTCCCTTGACTGAACTGAACGCGTGCCTACAAAGGAGAGTTATATTTTTTCCTAGTTTACGACAAAACGGTGAAAAACGGCTGGCTACATTTCAGCAGGCAGTCTCACGGTTCGACTCGTCTCTCTACTGCCTGTTTGGCCAGCTGCTCTTTGAAAGTCTTTGGAGCCATAATCTTCAGGGAACTAGCGCCACCGATTTTGCATATCAATTGATCATCGCTCTCTTCCAATTCGACCGTCACCCCAAGACGGTCGCAGAGTGCTTTGAAAGAAGCACCGTAGTATGCTGATGCGCTACGCCCCATGCTGTGCCTTAGGATTATGGTGCGACTGTCCTTATCACCGAACTCTGTGTAAGCGTAGGCGTTGGCGTATTCTGCACCTATTAGCTCAAAGGTTTTGAGAACAGAGGCCAGGTCGAACTTGCGGAAATAGTAGAGGATAAACTCGACAACGGTGTCCTTCCCGTTCTGGGTCCCCATCTTTCTCGCATCTTCGACGGTCACATGTGACCAGAGCGTTTTCATTAGTCGAGGATCGCTTGTGACGAGTTTGAAGCTGTCGACGTATCTTCCCCATTCTATGTATCGTCGTATTGATTTGTTGACGAGCACGTTGACCTCTAGATTATGACCGCCTACCAGTTTGTCTATCTTCTCACTGACGTCCGGGTCAATGGTGAAGGTTCGACGTGTTCGTCTTTCCAAGAGCAGTGTCTGCGAGACGGACAGGATTGCATTGTTATAGGACTTGCCTAGTTCAGCGAGAATCATGTTGATCCGGATATGGACAATCTGTCGACCCTAGCATGGGCAGAATGAAACAGGGATTGATAGCTCGGCGGTGCCGAAATGGGCCTGGTCTTGAAGAATCGCTAGGTGCCCGCTGCTGAATGCTGGCTCCTGTGAACAGAATTCACGAAGTCTAGGGCTCTTTCGAATTATCCTATCAAGAAAACGTTGGCCTTCCATCTACATAATTGAGCGCGTGGATGGAGCGGGATATACAGCAATAGCCTGAGTAATCCACGTCAGGCTCAGACGGCCTAGAATTCCGAAACCTTCATCAGTAGATTTTAGTTGCGAGTACCCAAGGGTAAGCCTATGGAACTTCTAACGGTTCTAGTCTTGGCTTTAGCTTTCTCGAATTCTCTGGGTTCCACAACAGCCGGATTGCATGATCTAGCGAATCACCCGTTCAACTACGTAGTGGTCATAGTTATGGAAAACCAAGGATTCGGAGACATCATCAACAATCCTTCCGCTCTTTTTATGAACCAATTGGCTTCCTCGTACGCGCTCGCCACAAACTATACTGCAGTCAA